>CAZNBS010000134.1:0-13477 GCA_964570955.1 uncultured Burkholderiales bacterium | reverse complement strand
CTTGAGGCGATGGTCCTTCGCCTCAAGCACGGAATTGCGGCGGAAGGCGATCTCGAGATCGAGTCAGGTGGGCTAACCACCCGCGTCGAGAACATCAGGGAGTTCCGGCCCGACCGCACGCTCTTGATCAAACAAGATGTGATCGCGTTTCGCGTTTACCTCAAAGATCGAGATGCCGGAATTCCGATCGAGAACCCCGATCTCCACCGCGCTCGGGTCGAAACCACCCTTCCCGGGTCAAGCCTGCCAAGGGACTTCGGTTCGATCGATCGATCAGGGCAGGTTCGCTTTGAGGCCCTGACTCCGTTTTTCGCGTTTCGCCGGCTGATCCCCGAGTCGCTCGCCGCCCCGCAGCCTCCGTTAACAGCGGCAGACCATGCCCACCGTCGCCGGCTGGACCTAGTGCTTGGACGCGGTCATCGCGAACTACCTCCGCCAGCGAGGCGCGACCGGCGCAAGCACCACCTCGCCACTCGCGCTGACAGCGAGCTCAAGGAAAGGATCCGCGATGCGCTGCGTGACCTGTCGCGGCGTTTCACGACGGAAAACCCGGAGAGATCCCTGAGATAGGCGCTTGACTCGCCTCCTAAACGGATCGTGATCCTGAAAACCAACTCACTACTGACTGACCTACGCCATGGTCTCGATCGGAATCCGGAACAAGGAAGACGCAGCCCTTCAGGCAGCCCTCTTTGACCTTTACTGCAAGACGGCGCTGAAAAGACCTTGGATCCCCGAGCTGATCGAGCTGCCCGTCAACCGACAGACTGCCGTTCGTCTAGCTCAGGACGATCCCGCAATCCTGTCTGCCTATCTCTTCCAGCAGATACGGGTCAGAACACTCCTTGAGAAGAAGGTCGCACGCGTTCGCCAGTTCACGCTGCAGAATGCCGAGGTGCGATTGGCGGTCTGGGACGCC
Source organism: uncultured Burkholderiales bacterium (assembly GCA_964570955.1). Taxonomy (GTDB): domain Bacteria; phylum Pseudomonadota; class Gammaproteobacteria; order Burkholderiales; family SHXO01; genus SHXO01. The sequence goes on along the minus strand of CAZNBS010000134.1, from coordinate 12,558 downwards.
TGGGTTCGCTGCGGGGGTAGCTACGTCCAGGCCGCTGGTTTGCTTCGCGAACGCCATGGAGTGGTCATGTCACGCCAGGGCGTCTATCACCACATCCGGGCGTTGCAGCAGGACCGAATCATCCGGTCAGTCTCCCGCTGAGCTCGATAGATCGAAGCCCTTTACCGTTTTTCCGGGTTGCTGCGTTTTCTAGGACGCGTCGCCTCCGGCGCTGGGGGCACGGATCGCGCAGGCCTGACCCGAGAAGGAGATAGGGCAGGAGTCTTAGAAAATCCTTGAGGACAGAGGCCCATTGCGAGAAAAATCCTGCCGGTGCAGACAAGAAATCTTATGGGGCGCGCCAGCGAAAGGCTTGCGTCAGCGCCCGCCGATCGGGGATCCACGACCCGTGTTACCGAACGCGTCCGTTGACTCGACGTTTCGCAGGCCGTCGAAGAGAGCCGTAGGACGCGAGCGAACGGACGACTGCCGCCAGGACCGGAGGACACACGGCGTTTCCGAGGAGCTTTATACGGTCGCGCCTGGAACCGCCGTTCAGCTTGAAATCGCGACCGAACCCCATGGCCCGCTGGAGCTCCGGCACCTGCAGCATTCGAATTCGTGGGCCATCGGGATCGGGGTCTACTAGCCCGAAACGGTCGACGGTCGTGACCGTCCGGAGCGGGCGGTCTAGGCGCTGCCATCCACCACCGCCGTCGCTGCCGTAATAGACGAGCAGGAACGGCTTGCTGGGTCCCACGCGCTCAAGCCCCGTTAGATAGCGGACGATCGTGTTGTTGGCGCGACTCTCCGAAAGCAGGGGTCGAAACTTCCACTTCCCGTTGCCATCGAGGACTCGCTGGATCGTCGGCGGCCGGCGCGGCTTCCTCGGCACTACCATCTTCGGCTCGGCCTCCCTGTCACCGAGGATGAACAGGCGGCGGCGCGTCTGGGGAACGCCGAAGTCCTTCGCATCGAGCACCTGCTCCGTCAACTTGTAGCCGCACTCCTCGAGCTCCGCGAGGAAGCGCCTGTATCGCCGCCATTGACGCATCTGCGTCACATTCTCGATAACCAGCCACCGAGGCTTGAACTCGCGAGCGAACCTGAGGACCTGGAAAGCGGTCTTCCTGCTTGTCTCTGAACGTCTTGCGCTCCCCTTTGCGCACGTGTGGTTCGTGCATTCCGGAGAAGCCAACAACAGATCGATCGGTCCGATCTCCTTCCGGAGGGACTTGGGGCTAATGTCCTCCAGGCGCTTCGCGATGACCTTGCTTCCGGGAAAATTGGCTCTGTAGGTCTCCGTGGCGAGCCCCCACGCGTCAACTGCGCCAACGATACTGGCGCCCGCCATACGGGCACCGTAGCTGCTTCCTCCGCAGCCCGCGAACAGGTCGAGTGTCCGGATTCTCATCGGGACGCTATATACCAGGTCGCAGCCCGCAGCGCTAGTCCCAACTTCCCCTAGGGGCGTGCGGGGCCTGCTTCAGGCGAGCGCCGACAGCACGCGAGCGAGGCACGCGGCCAGATTGCGATCGATCTGATGCTCCCAGATCCTTATCACTTGCCAGCCGGCACGGCGAAGCCTCCGATGGGCGCTCGCGTCGCGAAGCCGGTTAGCCCGGATCTTCGCCTCCCACTTCTCGCTCAGCTTGTCGCGCCAGACGGGGAAGCGCCAGCCGTGCCAGAAGTCACCGTCGACGAAAACGGCGACCTTCCTGCGTCGGAAGACGAAGTCAGGTCTTCCCGGAAGTGTCGGATCGTGACTCGTCCACCGGAGACGCGCTTTCGAGAACTCCTGCGCGAGAAGGCGCTCGGGCCCGGTGTCCTTGCCACGGATCCGCGCCATCAGGGCACTGCGTTTCTGGGGCGACATGATGTCGCCGCGATGGCGGCGTCTCGCCTTCCGCCTTGCCTGGCCTACTTTTGGTGGTTTCGATCTGCGGGGCGGAGCCACGATTCGAGCGTGTCCTTGTCGTTTACGCCGTTCCTGACGAGGATCTCCACTAGGTCGCCTCCTGAGATGACAACCACCGGGTGGCGGTCCTCGGCGATCTCGCGATACGCCTGCGAGTGGAGATAAGAGGTTGTCACGATCACGCCGAACTGCCGGTGACGAAGGCGCGAGATCAACCGCGAGAGCTGCTGGACTCCGACCGAGTTGTCAGGCGAATAGCACTTCGCCTCCATGGCGAACTCGACTTCGATCGACGAGCTGCCCTGTCCGACGCGAAGGGTCCCAACCGCGTCGCGCCCCCCGTCGCGGTAGGGTCGCGTCAAATCGATGCTCGTGACGGCGCCGAAGTGCAGCGGGAGGACCCTGGCGGCAAAGGCCTCGAATGCGAACGGGTCGCTGGAGAAGAAGGAATGTATGCGCTCGAGCATCCGACGAAGGTATGGGTCCTTGGGGAGCTGCTCGTCGCGTGACCGGATCGCGACGGAGGGCATAGCCTTGAGTGCTTGGAATTCGCCCCGTTCACACCAGGCGAGCCAGGGCCTGGGCGATTGGTCGGTCATTGTCCGGCCAGCCTGGATCTCCGCGATCCACTCGCGTCCGACGACGGGAACGTCAAGGATCGTCAGCTTCGCGCGATAGTTCTGGAACCTCTGGCCGCCCTTGACCTTCCAGAGAGCAACCAGATCCTCGGTCTGGCCGAGACCCGGAGCGCCGGGGACGGCAAGGCCCCGGAAGATGAAATCGCGCCACTTCCCCGCGTTGGAGAACACGAGGATCGGCGGCACAGCGTGCCTGGGGTTCGGTCCCGCGTGGGCCGCGTTGAACACGTCACGCAGTAATCGGTTGCCGAAACGAGGCGTGTCGTGGAGCTCCCTTCCGGGCTTCTTGTTGTCGCCAAAGTAGGTGAAGACTCCCGACTCGGGATCAAGTTCGTCGGGCCAGTCGGGATCGGCAAGGGTCGAGGTGAGAACGATCAGTCTTGGACGGTCCACAGTGCCCAGATAGCGGAAGCCCCCTTGATTGCTGACCCCGACGAGGCGCGTGAGCGGGTCGTCTCCCGCATTTCCCTGGCGGCGACCCTCATAACAGGCATCGACGACCAAGTCGGCCGTCTCAAGCTGTTTCCAGGTAAATGTCCTCATCCTCTAGTTGCGTTCGAGTTGTTTGCGGTCGCTGACTACATGCCCGGCTGCATATCATGATCGGGGCAGCCGCGGAGTATTCCACACCGACGGTGACGCACTACGGGGCGTGGTTCCGCCAAGCGGCATTATCATAACCATGAGACAACAAAGGGGAAACGCGCAGATAGGACCTGCCCACGCCCGTCGCCGCGTCGTGGCCGGGCTGGACTTTACCCCGCGTGTCGAAGGACTCGAGGCTGACTTGTCGAAGGAAACCGCACCTATCTCTGCACCGCCATTTGCCTCCGCGCTGATGGGGTCCCTGAGGGGGGTCGGCTACTCAACCGAGGCGGCTGTCGCTGACCTCGTAGACAACAGCATCTCGGCAGGCGCGAGGCACGTCTGGCTGGACATGACCTGGGATGGGCAGGGGTCGCATGTCACCCTGTTGGACGACGGCGCAGGTATGGGGGTCGAGCAGCTCACGGAAGCGATGCGCCTCGGTTCCGCGGACCCGACCGCCACAAGGCTTCCGGGAGATCTTGGCCGTTTCGGGCTGGGACTCAAGACGGCGTCGTTCTCGCAGTGTCGTGTCCTGACTGTTGCCAGCAAGCGTCGTGGAAGCACTGCGATCGGCGTTCGGCGATGGGACCTGGACTATGTCGCGAAGGTCGCAAGAGACTGGACACTTCTCTCGACCCCGAAGCCCGGGTCCGAGAAGCTGCTGGACTTGCTCCAACCTCTGGAGTCCGGCACGTTGGTCGTCTGGGAGGATCTCGACAGACTGGTGGAGCGGACCAAGCTGGTTGACCGGAAAGCGCAGGAGCTATTCCTCGAAATCGTCGAGCGGACTGCACGCCATTTGGCGATGGTGTTTCATCGATTTCTCGATAGCTCCTCGCCAACGCTGAGCCTGTTCGTAAACGGTCGGGGCAACGCAAACCGCCTCACCGCATGGGACCCGTTTCTGTCTCAGCACCCTGCCACGATTCGGCGGCCACAGGAGCGCCTCGAAGCCGGCCAATCCGAGGTGGAAGTCCAGGCGTTCGTCCTCCCGCACAAGGACCGGTTGTCTGGTCGGGAGTTCGCGAATGCCGGGGGCGCCGAGGGTTGGACGGCGCACCAGGGCTTCTACGTCTACCGAAACAGGAGATTGCTGGTCCCGGGGAGCTGGCTTGGTCTCGGGGTTGGCGGGCGCGTCTGGACCAAGGAGGAGCAGTTCAAACTGGCCCGCATCCGCCTCGACTTCAGGAACGATGCCGACTCCGAGTGGGACATCGACGTCAAGAAATCGCGCGCAAAGCCTCCCGCTGCCCTCAGGCCACGTCTTCAGGCAATCGCGGCGGACGCACGCGACTGGGGCCGACGCGTCTTCATCCATCGTGGCATGTATGGGCCACGCGAAGCGTCACCGAGGCTGGTAAACGTCTGGCTCTCGTCGAGCGGCGCGTCCGGCGTCCGATACCGCATCGATCGGTCGCACCCCGTTGTCGCGGGCGTCCTCCAGACGGCCGGGGCGCATCAGGGCCAGATCGAGGTCATGCTCGACGTGATCGAGCAATCGGTGCCCGTTCAACGAATCTGGCTTGAAGCATCCGAGCAGGCATCGGAAGTTCCCGCGTCCGCCGATGACATGAGCGTGGAGCGATTAAGGCCGGTCCTCTCGGGCGTATGGGGCTATCTCCGCAACACGGTTGGACTGCCGCGCGACCAAGCGATGGAACGACTGCTTGGATCCGAACCGTTCAACGCATACCCGGAGCTCGTGCAGGCCGTCATTATGGAACTCGAAGGGGACGACGCCACATGAAGAGCGATTTCGACACCGTCCTGCAGATGGCACAGGCGATGATTCAGAACGACATCGGCGACGATCCGGTCACGTCCGAACGAATCGCCGAGAAGGTCGATCAGGTGCTCGCGATTTCGCCACGCTGGAAGGATACGGTCGATCGGTCGCGCGTCATCGCGGAACTCGAGACCCGGTTCAGCATCTGGATCGGTCGAGAGCAGGTCCTCCAGTCCGACACCGGTCACGTCCCGTGGCTGGATGCCGGCAGAAAGGAGGGGTGGAGGTATTGGCCCCGCTATCGGCAGTGGCTCGATGAACAGTGGTCCCCCCACGCGGTTGATGGGTTGGATCACTTCACCGACCGCACGCTCGGCCTGCTCGAGGATCCGAACCGAGCGGGCCCATGGGATCGCCGAGGCTTGGTCGTCGGACACGTGCAATCGGGCAAGACCGCGAACTACACCGGCTTGATTTGCAAGGCAGCCGATGCGGGCTACAAGGTCATCATCGTCCTTGCGGGTCCGCACAAGAATCTCCGCAGCCAGACGCAAATGCGGCTCGACGAGGCGTTCCTTGGGTTCGAAACAATGCCGCAGTCCGCGGCAAATGCAGGAGGCCGCAGGCCGATCGGCGTGGGGCTCATCGACAGCGACTTGGCGCTGATGCCCGACTACCTGACGAACCGGGCGGACAACGGCGATTTCAGCAGGACCATAGCCAACAACGCAGGCATCACGCCCGGGCGCCGGCCCCTGTTGTTCGTGATCAAGAAGAACGCGCGCGTCCTCGAGAACCTGCTGTCCTGGGTCGAAGAGCGGGTAGCTAGCGCCCGGGACCCGGAGAGCGGTCGCCCGCTGGTCCAGGACATTCCCCTCCTGATGATCGACGACGAGGCGGATCACTCGTCCGTAGACACGGGAGATCAGCAGTTCGACGAGAACGGGAACCCCGACCCCGACTACGATCCGAAAACGATCAACAGACGCATCAGACGACTGCTCTACTGCTTCCAGAAATCCGCCTACGTCGGATATACCGCCACTCCCTTCGCCAACATCTTCATCCACGAGCAGGGACGCACTGCAGAGGAAGGCGAAGACCTGTTTCCCCGGAGCTTCATCATAAATCTTCCGGCGCCGTCGAACTACGCCGGTCCAGCAAGAATCTTCGGTCTCGACGGCCGAGGCGACCACGAGCCCCTGGGACTGGTGCGCCACGTCGACGATCATGTCGACCCGACAGACACGAGCCAGCGGCGTGGATGGATGCCTCCAAGGCACCGCAACACGCATGTCCCTGTCTATCAAGGCGCCCAGGAGATTCCACCGTCGCTGAGGCAGGCTATCCACGCGTTCCTGCTGGCGGTGGCGGCCCGCCGTGTCCGGACGCCGGGACCTCACCACAACTCGATGCTGATCCACGTCACCCGATTTACCGCCGTGCAGACCCAGGTGCGAAATCAGGTGGCGGAATACCTGACTTCACTGAGGCGGCGACTGGTATATGGCGAAGGGGCGGGCGCGGCACCGATCCTTACCGCGTTGCGGGACCTGTGGGAGTCGGATTTCGCACCGAGGACGCGGGAGCTGCGCCGCAAGCTGGGCGATCAAGCGCTCGTCGAGATTCCGTGGGGAAAGATCGAGCCTATCCTTGCCCAACTTGTGCAGGATCTGACCATCCGTCAAGTCGACGGGTCGGCTGGCGACATCCTGGATTACGAGACGCACCGCGACACTGGCTTCTCGGTGATCGCGATCGGCGGGGAGAAGCTCTCGCGAGGCTTGACACTGGAGGGCCTGACCGTGAGCTACTTCCTCCGAGCGGCCCGGATGTATGACACGCTCATGCAGATGGGGCGCTGGTTCGGCTACCGACCCGGTTACCTGGACCTTTGCCGCCTCTACACGACGACCGAACTCGACGAGTGGTTCGAGCACATCACGGAGGCCAGCGAGGAGCTCAGGGCCGAGTTCGATCACATGGCGGCCGTCGGCGGAACGCCACGGGACTATGGACTGAAGGTCCGCTCCCATCCGGTTCTGCTCGCGACATCACGGGTCAAGATGCGGAACGCTACGCAGCTCCGGCTTTCCTTTTCGGGAGCTATCCAGGAGACGGTCGTATTTTTTCGGGACCGAGCGAAACTTCGCGCGAACCTAGCTGCCACCGAGCGGATGATCGAGCGTCTGGGCTCTCCGTCGGAGACGAGTCCCGAGCAGCGCCGCGGCACCGGCAGGCACACGTGGGACGGGTCCCTCCTGTGGGCTGACGTGCGACACGAGATCCTCGTCGACTTCCTGCGAGGCTATTCGACGCACGAGTCGGCCGTGAAAGTGAACTGCGCGGTTCTGGCCGACTTCATCGAGCAGAAGGCGCGCATCGGCGAGCTTACGTCCTGGACCGTTGCTCTGATGTCCGGAGAAGCCGGGACGGGACAAGTGTCGGTAGCCGGGCATCGCGTGAATCAGATCTTTCGGGCGCCCAACGAGAGAAGCACCTCCCTCGCCGACCAGAAAGCTCAGGGACGTTTCATCATTCGGCGGATACTTGCCCCTCGCGATGAGGCGATCGACCTCGGGCCCGAGCAGTATGAAGCGGCGCTCGCGATGGCAATCGACGAGTATCGTCTGGGCCTCGCTTCCAGCCGGCGGAAGGACGAACCAGCAGAGCCGTCGGGCATTCACCTCCGGCATGTCCGAGGCAAAGGCGACCCAGCGCGCGGGATTGCAGGCCATCCCGAAACGGGGCTGATGCTTCTCTATCCCCTCAGCCCTACGCCAGGGGAGTTGGATTTTGACGGCCCTCTAATGGGCTTCGGGTTGAGCTTCCCTGCGAGCGATACCACGACGACGGTGGCATACACGGTCAACAACACTTACTGGAACCAGGAATACGGCGGAGAGCAATGACGCGTATCGGTCAGCTGTGGCAGCAGCTCCTGTCCGAGCCGCAGCGGCAAGCAGGGTGGCTCGCGCGTAGGCTCGACGCAGCCAGCCGGATTCCTTTGTATGGCGCCCTGAGATTGCCCGACCAGCGGAAGGCGGTCCTTCTTGAGGTCGACGCCGACGCCCTGGTCGGTGTTCGCGAGTTCCCATCGGCGTCCGGCTTCGAGGTCGTCCCCGAGCCGATCCGGCCCGGCCCTAGAGGCCAAGTCCGGCTTTGCTTGTTGGTCGCCGACGCTGGCCGCCAGGAGATTTTCGAGGTCCTCGCCGAGGACGTGTCTGCATTTGCGCTGGAGGCTACCGAGACTCGGGATGCGGTGATGCGGCTGTTGAACCGCCTCAAGGTATGGCAAGCGTTTCTGCGTGCGCACTCGGAGGGACTTTCGCCCCAGGAGCAGGAGGGGCTGTATGGCGAACTGCAGTTCGTTCGCTGGATGCTCGCCCGCGGCGTCGATGTCGCCGCTGCGATGGAGGCTTGGCAGGGGCCGAGTGGCGGGCTTAGGGATTTCAGGTTCGAGACCGCGGAGCTGGAAGTAAAATCCTCGACGAACGACTTTGCATTTTCCGTGAGCGGTGTCGACCAGCTCGACGAGTCGACAGCCACCCGTCTCTTCCTCGTTCACTATCTACTGCAGATCGACGTTCAGGCAGACTGCCTGCCAGACCTCGTGGACCGTGTGCGGGAGGCTGCGGGAGAACCTATCAACCGGGGGCGCGCATTGCTTGAGGAGAGGTTGCTCCAGTATGGCTACAGCGACATCCACCGGCGGTTCTACACCGCCAACCGTTGGCGGGCGGCTTACTGCCGCTTCTTCGCCGTCAACGACCAGTTCCCGAGAGTCCGGCGAAACGAATTGCGTCAGGGGGTCCTCGACCTGCGCTATAGGGTGGACCTGTCTGCCTGCGCGGGCCAACAGGTAACTGAAGACATCGTTGAGAGCCACCTAATTCACCGATCGACATGAATGACGACCGAGAACTCGTGGCCTACGCTCAAGAGCTCCTTGCGGAGGTGCAGGACAAGGTATTCGAGGGGAATTCCTCCGCGGGTGGGCCGTATTCGGAAACGGTCTTCGCTGATCTGGTAATCGAGCAGCTCTGCGAGCTTGGGGCGTCCGAGAACACCACCGTTTGCTTCTACGAAGGAAGCGGACCTCACGGCTCGGTCATCAGGCTGCTGGGATACGGCGTGAATGAGGACGAGGACCGGCTCGATCTATTCACGACGATCTTCCACGATCGCCCCCCGCTTGTGCCCGTTCCGCGCGACGAGATAGTCCGTGCAGCCACCCGTGGTCGACGGGCGTTCGACGCCGCCGTGGCAGGGTTCCACGCGCGCGTAGAGCCTGCATCCGAAGCATACGAGATGTTAGCCCGCATGAATTCGCTGGCCCGCGGACTAGCGGAGGTGCGGGTCTTCGTGCTCACAAACGGCTTGTCAGCGGCGAAAAAGCTCGATCCGTCCGAGGTGGACGGCAAGCCGTTGAAGTTCGAGATCTGGGATGTAGAGCGGTTATTCCGGGCGCGGCGTGCCGGATTGCCACGCGAAGAGGTGGACATAGACTTCAAGGAATTGTTCGGTGAGCCGCTGCGGTGCCTGCCGATGCCAAGACCGATGATCGACTACACCGCCTATTTCACGGTCATCCCTGGCGACATCCTCGTCGCGCTCTACGAGGAATACGGGGCTCGACTGTTGGAACTCAACGTCCGCTCCTTCCTCTCGATCACGGGCAAAGTCAACAAGGGCATCCGCAAGACGCTTTCGGAGGCGCCTGAGCGTTTTGTCGCATATAACAACGGCATTGTAATCACGGTGGACGAGCTGGTCACCGAAACGCTGTCGGGCGGCGGGCTGGGGATCCGTTCAGTGAAAGGCCTCCAGATCGTCAACGGCGGTCAGACTACGGCGTCAATCCATCGGGCGCGCAAGGTAGACAAGGCGGACATCAGCTCGGTCTTCGTTCCTGCGAAGATCATCCTCGCCGAGCAAGGGAAGCTCGAGGAAATGGTGCGTCTCGTTTCGCGCTACGCGAATAGCCAGAACGTGGTCCAGGTTGCAGACTTCTCCGCAAACGACCCTTATCACGTGGAGCTCGAGCGGCTCTCCAACGTCATCTGGTGCCCCGGCGGCCAGGGACGCTGGTTCTACGAGCGTGCGCGGGGCCAGTATCAGGTCGCCAAGGCGGGGGAAGGATCGACGGCGGCAGCGCTTCGTCGCTTCAAGGAGCGGACGCCACCGCAACGCAAGTTTACCAAGACCGAGCTCGCGAAATTCCTGAACACCTGGGAGCAGCGGCCGCACCTCGTGAGCTACGGCGCCCAGAAGAATTTCGAGCAGTTCATGCAGTCATTGCGAGCGACGGAGCGAACCGACTGGCTCCCGGACGAGATTTATTTCCGGCACCTGGTTGCCAAGGCTATTCTCTATCGGGTGGTGCAGCGAATCGTGCGACAAGAGGAGTTTGCGGCCTATCAAGCGAACATCGTCACCTATCTCGTGGCGTATCTGGCATCGCGAACTGGCGGGCGACTCGACTTTGACCTGATCTGGAACTCGCAGCAAATTTCCCCACAGCTTGAGGAGCTGCTACGCGCATGGGCGCACGAAGTGGAGCGAATCCTCCGGGACTCGGCGCAGGGAAGGATGGTTTCCGAATGGGCAAAAAAGGAGAAGTGCTGGGAGGTTGTCAGGGAGGCTTCGCTTGCCCTGCCTGATCAGTTGCCTCCCGAGCTCTGTCGGCTCCCCACAAAGACCGAACTGGCTCGCGAAGGCGGGGCGACTTACGCACCAGACGTAACCCCGACGGACTTGGCGAACATCGAGGCTTGCAAGAAAGTCAGTGGCGAGGAGTGGTTGCGGATCCATGCCTGGGGCAACAAAACCGGAAGGCTACAGAAGTGGCAGATCGGGATCGCGCACACGCTCGCCGGCTACGCGGCAAGCGGTTGGGAAAAGGGTCCGTCTCCAAAGCAAGCCAGACATGGAATGGCGATTCTCAAGCTGGCGAGAGAGGATTTTAGCGAAACGCAGACGTAGTCCGTAGTCGATGGCTCGCAGCTTCCGCCCAACTTGTGGGCGGGTTCTTGGTAGCGCGAATCAGGCGGTTGGCGGATCGCCTCGGCCTGAGGAAGGCTGGAGCATTCGAGCTATCCTGCTGTTTATAAAGATAAAAGATTCTAGATGGCGGATTAGATAACAAAGGCTGAGGGATCGCCTGTTGGCGGGTCGTAAACTTAATCACTTTCTCGGTTAAAAAACCTCATACAATTCTGACAAGTAGCTATGCGATATATCGTTGTTCTTTAGTTATATCAATAAGTTAGTATTTGATTGCGGGGGTGGCTGGTTCGTGCACGTTCTGACAGGAGGAACTTGATCTTTTTGCTCAAAAAACGGATAATTTTTCTGACAGATTTTGGCAATTGACGCAGGGTCACGGGATCAATGAAAGCAGTGTCTAAAGCAGTCCTGGCCAGGATTCGAGGCAAAGGGCGCGGATGGGTTTTCTCCGCGAAGGATTTCCTCGATCTAGGGTCGCGCGCGGCGGTCGATCAAGCCCTGTCCCGGCTGGCGGGCGCGAAGAAGATTCGCCGCCTGCGTCGCGGCATCTACGACTTCCCGCGAATCAGCCAAATCGTAGGTGTGGTGCCTCCCAGTGGAGCCAAAGTGGCTGCTGCCTTGGGGCGCAAACTGAAGGGAGGGCTCCAGGTGGATCCGGCCCTTGCAGCGAACTCGCTTGGTCTCTCAACACAAGTGCCGGCACGACAAGTCTACCTTACTACTGGCCCGTCCCGGACGATCACCGCGGGTGGGGTGGTGCTCAATTTGAAGCACGCTGGAGCCACACGGATGATCGGAGCAGGCAAACCCGCTGGGGTCGTTCTGCAGGCTCTCCGCGCTGTTCGCCCGAGCGTGATCAATAACAACGACGATCATCATCATCAGGTGTTCGATCGCTTGGCGCGGACTTTGCCAGATAAGGTGTTCCCCCAGGTTCAGCGAGACCTTCAACCTGCTCCTGTGTGGGTGAAGAAGGCATTAGCCAAGATACAGGCAGCAAAAGCGGCCACTCGTGGATGAAGTAGCCCGGTTACCTCATTCCGAGCGGTCAGCGGTCTTCCGAGCGGCATCGACTAGGCTGCCACCCCAACGACAGCTATCGCCCGTCATCCTTGAGAAGGATTTCTGGGTCTGTTGGACGCTTTCGCGGCTTTTCGGGCTCAACGGTGGGCCGCCTTTGCTCTTTAAAGGCGGCACTTCACTGTCGAAAGCCTACAGCCTCATCGAGCGCTTCTCCGAGGACATCGATCTCGTCTTCGACCGCGCGCACTTCGGATTTGATGGGGCAAACGATCCAGGCAACCCTGAGCTCGGGTCCAACGCCCGGGAGCGGCTTTTGGAGGACTTGCGAGAAAAGTGCCGCGCATACGTCTGCGGCGACTTCCTCAAAGCGATTAGCGATGATTTCCGAGGGGTCATAGGAGGCGAAGGCTGGTCCGTCGCGGTGGATGACAACGACCCCGAATGTCTGGTGTTCACTTATCCCTCAGCGCTCGAGGCCGATGACTATGGAGCGCAGAACTACGTTAGGCCCGCGGTCCGACTCGAACTTGGAATCCGAGGAGACCACGCCCCAGCAGAGCCGCGTGAGATCGCTCCTTACCTCGTCGAAGCAGGACTCGGTGTCCAGATAGTGTCTTGCACGGCACAAACGCTACTTCCAAAGCGGACTCTTTGGGAGAAGGCGTTGATGCAGCATG
>CAZNBS010000133.1:1827-13503 GCA_964570955.1 uncultured Burkholderiales bacterium | reverse complement strand
GAGTCCGTGGGGGCCTGCTGACGAGATCGGCACGTTGAATATGATGACCGAGGCCTCGCGATTCGACGTCCTCGGCCGCATCGCGAGCGGCAAGGTCTACGATCTGGGCGTCGATCTGTTCGTGGGCATGCCCACCTGTTGCGCGCCCTTCGGCGACCCCACCTTCCAGATCTTCATGACGCACACGCCCGCCCAGGATCCCAGCAAGGAGCTGCTGTCCTACTCCGGCGATGCGGTCTCGATGTACACGCACACCGGCACCCACATCGACGCGCTCAATCATTACGGGCTGCGGGGCCAGATCTGGAAACAGGACGCGCTCGGCGTTCGCGGTTGGACCAAGTCGGGGATGGACAAGTATCCGCACATCGTCGCGCGCGGCGTGCTGATCGACGTGGCGCGCGCGAAGAGCGTGACCCATCTCCCCACCTCCTACGCCATCACCGTAGCCGACCTGCAGCGGGCACTGCAGGCGCAGAACACCTCGCTGCAGCCGGGCGACGTCGTCCTGATTCGCACCGGGGTGATGAACCTGTGGCCGGATCAGGCAAAGTATCGCCTGGCCGACCAGCCGGGCCTGGGCCTGGAAGCCGCGCAGTGGCTGGTGGAAGGGCAGAAGACCATGCTCGTGGGTGCGGACAACTTCGGCGTGGAGCACTTCCCGTCGAAGGATCCCGAGAACTTCGTGCCGGTGCACAGCTACCTGCAAGCCGAGCAGGGCGTTTCGCTGCTCGAGGCGATGTGGCTGGAGGACCTTTCGAAGGATGAGGTCTACGAGTTCGTGTTCATCGCATCCCCGCTCAAGCTCCGAGGTGGGACGGCATCACCGCTGCGGCCGCTGGCGATTCCGCTCAGGCCGCGCTGAGGCCGATTCGCCGGTACGAGACTCGAAAACGGAATGGGGCGACGTCGCGCGCAGGCGCCGCCTAATGTTTGGCCCGGCCGCCGATCGCTGCGCTCGATAAGCTGCAGGAAGCGACGATGTGCGCGCTGGCGGCTGCTTGGCGCGTGCTCGCTCCTGTTGCTGTTGGCGGCGGGATTGGCAGCATGCGGCTGCATCCCGCGTCATCCCATCGAATCGGCGGCGCTGCTGCTCGATCTCGCGGCAGCCGAGGGCGATAGCTGGCTGAAGCGCTCCACGCCGGCGCCGCAACGGCGCAGCGTGCGCTACGCGAAGGGCGGCAACGACTACCGCGCAGACGTCTACGTGCCACGGGAACCGAGCCGCGCCGGCCTGCTCCTCTTGCCGGGCGCGGCACAGGCCGGCAAGGACGACCCGCGCCTGGTTGCCTTCGCCACCAGCCTGGCGCGCATGCGCTTCACCGTGCTGGTGGCCGAGATGGCGGGGTTGCGGGAGTTGCGGCTGAGTGCCGACGCGGTCCCCGAGCTGGTGGCGGCGATCGAGTATCTGGCCGCGAACCCACAATGGAGCCCGCAGGGCATTACGGGAGTGGCCGGCATCAGCTACGCACTCGGTCCTGCGATCCTGGCCGCGCGCGAGCCCGGCGTGCGAGACCAGGTGCGTTTCATCGTCGGCGTCGGCGGCTATCACGACCTGGTCGCCGTGATTACGTTCTTCACCACCGGCTACTTTCGCGATGGCACGCACCCCGACCGCCCCTGGCGCCATCTCGAACCCAACAGCTATGGCAAATGGGTCTTCGTCTTGTCCAATGTCGATCGCCTGCAGGATGCGAGTGATCGCTCGATCCTGGAAAAGATGGCGCGGCGCAAGATGGCCGACGAGAATGCCTCCATCGAGGATCTCGCGCAGCGGCTGGGTCCGGAGGGCCGCTCGTACCACCAGTTGCTGGAGAATCGCGATCCGCTGCGCACGCCGGCGCTGCTCCGCCGCCTGCCACGCGAAGTTCTCGCGGAAGTGCAGCGCCTCGATCTCGCCCACCACGATCTGTCCAAGATGTCCGCGCGGTTCCTGCTATTCCACGGACGCGACGACGCGATCATTCCCTTCACGGAAAGCCTGGCGCTGAAACAGGCAATCGCGCCAGGTCGTGCGCGCCTGTTTCTGCTCGACGGACTCGCGCATGTCGACTTGCAGGACGTGAGTTGGCGCGATGGGCTGCGTCTATGGTGCGGCGTGGATGCGTTGCTGAGGCAGCGTGCCCCGATAGACTGAGACACCGGCCTGCTTCATGCCCCCTGCTGCGACAGATCCGTGGGGCGCAGCGTGTGCCGGTCGATGATCGGTTTCAGCTCCGGCTTGACGTATTGCTCGCTGTAGCCGTTGAACAGATGGCCCAGCAGGCCGCGGTCGAGGTCGCTGGTGCCCATGAGCCAGTCGGCGATGGGGAAGGTCAGGTTCATGTTGCGATCCATCATGATGCCCTGGTTGTGATGGGCGGTGTGATGGCGCCGGATGGTGTTGACGAAGGGCATGTTGCGCACGAACCAGTTCTCGTGCACGTGGCAGCAGTAGTGGAAGGTCTCGTAGATCAGGTACTGACCGACCATGGTGACGATCAATACGTAGCCGGCGTTGGGGTTGATCAGCCAGCCCAGCGCGAGCGCGAACGGTGTGCCCAACACGATGAAGGTGGCGAGCGCGCGCCAGGGGAAGAAGATGATGCGGAACTCGCGCGTGGAGTCGACCGTCATCTCGTTGTTGGTGAAGTACTGGTGGTGCTGGCGGGTGTGGCGGTCGTAGATCGCGCGCAGGGCCCACACGTCGATCAGCCGGTGCATCACGTACTTGTGGATCCACCACTCGAACAGGTTTGAGAAGGCGAAGATGGGGATCACCAGCGCCCATTCCCAGGTGGCGTTCTCCATCCGGCTCAGGCACCAGGCGATCACCGCGATGCCCACCGCATACATGACGCCGACGTGCACCAGCCCGTTGTACAGCGGGCTGATCTGCGACTTGTATTCCTCGCGGAACTGGCGCTGGCGTTCGCTCATCATGATCGCTTCCTCCTGACGGGCGTCACTGTACTCCGCGGCAATCAGTCAAGCTCGCTGCGCTGCACCATCACGCCGTCCCGCTCGAGCAGGTCGGGCAGCAGGCGGGTGCCGAGTCCCGGGCCGGTGAGCGGGTAAATGAAACCGTCCTTCAGCACCGGCACGTCGGTGATGAGGTCGCGATACCAGGTGCTGGTGTAGGCGCGCACGGCCTCCATGACGAGCGCGTTGGGGATGTGCATCATCAGGTGGATCGAGGCCACCCACACGAGAGGTCCATTGCAGTCGTGCGGTGCGACCGGACGCTGGTAGGACTCGGCCAGCGCAGCGATCTTGCGCGCCTCGGTCAGGCCCCCGCACCAACCGACGTCGAGCATCACGATGTCGGCGGCCTGCGCCTGCAGCATGTCGCGAAAGGGCGCGGTACCGCCCAGCGTCTCGCTGCCGCACACCGGGATCGAGGTGCCGGCGCGGTACGTCTTGAGCGTGGCGACGTCGCACATCTTGATCGGGTCCTCCGACCAGTAGGGCCGGTACTCCTCCAGCGCGTGCGCGATCTGCCTGGCCTGCTGCAGGTTCCACAGGGAGTGGAACTCGGCCATGACCTCGATGCGGTCGCCGACCGCCTTCCGGATCTTGCGAAACGGCTCCAGGCCCAGTTCGAGATCGGCACGCGACAGGAAGCTGCCGTGCGCGCGCTGGGCGAGCGGGTCGAAGGGCCAGATCTTCATCGCCGTGAAGCCCTCGGCCAACAGGCTGTGGGCGAGTTCGTCCGCGCGATGGGTGAAGGCGATCTGGTCGTCGTACGGGCCCTCGGCCCGGTCGTGCGCGCCGATCTGTCTGCGCGCCACGGTACGCGTGTTGTAGTGGTAGCCGGCGCAGGTGTTGTACGCGCGGATGCGGTCGCGGCAGGCGCCGCCGAGCAGTTGGTAGATCGGCTGTCCCACGGCCTGGCCGAACAGGTCCCACAGCGCCATGTCCACCACGGAGGCGGCGCGCACCTCGGCACCCGCGCTGGCAAAGCCGAGGTAGGTGTCGAGCAGCGCGCGGCTGTGCTGGGCGATGGCCAGCGGATCCTTGCCCAGCAGATAGGGGGCGACCAGGTCGTGCAGTTGCGCCTCGACCGCGCGCGCACCGCGCGAGGTCTCGCCCAGCCCGATGAGTCCCTCGTCGGTGTGGACGCGCGCCAGCAGCAGGTTGGGCCGGTCCGGCAGGCGGATGGTTTCGAGCGCGGTGATCTTCACTGCGGGCCGCCCGGCGGCTGCATGCCCCGCCCACGCAGGAGGCGCACGATTTCGCGGATGGCGTGGGTCGTCCGCGCGCAGCCGGCCCCGGCCACCATGCCGGCGACGTGGCGGTCCTCGTACAGCGGAAGCACCTGCGACAGGTCCATGAAGGGACCGAGACCGCGGGCCGCCGGCAGCGTGCCGGCCACCACCATGACGACGGGTTGCGAGGGAAGGTGCATGTCACTCCGCCTTGATGCCGCGCGATCGCACCAGTTTGCCCCACTTGGCTGTCTCGGACCCGATCAGCTGCCCCATGCGCTGCGCGCTGCCGCCCCACGGCGTGAGGTCGATCTCCTCGAAGCGCTTGCGGACCGTGGAATCCTTCAGCAGCTCGTTGATCACGCGGTTCAACGTTGCCACGACCGCAGGCGACGTCTTCGCCGGTGCCAGCACTCCCCACCACGGCTCGATCACGAAGCCGGAAAAGCCCGCCTCTTCCATGGTAGGCACGTCCGGCAGGGCGTTCGATCGCTTCGACCCGGTCGTGGCGAGCGCGCGCAGCGCGCCGGACTTCACGTGCGGGAGGATGGACGGCGTGTTGTCGAAGAACAGGTCGAGCTGTCCGCCGCGCAGGTCCACGATCACCGGCGCCGAGCCCTTGTACGGCACGTGCGTGATCTCGACCTTCGCCATCGACTTGAGCAGTTCGCCCGACAGGTGCGGCGAAGAGCCGAACCCGGACGAGCCATAGCTGAGGCGATCGGGCTGGGCCCTGGCCAGGGCGACCAGTTCCTGAACGGTCTTTGCCCGCACCGCGGGGTTGACCACCAGTACGTTGGATACGCCACCGATGAGCACCACGGGCACGAAGTCCTTCGCCGGGTCGTAGCCGGTCCTCGCGTAGAGGCTGCCGTTGATCGCGCAGGTGCCGATCGTGCACAACGACAGCGTGTAGCCGTCTGGCGCCGCACGCTTGACGAGTTCGGTGCCGATGTTGCCGCCGGCTCCAGGGCGGTTCTCGACGATCACCTGCCGTCCCAATCGCCGGCTCGCGTGCTCGGCGACGATGCGTCCCACGATGTCGGTGGTGCCGCCGGCGGGGAAGGGCACGACCAGCTTGATCGGGCGGGTGGGATAGGACTGTGCGTGCACGGTCACGGCGCACAGCGCGAGCAGCGTAGCGAGCAACCAGGCGCCCGGGTGAAACGGTCGAGGCATGCGTTCTCCGGAAGTGCGCGAGGCAGCGTGCCGCGTCGTACTCGAATGAACCGTTTTCAAGTCAGCTCCGGCAGCAGTTCGATCGCCACCACGCGGTACGCCGGCCGGTACGCCTCGCGGAACGCAGGCGAGTGGCGCACGGCCGGGTAGCCGCGCGCGGCAATGTCGTCGAAGAATGCGTCCACCTGCTCGCGCGTGAACGGAATGCCGCCGGCTTCGGCGAGGTCGCCGAGGCAGCCGCAGAACTTCGCCAGCTTCTCGGGGCTCGCGGGGCACGTGCCGGGCGTGCGAACGAAGGCGTCCGCGAGCCCGCGCAGGTTCCCGCCGCGGGCCAGGTAGCTGCGCAGATGCACCCGCGCAAGCCGCCCGTCCGGCGAGATCGGATCGACGACCGGTTCCGCGATCCCGTCCCCAAGGGACCGGCATTCGTCCTCCAGCGACCCGAGAGCGTGGGAGGGGTCTGCGAGCGCATGGCCCGGACCCAGCGCAGCCTGGTGCAGCAGCTTGTAGATGTCCTCCAGCTGCATGCGCGGGTAGCGCTGCAGGTGCCGGTCCAGCAGTTGTCCGATGAACTTCATGAACGGGTCTCCTCCATGCGATCCAGCTTACCGGGCGCGGGCGGGGCTGTCACCGTATGGCGATAGAATGCCGCGGACATCCGTCAGGGAGCCGACATGGACACTCAACTCGAAACCATCGCGCAAGCCAAGTCGAAGTTGGTCGACCTCGCCTTCCAGTTCGGACCGAAAGTGCTGGCTGCCGTGCTCATTCTCGTGGCAGGCATCATCGTCGGCCGGTGGCTGGGCAACATGCTCGACCGAATGCTCGCGAGGATGGAGCTGGACGTCACCGTCCGACTGCTGCTGGTGCGCCTGCTGCGCGTGGTCGTGCTCGCCCTGTTCGCCATCATGGCGCTGCAGAACCTGGGCATCGAACTGCTGCCGCTGATCGCTGGTCTGGGCATCGCCGGCGCCGGCGTCGCGCTCGCCATGCAGGGGGTGCTGAGCAACATCGCCGCGGGCCTGACCATCATCCTCACCCGCCCGTTCAAGGTCGGCGAGTACATCTCGATCGTCGGCGAGGAAGGCGAGGTGATGCTGATCACCCTGTTCAACACCACCCTGTTGCACGCCGACCTGTCGAAGGTGGTGATCCCCAACCGCAAGATCGTCGGGGAGATCCTGCACAACTACGGGCAGATGCGTCAGCTCGATGTCACGGTGAGGGTGGCTTACGACACCGACCTGACGCGGGCGCTGTTCGCAGTGCGCCAGGTGCTTGACGCCAACGCGCGGGTGTTGAGTGCACCCCAGCCGGTGATCGCCGTGAAGGCGCTGGCCGACTCGTCGATCGAGCTGTGTGCGAAGCCTTGGGTGAAGGTGCCCGATTACGTGCCGGCCGGCGGCGAAATCAAGCAGGCGATCGTCGAGGCGTTCCGGGCACAGACGATTTCGATTCCACTCCCGCAGCGCGAGATTCGTCTGCTCGAACGCGCTGCCTGACACTCACGCGGCACGCGGATGATGTGCCGCTGCGCGGGGTGCCAGCACGGTGGTGGCGACGCGCATCGCGAGCTCCGCGGTGCGGCCGTCGCGGTCGTGTAGAGGGTTGTACTCGGCAATCTCCAGCGCACGCAGACGGGAGTCGCCTGCGCGGGCAGACATCGCGTCGAGCAGCGCTGCGCCGCTCAGCCCGCCCGGCACGGGCGTGCCCACGCCCGGCGCATCGGCCGGATCGAGCGCGTCGAGGTCGATGCTCAGTCCGAAGCCAGCGGTGCCGCGCGTGGCGATGTCAATCGCTTCGTCCAGGGCGGCGGCCAGGCCGCGCCGGTGCACCTCGTCAGCGTGGATGACGCGCACGCCCAACCGCGCGAGAAGTGCCGCCTCGCCGTCCTCGAAGCTGCGGATGCCGACCAGACACAGGTGCTCGGGACGCAGTGCCTGCACGCCGGCCAGGGCCGAGAGGTGCCTGTCGCCCTCGCCGAGCAGGCACGCGAGCGGCATGCCGTGAAGATTTCCGGTCGGGGAAGTGGACGGGACGTGCGCGTCCATGTGCGCGTCGATCCAGACCAGCCCGAGTGCGCCGCGCGGACGCAGAGCGCGCGCGGCACCGCTCCAGGTGCCGATGCCGCAGGAGTGATCACCGCCCAGCACGAGCGGGAAGTCGCCCGTGCGCACGAGCCGGTACACGTGCTGGGACTGCAGGGTGGAGAGTTGCCGGACGGCCTCCAGCGGCGGAAGGCTGCGGCTGGCACGCAGGGTGGTGTGCCACTGCGCCGGCACGCCGGCGCGGACGAGATGCGCGGTCAGCCCGCGCGCGCGCAGGAAGTCCGGGCCGCGCTGGCAGCCCTCGTCGCCGGCGCCACGGCCGGTTGCGATACCGACGATGCGAACTTGTTTGGACACCGCACACACCCTCCTTGCGTCGCGTTGCGATTGCGGAACGTTTAGAGGGATGTGTGCGCGAAACGTTCACCCGCGCGGTCACGACAGCCACGCGAGGAACGGCGTGCCGTCCAGGGCCTGCGTGAAGGTGCAGACGACGAACGCGCCATAGGCGATGGCGCCCACGATCACCGCCGGCACGGCGATGCGCGGCCGCGTGCGCACCACCAGCCAGGCGAACAGCGGCAGCAGCTGGCTGGCGTGCGTCGCCCAGAAGTGGGCGACGCGCAGGTCGCCGCCGCTGCGCGACCAGCCGAGCAGCGCAAGGCCGGCGGCATCCGAGGCGACGCCGCCCACCCAGTGCGCGCTGGTGCGCGCCATGTAACCGGCGAAGACCATGGTGCCGGCGAAGGCGAGGATCGCCCCGAGTACCGCCCCCAGCCGCAGGGCCGGCGGGACCGGCACCGACCGGTGGCGTGCGATCAGGATGCCCTGCACGAGCACCGCGAGCATGAGCAGGGTCGCGCCGACGCCGGCGCCCCGGTACGCAAGCAACCACAACGGATCCCGATTGAAATGCGAGGGCACGCCGTGCATCGCGGCCGCGATCAGCCAGACCATCTCGAGCATGCCCACGACGATCGGCACGTGGATCGTGAAGCGGCCGGCCCGGCTGCGCAGCACGTCGGCCGGCAGGTAGGCGCAGAACCAGGCCAGCGTCGCGTAATACAGGGCGAGCGAGATCAGGAACTTGATCGGCTTGATCCATACGCCGATGCCGTTGACCGTGCGCGTGTCGATCAGCGCCGCCAGCAGAAGAGGCAGCGTCGCGAGCAGAAACAGGCGTGCAGCCGCGGCGAGGTGGGGCTGGCGCCGATGCAGTTCGGCGAACGGATGGGCGAGTCGCAAGGGCCGGGACTCCGGACTCCGATGGACGAGCGTTGTCATAAGGCGATTCCTTAGGTGTGTCAGGCCGCCTGGGGCATGGCGGAAGCGCGCGTGGCGAGCGTGAAGTGGCGAGCGGCAAGGAACGCGAGCCAGCCGATCGGCCCGAACAGGAAGGTGAGGCACAGACAGGGCAGCAGGGTCCGTCGCCGCATGGCCACGCGTGCGGCCTCCTCGCGCTCCCAGACACCGACCAGCAGGTCGAAGGCCAGGTAGTGGACCCAGCCGGCGAGCAGATGGCCGCGCTGTTCGAACAGGGCGTCGAGGTTGCCGAGACTGGAGAAGCCGCCCTCGCCCTGGGTCCAGAACACGGCGATCAGCGCCGTGTACAGGAGGGCGAGCGTCGCGGCGACCGCCAGCGCCAGCAAGCGGGCGAGCGGCCAGCGCGAGGGGGCGAAGGCCAGGGCCAGCCAGCCGCCCATGGCAGCGGCGCCTGACAGTGAGAACAGTGTGTCGAGGGGCATCCTTGCCTCCCATATATAGACAGTGTCTAGATGACCGGGGCCACGATAGGCCGTAAACTAGACACTGTCAAGTCATTTCACTCCCGGCATCGGGAGGCGGAGGTCGGAAGGCCGATGGCCGGAGAAACGAAGCTGCCGAAGGGACGCAAGCGCGCGTCGCGCCACAGCGATACGTATCACCATGGAGCGCTGCGCGAGGCGCTGCTGGAGGCGACCGAGGCGGTGCTGCTGGAGCACGGCGTGGAAGGGTTCACGCTGCGCGACTGCGCGCGCCGGGCAGGCGTGTCGCACGGCGCGCCCGCGCATCACTTCGGCGACGCACGCGGGCTGCTGTCGGAATTCACCGCCGTCAGCTTCGAGCGGTTGGATGCGTTGCTGGGCGACTACCGGCGCCGCGCCGGAGCGGACGCCTACGCACAGTTCAGTGCCACCGGCCTCGCCTACGTGGACTTCGCGCTCGCCAACCGCGCGCGCTTCCAGCTGATGTTTCGCAGCGACCGGCTCGATTTCGGCCACGCCCGGCTGAACACGGCTGCCATCCGTGTGTACAACCACCTGGTGGAGACGGTGACCGCTCTGCATCCGACTCGCGATCGCGGCGAGACGCAGCGGGCGCGCATCGCGCTGGCCTGGTCGCTGGCGCACGGGCTCGCGACCCTGATGCTGGACAATCGTGCGTTCGCGCAACTGGTGGGCGACAGCCCGCGGCACGCGCATCGCATGATGGCAAATCTGCTTGCGCGGGTGCGGCCGTTGTTCGAGTCCACGGACACGCCGCGCACGGTGCGCCGTGCGCGACAGCCGCGCAAGCGGGGGCTCAGCGCACCACCAGGACGGGGACCTTCGAGTGGGTGAGGACCTTGGTGGTCTGACTGCCGAGGACCAGCCCGGCCAGGCCGGTACGGCCGTGCGAGGCCATGAAGATGAGATCGCACTTCTTCTTCCTGGCTGCCTCGACGATGGCCTCCCAGGGGGCGATGCTCGCCAGGAAATACGGCTCGTACTTCACGCCAGCCGCCGCCGCCTGCTTCTCGATCCAGGCAAGATGCTTCGCCGCCGCCTTGCGTGCATTCTCCTCGAACTCCTCCTGCGACAGCACGCTGGGCGGAATGTACTCGCTGTACATCATGGCGCGGTAGTCCTCCGGTGCGAAGAAGCCGACCACGCTCGCCCCGATGGATGCGGCGAACGAGATGCCGCGCTTGACGGCCTTCTTGGAAAGGTCCGAACCGTCCGTGGGCAGCAGGATCTTCTTGAACATGCTGGTCTCCTTGTTCTTGCGGGTCGCCGTTCTCCACGGGCCGCGGGCGCCGGCGCCTGCTCCGGCAGCGGAAGTGTGCCGGATGAAGAAAGGCCTTGCTTGACTCAGATCAATCACGTCCCCGCGGCCGCCCGGGTCGGCCGTGCACACTGGACGGCGCCCCCGGCTTTGACAGCGCGGTGCGCGATGCTTTAGCGTTGGCACCCCGCTGCGACAGCCGACCGAACTCATGCCGATCGATACCACCACCAGCGTTCGCGTGTCTCGCGCCATGCGCCGCCGCCTGCTCCAGGGCGCGGCCGCCGGCGCGCTGCTGACGGCAGCGGGCCCGCTGCGCGCACAGAGCGATCCGGTGCGCATCGGCGTGCCCACCGCACTCGACCAGCCGGAAGGCCGCGACACCCTGGACGCGGTGCAGATGGCGGTCGCCGAGATCAACGGGGTGGGCGGATTGCTCGGAAGGCAGCTGGAGGTCGAGGCCGCGGACGAGACGCTCGATCCGCGCAACGGCGTGGCCGCCATCGAGCGGTTGACCGGCGAGCGGAAGGTGGACGTGCTGATCGGCGGCTACACCAGCGGGGTGACGCTGGCCCAACTGCATCACGTGGCGGCGGCGCGCACTGTGTTTCTCAGCTGCGGGGGCGCGTCTCCGGCGATCACGCAGCGCGTCCTGGAGGATTACGAGCGCTTCAAGTACGTATTCCGCGTTCACCCCCTGAACGCGGCGCACCAGGCACGCGCGCTGGTGGAATTCATCGCCGGCTTCCTGGTGGCGGAGATGCGCTACACGCGCATCGCACTCGTCGGCGAGAATGACAGGTGGGTGGAGAGCCTGATGCCGGTGCTGGCGCGCAACGCTGCCGCCGTCGGCGCGGAAGTCCGGCTGAGCGAGATCGTCGAGCGTGAAACGACCGATTTCTCGCCGCTGCTGGCGAAGATCCAGGGCAGCGGCGCGCACTTCGTGTTCACGCTGTTTGCGCATGTCGCCTCCGACCGTTTCGTGCAGCAGTGGGCCGATAGCGGCGTGACGGCACTCATCGGGGGAATCGACGCGCGCGCTTCGCGTCCCGAGTTCTTCGCCAGCGTGCAGGGCGACGCTGCGGGGCAGATCGTCGCCGGGTTCGCCGTGCGCGCCCCGGTGACGCCACGCACGGTGCCGTTCTGGGACGCGTTCGTCGCCAAGACCGGGCGGCCCGGACCCGCACCGGCCGCGATGGGAGCGTACGACGCCGTTCACGTGTACGCGGAGGCGGTGC
>CAZNBS010000133.1:0-1817 GCA_964570955.1 uncultured Burkholderiales bacterium | reverse complement strand
GCGGCGTGCGGCCACGCTGGAGGCCGACGCACTGGTTCAGGCACTCAGGCAGACCGACCACGCAGGCGTCACGGGCCGCATCCAGTTCGACGAAAGGCACGACGTGAAGGCGGGGGTGGGACTCACCAATCTGCTGTTCAGCCAGTGGCAGGAGAGCGGTGAGCGCGCGGTGCTGTGGCCGCAGGAGCTGCGCAGCGGCAAGCCGTTCGTCCCGCCGCTGCGCAGGCGCTCCTGAGGGGCAGGCTCCGGGCGTGCCGCTCTGCTACATTCCGATTGCGCCGCCCGCGCCCGTCCCACAATCGACAACGACACCAGATGCCCGCACCCGGGTCCCTCACCTTCCGCCTGTTGCGTCTCATGGCCGACGATGAGTTCCATTCCGGCGAGGAACTGGCGAAGCGTTTGCGGGTGTCCCGTAGCACGGTGTGGAAGGCGCTGCAGGCGGTGGATGGCTGGGGCGTGACGTTGTTCAAAGTCAACGGCAGGGGCTATCGCCTGGTGACGCAGGTGGACTGGCTGGATGCGCAGACCGTCCTGGCGCACGCGGGCGAAGCCGCCGGGGTGCTGCGCGTGGAGACGGTGGATTCGGTCGACTCGACCAACACCCTGTTGCTCAAGCGCGCGCTCGATGGCGAGGCAGGCGGCCTGGCGGTCGCTGCCGAGGTGCAGACGCACGGCCGCGGGCGCCGCGGGCGCTCCTGGCATGCCGGACTGGGAGGCGGACTGACCTTCTCGCTGCTGTGGCGCTTCGAGCAGGGCGTTGGTGCGCTCGGCGGACTGAGCCTGGCCGTCAGCGTCGCCGTGCTGCGTGCACTGCGGGAACTGGGTGCGAACGAGGTCGGCGTCAAGTGGCCGAACGACCTGCTGTGGCGCCACCAGAAGCTCGCAGGCATCCTCATCGAACTCGAGGGCGACTCGATGGGGCCGAGCGTGGCCGTGATCGGCATCGGCCTGAACGTGGCGCTGCCCGAAGGGGTGCGCGACCGCATCGATCAGGCCGTCTGCGATCTTGCCGGCATGGGACTGCGCGTCGAGCGCAACCGCCTGCTCGGGCGCATTCTCGCCCACCTCACGCACGTACTGCAGGTATTCGCCGTGCACGGATTCGCGCCGTGGCGTCTGGAATGGGAACGGGCGCATGCACTCGCCGGCCGCGAGCTGTCGGTCTCGCTGCCGGACGGTGGCGGCGAGACCGGCGTTGCCGCCGGCGTCGGCGACGACGGCGCGCTGCTGCTGGAGACGCGCACCGAACTGCGACGGCTCTATGCCGGAGAGGTCAGCGTGCGGCCGCTGCAGCCCGACTTGAGAAGCGCCTGACGGATAACCCTTGCGCATGATCCTCGCCCTCGACGTCGGCAACTCGCGCATCAAGTGGGGACTGTGGGCGGACGGCTTCGTGGCGCAGGGCTCGATTGCGAGCGTTGACGCTGCGCAGCTGTTCGACGCGTTGCACGTGCACGCGCGACCGTCGCGGGCGATCGGATCGAACGTCGCCGGTGCGGCGGTGCGCGCGCGCATCGAGCAGGCGCTGCGGCCCTGGAATCTGGATCCGGAGTGGATCTCGAGCCGAGAGCGGCAATGCGGCGTGCATAGTCGCTACGCCGTACCGGGGCAGCTGGGCAGCGACCGCTGGGCGGCCCTGGTCGGTGCGCGCGCCCGCGGACCCGGCAATGCGCTGGTCGTCAACTGCGGCACCGCGGTCACGGTGGATGCTCTCACTGCGTCCGGCGAATTCCTCGGCGGCCTCATCCTGCCGGGCGTGGACATGATGGCGCGCGCGCTGTCGCAAGGAACCGCGGAACTGCCTTTGGAGCGCG
>CAZNBS010000132.1:0-13538 GCA_964570955.1 uncultured Burkholderiales bacterium | reverse complement strand
GACCGAGACGCTCAAGGGGGCCGGGCCGTTCACGGTCTTTGCCCCGACCGACGAAGCGTTCGCCAAGCTGCCCGCCGGAACGGTCGACGCCCTGCTCAAGGACAAGGAGAAGTTGGCCAAGATTCTGACCTATCACGTCGTGCCCGGCACGGTGATGGCGAAGGACGTGAAGCCGGGCAAGGTGACGACGGTCCAGGGCAGCCGTCTCAACATCACCAAGGGCACCGCAGGGGTGAAGGTCGACAGTGCCAACGTCGTCGCTACCGACGTGCAGGCCAGCAACGGCGTGATTCACGTCATCGACAGCGTGGTGTTGCCGAACTAAGTATGTCCAGGACACGATTCTCGATCGGCAATCGGTGAATCGGCTCCTGTCCTTCCATCTCTCGATCACCCCCTAACGATGTATCGACCCCGGCGCCGACCGGGGTCTTCTCCTGTCCGAGGGAGGCGGATGAGCCCGAGGCAGCCGGATGCGTTCTGTATAATCGAGCGACGATCACACACGTCGAGAGCGGTTCGCCAATGCCGAATCTACGCATGGAGGAGATGCAATGAAACCGTTTGCAGCCGCCGCGCTGCTCCTTCTCACGATGAGCGCAGCGTGCCCGGTGCTTGCCCATTCGGAGGAACAGGGGGAGTCCATTCCGGTCATCGACTGCAGCAATCCGCCTGCAGATGCGGTGACCGTGCTCCCGGCGCCACTGGACCGCTGGGCAAGGGTGCAGTGCACACCCGCGTCGCAGTTCATCGTTCCGCGCGCCGACTGGATCTGGCGCTATCCTGCCAGCTTCACCACCCCCGTCATGCTGCCGGCATGGACGCCCAATCCAGCACGGGCGGCCGCTTCGACGCACTATTTCGTTTCCGCACAGGTCGAACACCTCTCGAGTGAAGGCGCGCAGGCGTTGCACGCCCGCATGGCGACGCGGGTGCCCAGTTACGGTGCGATGGCCACGACGCCGGTCCGCGACGTGTACTCGCTGCGTGCCGAGAACAACCATGGCGAGCACTTCGAGATCCACTTCATGTATCGATCGGACGCGGACGTCTGGGCGCTGGTGTGCGCGCCGGACTGCGGACCGGAACTGAGCTTTCTGATCAGTTCGCGGAACCCGTGACGTGGGTGCGCCCGAACTGTCGCTCGATCCCAGGACGGCGTTGCCCGACGACCCGCGCGCATTGCTCGTCGGGCGTGCATGGCAGCCCGGCCCTTCACCCGGTCCGATTCCCATCGCCGTGCAGGGCGGCAGAGTCTACGACCTGAGTGCAGTGGCGGCAACGAGTGCGCAACTGCTCGACAGCACAGAGCCGGCTGCACTCGTGCGTGCCGCCATCGGCGAGGCCCCGGTCGTCGGCGAGGTCTCGGACCTGCTCGCCAACAGTGCAGCCGGTGCGCAGGACCGCATGCGCCCCTTTCTGCTGGCTCCGATCGACCTTCAGGCGGTGCGCGCCTGCGGTGTCACCTTCATCGCCAGCATGCTGGAGCGCGTCATCGAGGAACAGGCCCACGGCGACCCGGGCCAAGCCGAGGTGCTGCGCAAGTCCATCGGCGAGGAAATCGGCGGTCAGATCGGCTCCATCGTGCCCGGTTCCGCCGCTGCCATGCGCTTGAAGGAATCGCTGATCCGGCGGGGCGCCTGGTCGCAGTACCTGGAGGTGGGCATCGGCCCGGATGCCGAAGTGTTCAACAAGGCGCAGCCCATGTCGGCGGTCGGTACCGGTGCCGAGATCGGCATCCTGGAGAACTCGTCGTGGAACAATCCGGAGCCCGAGTTGGTGCTCGCGATCGGCAGCAGCGGCAGGGTGGTCGGCGCCACGCTGGGTAATGACGTGAACCTGCGCGACTGGGAGGGCCGTAGCGCGCTGCTGCTCGGCCGCGCCAAGGACAACAACGCCAGCTGCGCGATCGGTCCGTTCATTCGCCTCGTCGACGAGCACTTCACGTACGACGACATGCGGCGCGTGCGCATCGACGTCGAGGTGGCCGGCGAGGATGGGTTCGTGGTGCGCGGCGGCTACGAATTGACGCAGATCAGCCGCGACCCGCTCGATCTTGCCGCGCAGGCCCTCAATCGCAACCACCAGTATCCGGACGGCCTGGTATTGTTCCTCGGCACGGCTTTCGCGCCCACGCAGGATCGCGGCGAGCCGGGTCGCGGATTCACCCACAAGGTGGGGGACGTCGTCACGATTCGTTCGACCGCCTTGGGCGCGTTGTCGAATCGCGTGAACTACTGCGATCGCATCACGCCGTGGACCTACGGCGTCCTGGAGCTGATGCGCAGCCTCGCTGCGCGAGGACTGCTCACCGGATAGGGCGATTCCGGCGCAGGGATCGGAGCTGGGGAGAATCGGATGACACCCCCGTCAGTCCGAGCGCTCAGCGCTCAACCGAATACCGGCAGCGGCTCGAAGGTTCCGCCCAGCAGTTTTCGGCTGTCCTTTAATCCCATCCACCCCTCGATGGCCGTGGCGTACCCGCGGCGGAAGTCCATCGTGTGGATGAGGTTGTCCCCTTCGTCGAGCTGCGTCAGGCTGACCGGCGTCCCGTAGTGCCCGCCGCGGACGTTCTCGCCGACCAGGAACATCAGGTTGGCAGTGCCGTGGTCCGTGCCCAGGCTGGTGTTCTCCGGCACGCGGCGGCCGAATTCGGAGAAGATCAGCAGCGTGACGTCATGTGCGCGTCCGATGCGCGCGAGGTCCCGCTGGAACCCCAGTACCGCGTCGGACACGTAGGTGAGCTGGCGCGCGTGCAGATCGCTCTGGTGCACGTGAGTATCGAAGGCGTTGTGACGGTAGGCGACGTAGTACAGCCGCGTAGGCAGATCGGCGTCGATCAGCGCCGCCACCTTCTTGAGGTCGACCGGGTTGATGCCGTAATCCACGGGCGTCTGGTAGCGAGACCACGCCTCCCGGACCAGTGCCGAGGCATCCTGCGCGCTGCGTGCAACGTCGAGCAGATAGCGCTGCGCATCGTTGGTCGGCGCCTTCCCTACGGCCATGTGTTCGAACACCGTGCGTTCCTGGAAGAATCCCTTGCGCACGAACTTCTCCGGATCGTCGAACACGACCGGCGTATGCAATTGGCTGCGCACCGCGAGCGATTGCGTTTCGTCGATGTTGACCAGGAAGTTCGGTGCGCCGCGCGGCGCCAGCGCGTCGGCGAGCTGGCCGACCCAGCCATACTCACCGCCGCTGTTCGGCGCGGCGGTGTGCCAGTACGCCATCGAGGTGAAGTGGGAGAACGACGGTTGGTCGTACCCGCAGCCGTGCAGGATGGCGAGCTTGCCGTCCTTGTACAGGCGCTCGAAGCCGGCCATCCCCGGACTGAACCCGAAGTGCTCGTCGACCTTGCGCAGCTTGCCCGGCTTGATGCCGATGGTGGGCCGATGGCGGTAATAGGCGTCGTCGGCGTAGGGGACCAGCGTGTTCAGTCCGTCGTTGCCGCCGGACAGCTCCATGACCACCAGGATGCGTCGATCCTGTGCGGGCGTTGCCGCCAGGGCGCTCGCGGCATTGCCGAAGAACAGCGGCAGTCCGAGTGCGCCCGCGGTATGGGCACAGACGCCGCCCAGGGCCCCCTTGAGCAGGCGCCGCCGCGCGAGCAGTCGTTCCAGTTCGTTGCGGTTCAATGGCTCGTCCTCCAGGTGGATGGTGCGGCGCTCAGCCGAGCTGGTATTCCGGCATGCTCAGGATCAGGTGCACGAGCATGCGCAGCGGCTCTTCCATGTAGGTGCGTGCACGGGCGATCTCGCGCGTGCCCAACTCGCGGTCGAGGAAGGCGACGAGCTGGTCCCGCCGGCTCGAGTCGATCGGAACCGTGAGGAAGCGTGCCAGCAGGTAGTCGACGACCTGGGCGGTATCGGCCAGATGCTCCCGCTCGACGAGTCCCGCGAGATCGAGACGCGCGAAGGTGCGGGGAATCGGCTTGACGCGCTCGACCGCCATCTGCCAGCCGCGGTAGCTGCCGAACCGCGTATTGAAATCCTCGTCACGATCCGCCATCGCGCTCGACATCGCCATAGCGTCGCCGCCTCCGCCGGCCATCGCCACACTCAACGGCTTCGTGGCGCTGCTGATGTCGTAGCCCATGCCGATGCGCTCGTGCACGGCACGGATCTCGTCGCCGGTGAGGAGCGAGGGATAGCGATCGCTGGGGATGTAGTTGATGTCCGGGAACACGACATCGCGCGCGAAGTTGCCACGCTCGATGAGCAGGCCGGGTGTGATCCAGCTTCGGCCCTGGGCCCACCCCGCCACCGTCGGCGGGCGGAACAGCTGCTGACCCAGTGCAGCCGTGGTGTCGTTGAAGTCCGGGACGCCGGGCATCTCTTTCAATCCGAGCTTGCGATACGTGGACACGACCAGTTCCACCGGTCCCTTGATGCGGGTGCCCACGCTCGGCGTGCTGTAGAAGTCGCGCGACAGGAAGATGGTGCGCAGGAGCGGGGCGATCTCGTAGGCGTTGTCGCGCAACACGCCGCCCAGCCGTGCCCGAAGTTCGGGCGACAGCTCCTGGCGCACGAAATACCGGTAGATCTTCGCGGCGATGTAGTCTGCCGCCACCGGATGCGCGAGGATGATGTCGATCACCTGCACGCCGTCGAACCGGCCGGTGTGTCCCAGTACCGTCTTGTCGCTGTCGTCGTGCTCGGCCTGGTTGACCACGAACTGCAGGTCCTCGTAGTTCCAGCCGGTGAAGGCGCGCGCTGCCTCGCGAATATCCTCCTCGCTGTAGTTGCCCACGCCCATGGTGAACAGTTCCATGATCTCGCGCGCGAAATTCTCGTTGGGCGCGCCCTTGACGTTCACGCCTGCATCGAGGAAGGCGAGCATGGCCGGGTCCTGCGCGATGCCGATGAGCAAGTCGCGGAAGTTCCCGGTCCCGTGCGCATGGAACAGCGCCAGCTGGCGCAGCATCTTGCGCACGTCGCGCACCTTCTCCTCGCTGGTCGCGAAGTGGCCGTGCCAGAACAACGCCATCTTCTCCTCGAGAGGACGATGGGTGGCGAGCATGCGTCCGGCCCACCAGTAGGCGGCACGGTTTGTTTCCAGCCGGCTCGCCCGCAACCAGTAGAAGAACTTGTTCACAACCGGTTGCATGCGCCGGTTGCCCTCGGGCTTGACCTGCACGCCGAGCGCCTGGCCTTGGGCACGGGCGAGATCCGTGGTGGCCGGCCGGCTGACCGGAAACGGGTCGAGTCCTTCGTCCCACAGATCGGAGGCGTCGAAGGGCCGCAGATGACTGTTGTCCACGCCGTCCGCATCGAGCAGGCGCGCGACCGCTGCCTCCGGGGAGAGTCGTGCCAGCGCGTCGACCTCCTCCGGGGTGCCGCCGAATCCGGCACGCTCCAGCAGATGCGCGGCGCGCGCGCGGTTCCAGTCGGGCGCGCCGATCGGGGTGAGATCGCCGGTCCATGGATCGGAACCGGATTGTGCGGCGGCCATGGACGCGAGGGCGGCCAGGCCCAGGAGAGCGCCGGTTCGGGCGACGGAGAGCAGACTCATCGTATGCAGGCCTCGTACAGAGTCGGTGTTGACCAACCTGACGGCGATTCTCTCGCAGCGTTTTGTGCCCGGGAACCGAGATTTTCATGAATTTGTGCCTGCCCCGGCGGCTCACGACGCGGGCGGCCCGGATGCCGCGGCCGCTGGCGCGAACAGGGGGCCGTATCGGCCGGAACGCGAACCCACCGGGTGGGTCGCCCCACCGACGTCTCTTCCAAGCGACGCCGCAGAAGCGATGCATCAGGCATTTTCCTAGACCCCGCCGTATGGATATTTCATGCGGAAGGCGTATGATCCAGCGGCATGTTTGAGGTCGACCGTGTCGGATCTCCGATCGCGTCCTTGATGCCCAAACATCGGTACGGGTGGGAGCCCGCGGTTCAGTCAGTTTCTAGGGAAGGGACACATGGCAACTGGAACGGTGAAGTGGTTCAATGAGTCGAAGGGATACGGGTTCATCACGCCGGACGAAAAGGGCGAAGACCTGTTCGCACATTTCTCCGCCATCAAGATGGATGGATTCAAGACGCTCAAGGAAGGACAGCGTGTGAGCTTCGAGGTCACCACCGGCCCGAAGGGCAAGCAGGCCTCCAATATCCAGGCGGTCTGAGTTGCGCCGCATCCCGACAGACAACCCGCTACGGCGGGTTGTCTGCTTTTGGAGTCTGCTAATCTTCAACTGATGAGCATCTCGTTCCAGGACGTGCAGGCCGCTGCGCACGCGATCGCGGGCAGCGTGGTGCGCACGCCTTGCCTGCACTCGCGAACGCTGTCCCAGATCACCGGCGCGCAGATCCATCTCAAGTTCGAGAATCACCAGTTCACCGCCAGCTTCAAGGAGCGCGGCGCGCTCAACAAGCTCCTCTCGCTCACACCCGAGCAGCGCGCGCGCGGCGTGATCGCTGCCTCGGCCGGCAATCATGCGCAGGGTGTGGCCTATCATGCGCGCCGGCTCGGCATCCCCGCCGTCATCGTGATGCCGCGCTACACCCCGGGCGTTAAGGTCGTGCATACGCGCGGACACGGGGCCGAGGTGATCCTGCACGGCGAAGTGTTCGACGATGCGCGCCTGCGCGCACAGGACCTGGCACAGGCGCGCGGTCTGACGCTCGTCCATCCCTATGACGACGAGAAGGTGATCGCGGGGCAGGGCACGATCGCCATGGAGATGCTGATCGATGCGCCGGATCTCGACGTGCTGGTCGTGCCGATCGGCGGCGGGGGCATGATCGCGGGCATGGCGACGGCCGCGAAGGCGGTGGACCCGGGCATCGAGATCATCGGCGCGGAAACGGAGCGCTTCCCATCGATGTACTGCGCCCTGAAAGGAATCGCGCCGCAGTTCGGCACCAACACCATCGCCGACGGCATCGCCGTGAAGCATCCCGGAACGCTCACCTTGCCGATCGTGCGCGATCTGGTGAGCGAGATCGTCCTGGTGGAAGAGGACGACATCGAGCAGGCCATCGTGCTGCTGCTCGAGATCGAGAAGACCGTCGTCGAGGGGGCGGGCGCAACGGGGCTGGCTGCCGTGCTCGCCCAACCCGAACGCTTCCGCGGTCGCAACGTCGGCCTGGTGCTGTGCGGAGGCAACATCGATCCGCTCGTCCTGGCCGACCTGATCGAACGCGGGATGGTGCGCACGGGTCGGCTCACGCGGCTGAGCGTGCAGTTGCGCGACCTGCCCGGGGCACTGGCCCGCGTCACCGCCTGCCTGGCCGAGCAGAACGCCAACATCGAGGAGATTTTCCACCAGCGCGCCTTCACCAACCTTCCGGTGCAGACCGTCGAGGTGAACTTCGTGGTGCAGACGCGTGACCGGGAGCACGTCCAGCAGGTCATTGCCGCGCTCGCGCAGGCCGGATTCCACGCCGAACTCAACAACGACTAGACGCGGCGCAGTCGCTGCCGACCCGCACGGCTGCGGTACCATGCGCTCTCTCGCACATCGGCTTGGAGGAGGCGCGCAATGGCGGCACACAACAGAGTGGCGGTGGTGACGGGCGGTGGCACGGGGATCGGCAAGGCGTCGGCGTTCGCGCTGCTGCGCGACGGCTACCGCGTGGTCATCACCGGACGGCGCAAGGAGATGCTGGACAAGGCGATCGCCGAAGCGGGGGCCGACGGCCAGCGTGCCACGGCGATCGTCGCCGACGTGAGCGATCCGGCATCCGTGCGCGATCTCTTCGCGCAGGTGAAGCAGAAGTTCGGCCGCCTCGACGTGCTGTTCAACAATGCCGGTGTGAACGCCCCGGGCGTGCTGCTCGAGGACTTGACCGTCGAGCAGTGGAAGCAGGTGGTGGACATCAACCTGACCGGCCCGTTCCTGTGCACGCAGGAGGCGATCAGGATCATGAAGGCGCAGGATCCGCGCGGGGGCCGCATCATCAACAACGGGTCGATTTCGGCCCACGCACCACGGCCGAACTCCGTGGCCTACACGGCCACCAAGCACGCGATCACCGGTCTGACCAAGTCCACCTCGCTGGACGGGCGCAAGTACGACATCGCCTGCGGGCAGATCGACATCGGCAATGCCATCACCGAGCTGGCCGCGCGCATGGCCAAGGGTGTGCCTCAGGCCAACGGCGAGATCGCGGTCGAGGCGATGATGGACGTATCCCACGTGGGCGAGGCCGTGCTGCACATGGCCAACCTCCCGCTCGACGTGAACGTGCAGTTCATGACCATCATGGCCACGAAGATGCCGTTCGTGGGACGGGGGTAGAAGCGCCCCGCGATCGGGACGTTGCCGCGGCAGCGGCGCAGGATGCGCAGGTGCGCGCAGGCGGCCTCGCCCGACCGCGCTAGACGTCGAGTGGGCGCGTCAGGTCCGCGCCCGGAAGCAGCGCCTCGAGCAGCGCGCGCAGCTGCTGTGCCGCGGCAGGCTGGATGTCCGCGCCGGGGTGGCGCACGCGCGCGCCGGAGATCAGTCCGCGCATGCGCAGGATCTCCTTGCGGATCGCCACGCCCGGCTGCTGCTCGAACACCATCAACGGGAGAAAGCGTGCGTACAGCGCACGCACCCGCGCCCAGTCGCCCGACTGTGCGCCTTGCACCATCGCCAGCAGCACCTCCGGAAAGGCGAAGCCGGTGTTGAAGCCGTCCGAGCCGGCCTCGAGGTCGAACTGACCGTAGAGAGCGCCCAACCCGGTGAGGATCGGCACCTTGCGTTGCATACCGGCCCGCAGCGCACGGATCTTCGGCGCCGTGGGCAGCGCCTCCTCCTTCACGGCGGCGATGCGCGGGATCTCGTGCAGCAGGCGCAGCAGCAGCGGCACGCCCATGTGCACGGCGCTCGATGCCGGGTGATCCTGCGCCACGATGGGGATCGCGATGCCGTCGGCGATCGTGCGGTAGTACTCGAACACGCGTTCATCGTTCGGCACCGCTTCCGCCTGAGGTGTCACCATCACCGCGGCAGCCCCGAGATCCTGTGCCATCCGGCTCAGGCCGAGCGCCGCGCGCGTGCCGCAGTGACTGGTGCCGACGATGACCGGCAGCGCGCCGCCGGTGGCGGCGACCGCCGTGCGCACCACCGCCTCGCGCTCGTGGTCGAGCATGCGGTTGGCTTCCCCCAGCACCCCGAGCACGGTCACGCCCTGCACGCCCAGCCGCTGCATGAAGCGAACCATGCGTTCGAGCGATTCCAGGTCGGGCGATTCGTCTTCGTGGAAGGGCGTCGCGAGGATCGGATAGACACCGCGAAAGGAGGGGCTGGTCGTCATGGTCGGTTGCGTGGTCTGGGCGGAGCGCGCCATTCTGCGGACTTGCGCGAGGGCCTGCAATCGGGGCCCAGGGGATAGAATCGCGGCTAATCCGCTGCGCTCGGCGCGGGCGGCACGAAAAAAGGGAGGGGACGTGGAGTTTCCGCTGAATCGACTCAAGCGCAATTTGCGCGCCGGGCAGGTGCAGGTCGGCTGCTGGGTGAGCCTGGGAGGCGTCACCTCCGCCGAGGTCTGCGCCGGCGCGGGCTTCGACTGGATCCTCGTGGACATGGAGCACGCGCCCAACGATCTCCCCAACGTGCTCCAGCAGCTGCACGCCGCGTCGGGCTACGCCTGTCCGGTCGTGGTGCGCGCGCCGTGGAACGACACGGTCGTGATCAAGCGCCTGCTCGACGCCGGTGTCCAGTCGCTGCTCATCCCCAACGTGCAGAGCGAGGAAGAGGCGCAACGTGCGGTGGCGGCGGTGCGCTACCCGCCCCAGGGTGTGCGCGGGGTGAGCACGAACGCAAGGGCGAATCGATTCGGACGGGTGAAGGACTACTTCAAGCACGCGAACGAGGAGGTCTGCCTGATTCTGCAGGTGGAGACGCGTGCGGCCGTGGCGCAGGTGGACAAGATGGCGGCCGTCGACGGCGTGGACGGCTTGTTCGTGGGGCCGCAGGATCTGGCGGCCGACTTCGGTCATCTCGCCAATCCCGGCCACCCGGAGGTCCAGGCCGCCATTGCGGAGGTGCTCGAGCGCGTCCGGCGTTCCGGCAAGGCGCCCGGTCTGCTCAACTTCAACGATGCGGAAGCGAAGAACTGGATCGCGCGCGGCATGCAGATGCTGGCCGTGACCAGCGACCAGTTCCTCCTGGCGCGGGAAACCAGCGCCGTCGTTGCACGCTACAAGAGCTGAGCGTCAACGGGTCGCTGGCGGCCTGCGCCGGATGCTCGCGAACAGCAGGGCGAGCAGGCCGAGAAGCAGTTCATCCACGAAGGGCAGCATGTCGGGGATGAGCAGATCGAGCAGGAACAGCGCGGCGGTCAGCGCGAACAGGGTGGGAAAGCGCAACGTGGCGGCGAATCGCAGCAAGCCGCCGGCGATAGGATTGAGCATGCGAGCTTCTGGTGGTGAGAGGGTCTGATCGGTGGGTCGAACTGCACGGCGCAGGCCATGCGGACGCGCCGGCGCGCCCAGCGCCATTGAGACAACCGCGAACAACGAGCGTTCGACCCGTCATGGATGAAG
Source organism: uncultured Burkholderiales bacterium (assembly GCA_964570955.1). Lineage (GTDB taxonomy): Bacteria > Pseudomonadota > Gammaproteobacteria > Burkholderiales > SHXO01 > SHXO01. Next base: position 3,068 of record CAZNBS010000132.1, on the reverse strand, counting down.
CAGAGATCTATTGCCCGCAGTGTGCCTGGCGACCCCGTCCCGAGGACCGCTGGACCTGCACCGCCCAATGCGGGACCGTGTGGAACACCTTCTGGACACGGGGACTGTGCCCGGGTTCTGCGCACCAGTGGCACCTCACGCAGTGCCTCGCCTGCCACGAGCATTCGCCGCATCGCGACTGGTACCACCTGCCGCCGGACGCGAGGCGGGAGGCGGCGCTCGCGGCGGACGAGGCGGCCTGAGCCAATGTCGACGCTGGTGGTCGTGCGCAAGGGCGCGCGCGCGTGCATCGCCTGCGACACGCTTGCCACCATGGGCTCGCGCAAGCAGAAGGCGCAGTACGTGCACACCCCGGACAAGCTATTCCGCCACGGCGATACGTGGATCGGAACGATCGGCTACGCGGTGCACAATACCGTGCTGCGCAGCTATTTCTCCCGCCACCCGGAGAACGTCGATCTCGACTCCGCGGCCGGCATCTTCGACACGTGGCGCGTGATGCATCGTGTGCTGCGGGACGAGTACCACCTCAATCCGCGCCGCGACAGCGACGATCCCTACGAGACGACGCGCATGACCGCGCTGTTGTGCAATCCGCGCGGCATCTTCGGCGTCACACCCACCCGCGACGTGGAGAGCTTTCCGCGGTTCTGGGCGATCGGTTCGGGTACCGACTTCGCGCTCGGCGCCATGTTCGCGCTGTACGAACGCAGCGACGACGTCGAGGCGATCGCGCGTGCCGGCGTCGAGGCGGGCGCGGAGTTCGACGAGGCCAGCGAAGTGCCCGTCATCGTCCATGCCGTCGAGTTGATCCGGCCCTGATCGGCAGAACGCAGATCAGGAACTGCGTTCGATCGCGTGGCCGCCGAACAGGTTGCGCATGGTCGCGAGCAACTTCGCGGCGTAGTCGCCGCCACCCTGAGTGCCGAAGCGGTTCATCAGCGCCAGCGTCATGACCGGCGTGGGCACGCCGAGCTCCACGCTTTCGAGCGCCGTCCAGCGGCCTTCACCCGAGTCTGCCACCAGCGGCTTCACGCCGTCGAGTGCCGCGTCCCGCGCGAGCGCGTCGGCCGTGAGGTCGAGCAGCCAGGATCGCACCACGCTGCCGTGTCGCCATGCCTGTGCGATTCCAGCGAGGTCGAGGTCCAGGTCCGTCTTCGCCTCCATCAACGCGAAGCCTTCCGCGAGTGCCTGCATCATTCCGTACTCGATCCCGTTGTGGACCATTTTCACGAAGTGCCCGGCACCGACCGGCCCGCAATGCAGCCATCCCGCGTCGGGAGCCGGCGCGAGAATGCGCGCGAAGGGCGCCACCGCGGCCACCGCGGCATCGCTGCCGCCGAGCATCAGGGCATAGCCATGTTCGAGGCCCCAGACGCCTCCCGAGACGCCGGCATCGACGAAGTGCACGCCGCGCTTGCCCGCGGCCTTGGCCCGCCCAGGCGCATCGCGATACCAGGCGTTGGCGCCGTCCACCAGCGTGTCGCCGGCGGCCAGGCGCGGCAGCAGGGCGTCGATGGTCTGCTGCGTGACTGGCCCGGCCGGCAGCATCAGCCAGATCGTACGCGGGGCCGGGAGTGCGTCGCACAGCGCCGGCAGCCCGTCGACCGCTGTCACGTTCGGCGTGCCGGCCAGCGCGGCTCGGGCGGACGCACTCACGTCGAACGCCGCCACCTGCGTCCCCGCGCGCGCCAGGCGGCGCGCCATGTTGGCTCCCATGCGGCCGAGACCGACCATTCCGATGCGCATTGGTCACCTCCGTCAAAGGGCCAGATTACACCGCTTATAATCGCGAAAGTGCCAAGACGGAGACGTGGATGCCGCACATCGAGATCGCGAGCTTGCGGGAGCTGAACGAGCGCATCGGCCAGGAGATCGCGGTCAGCGACTGGCTGGAGATGACGCAGGAGCGCGTCGATCTCTTCGCCCAGGCGACCGGGGATCACCAGTGGATTCACGTCGATCCCGCCCGCGCCGAGCGCGAGTCGCCGTTCGGCGCCGCGATCGCCCACGGTTTCCTCACCCTGTCCCTGCTCTCGAAATTCCTCGGCGAATCGATCGCCTTCACCAGCGCGCGCGTCGGGGTGAACTACGGACTGAACCGCGTCCGTTTCACCGCGCCCGTTCCGGTGGGCGCACGCATCCGGGCGCGGTTGCGACTGCGTGACGTCGAATCCCTGGAGACACCCGGCCAGGGTTCCGGGGTGCAGATGACCTGGGACGTCACGCTCGAGCGCGAGGGCAGCGACAAGCCCTGCCTGGTGGCCGAATGGCTGACGCGCCGGTATGAGTGAGGCGACACCGCTTGCCGCGCGCTGACTTTGCCTTCTCGCACCGGCTGCGCGTGCGCTGGGCCGAGGTCGACCGCCAGGGCATCGTGTTCAACGGCCACTACCTGCTGTATTTCGACGTCGGGATCACCGAGTACTGGCGTACGCTCGGCTATCCCTACCCCGACGGCATCCTCCAGCACGGCACCGATCTGTTCGTCAAGAAGGCGACGCTCGAGTATCACGCGCCCGCCGTCTACGACGACGAGATCGACGTGCTGGTGCGCGCCACTCGCATCGGTCGCAGCAGCGTGCGCTTCCTCCTCGAACTGCATCGCGCCGATGCGCTGCTGGTGAGCGGCGAACTGGTCTACGTCAATGCCGACCCGACGGCGCGCACGGCCGCGCCGGTGCCCGCATTCCTGCGCGAGGCGATCCAGCGCTTCGAACGCATCGCGCCGGGGGCATGAGATGAACGCCGCCGGCGTTCCGCCATCCGAACCCTCCTTCCAACCACTACGCGGCCAGACCGCCTGACGGGGAATCGCCCATGCATTTCGCATACTCGGAGAAGGTCCAGAAACTGCGCGCGCAGGTGAGCGCATTCATGGACCAGTACATCTACCCCAACGAGAACCGCTTCTACCAGGAGATCGAGGAGAACCGCGCGAAGGGCAATGCGTGGGTTCCCACGCGCATCATCGAGGAGCTGAAGCCGATCGCACGCAAGCAGGGCCTCTGGAACCTGTGGCGGCCGAAGCAGCACGGGGGCGAACTGACCAACCTGGAGTACGCGCC
>CAZNBS010000131.1:0-13691 GCA_964570955.1 uncultured Burkholderiales bacterium | reverse complement strand
GAAATACTCCGGCATAAACATGCCGGTGAATCACGAGATAGTGGGAGAGACAACAGCTCGTCAGGGAGGCGATCGACACGGTCTCCGACAGCGCCACGGTCCAGCAACTGGTCGAACTGGCGCGTCGGCTCGGCGTCGAGAGCTGGGAAGACGCACTCAAGGCGCTCATCGATCAGGCGCGCGCGAACGACATCGCGCCTGCGCGTCTGGCCACGTTCGGCGAACGCAACGCGCAGGACCTTCTGGCCCACTTTCCAGCGCCGGCAGCGGACGACCTCGACACGATGCTCGCGAGCGCGATCGAGGCTGCCGTTGCCCAGATCGAGAAGCGCGCCACCGGCAAGAAGAACACGGCCGAATACATCGGGCTCGCGCGCGAAACGCTGCGGGTAGTGCAAGCCGGCACCGCGGCTTGGGCCGATTGGGTCAAGCTCTCCAAGGGCGCCCCCGAGGCGGGCTTGAAGGCCGTTGCGCAGCCAGTGACTGACATTGCCGGACGCTTCGCCGCGCATCCGCGGCTGCGGCAGGACATCGAGCGCTACCTGGCGGTGATCTTCACGCTGGCGGCGAGGGCGCTGGATGCCTACGCAAGCAGAAAACGCGAACTGGGCGTCATCGACTTCGTGGACCAGGAGCACCTCTTTCTTGGGCTCCTGGAGAAACTCGCAGTAGTCGAGGCGCTCTCCCAGGAGCTCGATCTGCTGCTAGTGGACGAGTTCCAGGACACGAGCCCTATCCAGCTCGAACTCTTCGTGCGCTTGTCACACATCGCCCACGAGAGCGTGTGGGTCGGTGACGTGAAACAGGCCATCTACGGCTTCCGGGGCAGCGACGCCGAGCTCATGAAGGCGTTACTGGGCGAACTGCCCCGCATGGGCGGCGCCAAGGAAGTGCTCAGCGAGTCGCGCCGGTCTCGGCCCGACTTGGTTCGCTTGGTCAACGGCGCCTTCGGCGACGCCTTTGCGCCCGGGCTCTCGCGCGCCGAGGTCGAGCTGGCACCGGTCCGCAGGGAACTGGTTCCTGACGCGGCTCTCGCCAACTGGGTTCTGAGCGGCAAGAACGTGACGGAGAGGGCGGCGGCACTCGCCGAAGGGATCAAGGCGCTGTTCGCCTCGGGCTATCGTGTCATCGATCCGTCGACGGGCGCTCCGCGGCCAGCCCACTTCGGCGACGTCGCGGTGCTCTGCAAGACCAATGACGGCGTGCAGAAAGTCGCGGAAGCACTTCGCTTCGGCTCCGTGCCCTGGGCCACGCAACAGTCCGGGCTGCTCTCCACACCCGAGGCCGTCCTAGCGCTCGCGTGCCTACGACGATTGAACGACCCGCGCGACACATTGGCGAGTGCGGAGATCGTCTCGCTGGCCGACTGCGAGGAACCGGAGTCTTGGCTTTCGGACCGCCTGCGCTACCTCGAAGCCGGCGGCGACAGCGGCCAGTGGCGCGACGGCACTGCGGACGGACACCCGCTGCTCTCTCGAATTGCGAAGCTCCGAGAGCAGGCGCCGCTGCTCTCGCCATATGCCGCAATGGAACTCGTCATCGCCCAATGCGACCTCGCCGGACGCGTGCTGCGTTGGCGGCGCAATGAACTCGTCGCGCGGGTACGTCTCGCCAACCTTCAGGCGCTCCTCGGCCTCGCGAAAACCTACGAGGACGCGTGCCTCACGCGGCGCGAGCCGGCGACGGTTTCCGGCCTCATTCTGTGGCTTGGCGAGCAGGCGAGTGCGGGACTCGACATGCTCGCCGAACAGCCCGTCGACGCGGTCAAGGTCATGACGCACCACGCGGCCAAGGGACTGGAGTGGCCCGTCGTCATTCTGCTGGACTTGGAGAAAGATATCCAAGGCCGGCTCTGGTCGGTCGCCGCGCGATCCCATGCGGGCTTCGATGTCGCCGCGCCGCTCAAGGATCGCTGGATCCGGTACTGGTCTTGGCCGTTCGGCGCCCAGAAGAAAGTCGACATCGCCGATACGATCGCCCAGTCCCCAGAGGGTGTTCGCCTACGCGGGGAGGCGATCGACGAAGCGAAGCGGCTCCTATACGTGAGCATGACGCGGGCGCGCGACTGCCTCGTGCTGGCGTTTCCCGCCAAGAAGGGCGCCTGCGAATGGCTGGGATCCCTGAATGCGCCATGGCTCGCACCGGATGTCGCCGCTGACTCGGTTTCCATGCCGGACGGTTCGCGGGTTACGTGCGACTTCCGGAGTTTTCAGGCGCCGGCGCAGCCTTCGGCACTGGTCGAGCCGGATGCGCCGCTTCGTTGGTTTCCAACCCCGGAGTCGCGCACCGGGCGGCTGCCAGCGACCCTGATCGCTTCGGCTTCCGTCGCCAGAGCGTGCAAGGTGACTGACTCCGTGTCGATCGGAGAACGCATCGCGCTGAAGGCTGGAACCGACATGACCGCCCTCGGTAATGCAATTCATGCGTCTATCGCGACCGCGTTCACTGATCCCAGCGTGCCCCTTGACGAAAATCGGGTCCAACGCATTCTCGATGGATTCGGGCTCAACGGCGCGATCGAACCGTCTGCTCTGATCGGGCAGGTCCGCGCGTTGGAGACGTGGATCTCGGCGCGTTGGCCCGGCTGTCGTCGGCTTGCCGAGGTTCCCGTCGAGTCGATACTCCCCAGTGGCCAGGTCATGCACGGCCGCATCGACCTCCTGTTGGAAACGAAGCAGGGTTGGGTGCTCCTTGACCACAAGGCGAATCCCGCTCCGCGGGACCGGTGGGATCAGGTCGCGGACGAGCATGGCGGGCAGTTGTCGGTCTATGTGGATGCGTTGGCGAGGGCCACCGGCCGCTCCGTTGTTGAGAGCTGGATAGTCCTGCCGGTCGCAGCTGGTGCGTTACAAGTGAGGGAAAGCCCCACATGACCCGAGGGTGTTGCGACAAGCAACGTTGGGTGCACCGTACTCGAGAGATCCCAGGCCTCACGCTCTCTGGGGCTATTCTATGTCCTCGATACAGACGGACTCGCCCGATTGACGGCTCATGTGGAAGTCTTCGCCGGGCAGTAGAGGAGTGCGATGTATCTTGAACCAAGAAAGAAGCTGATCGACTGGCTTCGCATGCAACTCGTCGGGCCGCCCGAGCTCGTGGCCGATGGCCCGCACCTCCGCGACGTGCTGCCTACGGAGCGATTTCCCTGCGGCGCGCTCTACCCGACATCCAAGTGGGGCGAAGGCATCGATCCCGCCGGCGAAGATGTGGACGAGAGCGAGGGATCGGGCGAAGTCGATGGCGAGAGCATGGCCGAACCTGCCATTGTGCGGCGTTATATTCCACCGTCGTCGTTGGGCTTCTCGTTTTTTATCGCGGGCAGCGACATTCGGCTTCAAGTGTTGTGCCGTGCCGTCGTGTACCAACATGCAGACCGTGGCGATGGCGGACGGTACAAGAACGAGTGGAAACGTCTCGACCTGGTTTCCGGACGGGCGGACGGCGAGGGGTTCGAGAACTTGGCTTGTCCCGGAAGCGACTGTCGCCAGAGTTTTTTCAAACTGGCAGGCAGGGCGCGCTTGGATGTTCAGTGGCGTCGCTTCGCCGATGGCTGGATTGTCACCGCCTCGCTCTGCAATGCGCAGGAACTCTCGGACAGCGAGACGGGTAGAGACTACGTCTTCGAGCGCGCGGGAAAGACCCTGTTCGAGGCCGGCCTCCGATGCGTGATCGACTCAGGCGAAGTTGGCGTGTATCCCTGCGTTGATCGCAGTCTGCTCGATCCGGAAGAGCAGGAGATCGAACTCCAGTATGCGCACAGGCACACCTATGCCGTTGGACACGGTTGTGCTGCCGGCTGGGAACTGAAGGACGGCAAGGTTTTCGAGCTGCATTCCGAAACGATGCCGGCGGTGGAGGTTCCCCAGATGACGGCAGACACGGGAACGGGCGGCGAGCCCGTGCTGTCGCTGGCGTGTCTGGCGGAGATCGACGGTACGCATGCGACCCTCCTGCCTCGACTAGCAGCTTTCGTGGATGGGTACGCCACTTGGGTTGCAACCCAGCAAGGGCAGATCTCGGACTTGCCTATTGCGGATCATGCGGCGGGCAACCGCATAGTCTCCCGTATGAACACGGCTGTCTCGCGCATGCGCGCAGGCCTGCGCTTGCTGGCCGGGAATGCACAGGCAAGACTGGCCTTTGCTCTGGCCAACCGAGCCATGCTGGATCAGATGCGCCAGTACGGCCGTCTACAAGGCAGGTCCAGCGCCGACGAAGCCTACCGTTGGCGTCCGTTTCAGTTGGCTTTCTTGTTGACCACGCTGGAATCGACGGCGAACGAGGACAGCGAATTTCGCGATACGGTCGACCTTATCTGGTTCCCGACAGGCGGCGGCAAGACGGAAGCCTACCTCGGTCTAGTAGCGTTTCTAATAGTGCTGCGGCGTCTTCGTCATCCCGATACCGGAGGCGGAACCGCTGTCCTCATGCGCTACACCCTTCGCTTGTTGACGCGCGATCAGTTCGTGCGCGCCACCCGCCTCATCTGCGCACTGGAGCTCATCCGGCGCGAACGCGCCGATCTCGGTTCAGTCCCGGTCACCATCGGCATGTGGGTAGGAGAGGCGACAAGCCCAAACAGCTTCGCCAAGGCTTTCGACTTCGTAAACAAGGCGTGTGCCAGCGGCGAGAAGCCCGCATTGGTGCTCGATCATTGCCCGTGGTGTGAGCAAGCGTTTGAAGCGACCCGCAACTACGACAGCACCGCACAGCGCTTTCAGTTCCTCTGCCGGAATCCGGAATGTGGCTTCGGTGCGTCGCCAGAGGGCGTGCTTCCCTGCAATGTCGTCGACGAAGCCTTGTATGCCGAACCGCCGACCATGCTGGTCGCCACGGTGGACAAGTTCGCCAGATTGACGTGGGAAGAGCGTGCCAATGCGTTCTTCGGCGGTGCACTGCATCGACCGCCGGAGCTGATCATCCAGGATGAGTTGCACCTGATCGCCAGCGCTCTGGGCTCGGTGGCAGGCCTGTACGAAGCTGCCGTCGACACCGTGCTGCAATTGCGCGGCGTCTATCCGAAGTACGTCGCGTCGACTGCCACCATACGCATGGCGGATCAACAGGTGAAACGACTGTACGGACGCGAAGTGGCCGTGTTCCCGCCAGTCGGGCTGAGTCGGGACAACGCCTATTTCTCTCGTACCGTTCCGCTGGAGCAACACCCGGGCCGCATCTACGTCGGCTATCTGGCGCCGATGCTGAACCGTCAGAAGTGCATGGCGCCGTTGGCGGCTGCTCTGCTGTTCGCACCGTACATCTTGTTCGAGGGCGACCCGGATGCACGTGAACTATTTGATGCCTGGTGGACGCAAGTGGTGTATCACGGCAGCCTAAAGGGCGTCGGCAACAGCCATACGGCTTTCGCCAGCGATGTGCGCGATTACATGCGGTTGTTGCTTGGCGAAGCGGATGGCCGAGCGCTGGACGACGACCAGGCACAAAACCGACAGCGCTCGACGCCAAGCATTGCCCAACTCACCAGTTTGCAGACGGCGGAGCAGAATGCAGAAATTTTCGCCCGGTTGAGAAAGCGGCGCGATGAAGACGGCTGCCTCGATGCAGTACTGGCCACCAACATGATCTCGGTGGGGCTTGACGTGGGCAGGCTGGCACTGATGATCATCAACGGCCAGCCGTTGACCACAGCGGAGTACATTCAGGCCAGCAGTCGCGTGGGGCGCGGTCAAGTGCCTGGTCTGGTGTTCGCCAACTACTATCGCGATCAAGCTCGCAGCCTGTCGCATTACGAGAGCTTTCGCCCCTACCACGAGACTTTCTACCGCTTCGTCGAGCCCAGCAGTGTCACGCCTTATACCTACCAGGCGCGCAATCGCGCTTTGCACTCGGCGCTGGTGATCGTCATGCGTCACGCCGGGTTGGGGCTGCTCGGGAATGGCACCGCTGCAGACTTCGATCCGAAAGTCCTACGGGTCGCCGAGGCCGCCGAACGTCTGAAGCGGCGTTGCGCACAGGCGGCTCCCGATCAAGCGGATGAAGTAAGCCGGCATATCGAATCGCTCATTGCCCAATGGTTCACCGAGGCGGAACGTTGTCGGGTTGCGAGGAGAAAGCTGGATTATCAGGTTTCAGATCGGGACAGCGGCCGCGATCGCTTGCTGTGCAACCACGACGACAAAATTCGCGGCCTGTGGCCGACCTTGCAGTCCCTGCGCAACGTCGAGAACACCGCACTGCTCGATGCCCGATGAACCATGGCCAATGAACTGATTCCCATACGCCTTTCTCACCTGCTCGGTCACAGCGGCGTTGGCGCGATCGTTCGCGGGCCGAACGGGCTGGTGGTTGTTCAGGACACCCGCCAGTGGACGGATCGCCAGGGTATCGCGGCCGGTAGAGCGATCCCTTATGTGGAGCGCGTGCGTGCGGCGCTGGGCATCGAACAGCAACTGCGCGCCCCACCTGTGGCGAAGGAAATGGCGAATGGCCAAGTGGATGGCGTTTGCGTGCCGGCAACGAGGTTTCCGTCCTGGGTGAGTTGCCCGAGTTGCGGCGCGCTGTACCGATGGCCTTGGAAAAGAGAGCAACCTGACCATGCGCCGCGTTGCATTCGGGCAAACTGCGAGCGCCACCCACTTCTGGAGCAGCTGACTTGGGTATTGGTGGATTCCCGCGGATACCTTGCCGATGTGCCTTGGCATTTTCTCGCACACAGGAGTGCTAGAAGTCCCGCGCAGCGCAATTGCAAGGTGCAAGATCAACTTCGGCTGATTGAGCGCGGCTACGAAGAGCGCACGTTGCGGTGCGATGCCTGCCGCGCGGAGGTCCAGTTTCGTGGTGATGAGCGGTTGGGATTCGGCCGGGGCCCAGCGCAGCCCTGGACGAAAGACGATCTGGTGCCCCCATCGGAGGACGTTGATACAGATTACGACGACCTCGCGCAAGTGCTGTCTATCAATGACGCGCGTGCTTACGTGCCCGTCGCGGAATCCGTGCTGGTGATTCCCCCGGAATCCCGCGTTCGCAAGGGCACGGTCGTGGATCGCTTGTATCGCAATTCGGGTGATCGCGCCCGGATCGATGGGGCGAAACTGCCGTTGGCGCGAAAGGGCGTCATACGGACGCTGGCGACGGAGTATCGCTGCTCACCCGTAGACATCGAAGCCGCGTTGACCGACCTATCCCGCGGATACCCCTTGTATGGAGAGAACCTTACTCCCGGCCAATTGAGGGAAAGCGAGTTCAAGGCGTTTCTGGAAGTATTGCCAGACCAGCGCGACGACGAGGATCTGGTGACGCGCAACAACAGCAATGCGTGGCATGAACTGGGACAGGCAAATGACCTGGACGGTTGTGCGAGGGAAATCGTCCGTGGGGTCCGGCACCTCGTTCGCGTGGATCGGCTCAAGGCGGTGAAAGTATTCAAAGGCTTCAAGCGCTTGGGCGGGGAAGAAACGGTGCCGCCGGACGTCGTAGGGCGGTCCGACTGGCTGCCCGCCGTGGAATTGTATGGCGAAGGCATATTTCTCGCGCTCGACGAGGAACGGCTCAAAGTCTGGGAGCAAGCACCTGCGGTTGGTTCTCGTCTGGATCGACTTCTTCCCCGATTCGCCCAATCCGGTCGCGATGCCCTCAACCCACTGACCACGCGCTTTATGTTATTGCACACGCTGTCACACCTCCTGATGCGACAAATCGAGTCGGAGGGAGGATATCCTGCTGCGTCGCTCATTGAGCGTGTCTATTGCGCCAACCCACCGGAGCCCATGGCCGGGATCCTCATCCATGTCGCCGTCCCGGACATTGCCGGCTCTCTGGGTGGCTTAGCCGAACTAAGCGAACCCCGACGCTTTCTAGGCATTCTGATTCGCGCACTCGAACACTCTCGCTGGTGTTCGTTGGATCCGGTCTGCAGCGAGCACGAGGGTCAGGGACCTGGCCTTTTGAACCGTGCTGCCTGCCACGCCTGCGCGCTGGTGCCTGAGCCTGCCTGCGATTACGGAAACAGCTTGCTGGACCGAGTGTTCGTCAAGGGCGATCTCGCCAGCGGAATGCCTTCCTTCTTCGGTGTGTCCTAACCATGCCGGTAGACCGCACCCGCCGATTCACGCTGCCAGGGATTCAGGATCTGAACAAGGATCAGGATGAAGCTCTCGCTTTGCCATTGGAGGGACAACACCTGATTGTCGGCGGGCCTGGCACCGGAAAGTCGGTGGTGGCGTTATTGCGGGCACGACGCTTGGCGCGGTACGACAGGACCTACCGAACTCTCGTTTACAACCACTTGCTGGATCATTCAAACCGCCATCTGTTCGGCAGTGACCAGACATTCTCCGCCAAGACCTGGGATTCCTGGTTCCGAAGGATTTGCAAATACTTTTTTGACACTGTTCCAACACGCGAACCGGCGTACGCTGAAGATTACCGGCCAATTGATTGGCAAGCTGTTGAGGAGCTGGTTCAGGGAAAACCTAACGAGAATCTGAGCGGAAAATTTTTGGTGATTGATGAAGGTCAAGATATGCCGCCTGCCTTCTATCGCACATTGACCCATATCGGTTTTGAGAACTTCTACGTGGCGGCAGACCAGAACCAGCAGATCCACCCCGACAATTGCAGCTCGCGTCAGGATATCGAGAATGTCCTTGATATCGACCCGTCCGACACGCTGGAACTAAGAATCAACTACCGGAACACGCGGCCCATCGCGTTATTGGCCCAGCACTTCTACCCGGCAGATCCGGCCAGCCCAAAGCCCGATTTGCCTCATGCCAATTCATCCGCTGCGACACCGGAACTTTGGACTTATGGTCGGCCAAACACGATAACGTTCGCAGAACTCGCGGACCGAATCCTTCAAATGAGCGATCGCAATCCACGCAAGCTGATTGGCATCATCACTCCGAACAATAAGGTGCGGACTCGATTCAATGATGCGCTTCTTCGTGCCGACCCAAAGCTCGATAATGGCAAACCACCGATCCAGACCTTCGGCTCCGGGCAGCGTGAATTGCCGAGCTTCGGTCAAGGTGGCGTCATGATCATCAACGCCCAGTCGTGCAAAGGCCTGGAGTTTGACACGGCCATCCTGGCCGATATCGACCAACACCAACCTAAACGCGACCCGCACGCGCTCAAGGCAAGGTTTTATGTGATGGTGGCGCGTGCCAGGGAACAGGTCATCCTGCTTCGTAATAGCAATGCCTGTCCCGTTGTCGATGGGTTGCTGCCCACCGACCCCACCATTCTTGCCAGGAAGTAAGTCATGACCAAGATAGCTGTCACGCCAAAGAAGCCACGAATTCGACAAGAAGCCGCGCTCACATGGCACCTTGTAACGAACCATCAAAACATGCTTTACATGCTGGCTGCCGGTATGGTGATGAGCCCTGCGGGCTTTCGAGGCAAGCACTATTCCGACTGCCTGAACGTCTATCCTGGGTGGATTCCCTTGTTCCGAGACAAGATCAAGATTCCAGAGGATGCCTTGAGTCGCGCTACTGCTGAACGTAGGCACCTGTTACCCTGTATCGCCTCGTTCGACTTAAGCGGCCTCTCCGGCCCCGTTCGCATGCTGTCGCGCGATGGCCGCATACGAGACTTAGCCTCGCCGGCTGCAAGAAAGCGCAAAGACGACATTGCCATGCTGGTTCGAGCGCCAATACCGACGTCGTTGCTCTCCAGCATCAACTTTCGTTCTCCCGAGGACAGACAGGCATTCGAAGGCGCCGCCAATGACGTATCGAATGTCGATCTGTTCCGTTGTCGAGTTGCAGTTGCGGAGTCGCTGTATGCCTTCGATACGGGTGTTGGCTGGGCTGCAACGCAGCCACAAGAACAACTGCTTTCGGATGATGGTGACGATTTCCCCGCTTTTGGGCAGGCGCTTGGCGGCGCGCTTGCGATGTTGTACCGATTCGCAAATCGAAGCGATCTCGGACTTGCGGCGTTTCGATTGGCGACCGGAGGCGCGCGCGACAAAGATATTCACCTGGCCCGAAGCGATCCGATTCTCGCGGAACTTTCCAATTGGATGAATGGGGAAGCGGTGTCGGGTCAAGCAGATACCCGTGCACGTCTTTTCTGGGGGGTTGTCCGATCACTGGTCGCCGCGAAGACTCAGGAACACACGCAAACGCCAGTGGATGTGGCGCTGGAGTATCTGGACAGCCAGCTTGCCATTCTTCAGGAATCGGAATTGCGGCCACGTTTGGAGCGATTGGTCGCCGACATGCGTGGTTGCCGCGGCCTGGGTGCTGGAACAATCACCGAGCTGCTTGAGCGTCATAAGGGATCGCTATCGAGACCCTTACTATTGTTTTGCCTGCGCGAGAATTGTACCGAGCTGTTGGAGTTTTCAAACCCTTTATTGAACGATGCGGAGTATGTTCTTGCTGGAATTCTGTTCGGTGTGCGCGATAGCTGGCTGCAGATGCCTAAGGAACTCCGCGATCCGGAGGTGTCTGCCTACGTGGCATATCGGATGGCGGTTGCTGAGCACCTGCGCTGCCGTGATGACTTCACCCTCACTTCGCCGCCAGGTCCGAAACCCCTACGAGAGCTCTTTACTGCCCCGGGGAGTGAGGGAAACAGCTCACAAAATGGAGTGGCACTAAAGCTTGCAAAAATGTGCAATTGGAACGATTGCGTCCGGACACGAATCACTCTGGCGGAAGGTGATTATCCGGATAGTTTCGAACGAAACGACCTGCAGCTTGTGTTACCCGGTAGGGTAGTGGCCAGTACAGAAGAAGTGGAAGTGGCCATATTTCTGCGCCGCTTGGGGCAATGGCCGCCGATTGACCCCAAGATCGAAGCCGAAGTGCGCAAGGATTTGACAAGCGCGCAGCAATTGGAGGAAACGGGGGGCGGGCACGGCAAGCCATGCGCATGATTCCCAGCCAACCCCTGAACACCAGCAGCCAAGCGGAATTGCGCGTGTTTGACCAGCTGCGGAAGACCTTTGCCGGACCGGAGCGGATGGGGTGGTTTGCTATGCACTCGCTTAACCTTCCCCGGCACGAGTACAAACGGTTCGGAGAGATCGACTTTGTCGCGTGCGGACCTGAGGGCCTTTTTGTGTTAGAGGTGAAGGGCGGCGGCGTTTCCTGCAATGATGGCATCTGGATAACTGAGAACCGGTATGGCGAAACCGAACGATTGCGTGAGTCACCATTCAAACAAGCTGAGAGTGCGCTACATGGCTTGCGGGGGAAGATACCTGCTTCTGTCGCCAACGTCTTCGTGGTGGGGTACGGGGTTGTCCTGCCGGACGTCGAGCGGCTGCCCGATAGTGCGGAGTGGGATCGCGCCGTTCTCGCTGATGCTCGGGACTTCAGGCAGTTTGAAAAGTGGCTGACGCGATTGATCGGGTACTGGCGCGCGAAGGACGCTCGCAAAGGTACCGCAAGCTCATCGCAGCGGAATGTATTGCAGCAACTCTTGCGCCCAGATTTCGAGGCAGTCGTACCGTTGCATGTTTCCGCCCATGATGTCGAAACCCGAATCGCTCGGCTTACGGAAGATCAGCTGAGGCTGATCGATATCGTCGAAGCCAACCCTCGGGTGATATGTTCGGGCGGCGCTGGTACGGGGAAGACGATGCTGGCGCTTGAATTGGCGAAGCGCTGGAGCGCGTCTGGAATGAAGACTGCGCTCACCTGCCATTCGCCGTGGCTCAAGGGTTTCTTGGAGCGAAACGCGATGCCTGGTCTGACGGTCAGCCTGGCGGAGTCGATTCATGTCGCAGCCAAGCGTGTCGGCATCAAGAAGTTCGATGCTTTGATCGTCGACGAGGGTCAGGACATATTGAACATGGATGCGCTGGACCGGCTGGATCGCAGTCTGGTCGGTGGATTAAGCGAAGGACATTGGTGTTTTTTTCATGACGCCAACAATCAATCCGGGCTTTGCGGCTTCTACGTGCCGGACGCCTACGATTACTTGCAGAGCTTTTCCCCGGTACGAATCCCCCTCAAGACGAACTGCCGAAATTCGCTGCCAATCCTGCACCGGATACAGGGTGATCTGGGCGCCGACGTCGGGAATCCAGGGGTTGGGGACGGCCCGGCTGTTCGTGAAGTTCATGTCGCCGACGCGCAGAGTGCCGTCCGAGCACTAGAGAAGGAGCTGCGTGGCCTGGTGGATGGCGAGGGATTCAACCCGGGTGACATCGTCGTACTTTCGCCCTTTTCGTTTGCGCGTTCCTGGACGTCTTCGCTACCGGTGGAATTGTGCGATTCAATCGCCGTTCTGGACGGTGCCTCTTCTCGTAACGTGATCCGAAAAGCAATCGGCTTTGCGCAGATTGGGGATTTCAAAGGTCTCGAGAGCGAGGTGGTTGTTCTTGTCGACATGCCCGGGCCCGGACGTAGCGAGACTCTGCGCTCCTACCACTATGTCGGGATGAGCAGGGCGCGCGCTCTGCTAAGCATGATCTGTTGTTGATGGTGCTTGCCAGTCGCCGATCTTTAGGTGGCGGGTCTGAAGATTCGCAACAGTTCTGAGCATCCCGGCGACGCGCTCAACCTAATCACACGAACGCGAGAAGGCGCACCACCCGAATGGGCCACGTTCGCTACCGAGGCCTCTGTACCATGGCTCCCCTGACTCGTTGGACGGCGGGCTGCGAGCGTCAGCCGAAGGCGCGCCGGCGAAAGCGCGGCGCGAACGCCCATTTGTGCGGAGAAGACATTGTCATCGATAATCACGCGTGACGGTAATCACGTAGCGCGTTACTATTTTGACTGTGGCAATGGGGACGTTGAAATACGTCGACACCGAAGCGCTGTTTAGGCTGCGGGGCGTGGCGAGCTTTGCGAACATCGAGCGCCCGGCGTTGCGCAAGCTGAAGGAGCTCGACGTGGCGCGGCGCATCGAGGACTTGCGTGTGCCGCCGGCGAACCGAATGGAGCAGCTGAAGGGCGATCGCGCTGGCCAGTGGAGCATTCGCGCGAACAATCAGTTCCGCATGTGCTTTCGCTGGTCCGGAAGCGGTGCCGAAGACGTCGAGATCGTGGACTATCACTGACGGAGATCGACATGAGCAGGAAACTCAAACCCGTGTCGCCCGGCGAAATGCTGGCCGAGGAATTCCTCAAGCCGCTGGGCATGAGCAACTACCGGCTGGCGAAGGAAATCGGCGTGCCTGCGCAGCGCATCGGAGAGATCCTCGCCGGCAAGCGCGCGATCACCGCGGCCACCGATCTGCGGCTGTGCCGCTTCTTCGGACTCTCGGACGGCTGGTGGCTGCGTTTGCAGGCGGACTACGATACCGAGGTTGCGAAAGCGAACCTTGCGAGGGCACTCGCGAAGATCAAGCCATGGAAGGAAACAGCGGAGCAGACTGTCGATGCGCACTGATGCGCTGGGACCGTGCGGAAGCGTCGTGACGGTAAAAAAATCGCCGCAAACATTCGATGCGACAGCACGTTAGGGCATTTGATGCCGGCGTCTTTTTTGGCCCTGTCCTGATCAAGAGAGTAGCTTCCTGCACTCGGAAATTCGCATGCAGAGAAGCGATAGATCGCGATACATCTCGAAAGCTGGTCATTGTGGAAGCGCCGATCGTTCTCGATACATCTCGATAGATGATGAAAGCCGCGATGGGGGATGGCTCTCAAAGTGACGGTAAATCTGTCGGTAAAAATTCGGCTCGGGGATGAGTGCTCTCAGGCCGAACAACGACTTACCGAAGCCGGTGATGATCGAGTGGGAGTGAGGGGACGAGA
>CAZNBS010000130.1:0-13823 GCA_964570955.1 uncultured Burkholderiales bacterium | reverse complement strand
CACGCGAGGTTCCAGGGCGCAAGTCGCGATGCGCCATCGTGGCGTCTCTCCCAGGCAGAGAGGGGAGCGTTGCGTGCCTGCCAGTCGGGCACGCTACCTGCCGTTCGTGTGCGCCAGCGCTGCGTTGTTCGTGATTCATCGAGGAGTTCCGTGATGCGACCACAATCCCATCTGACAGGCGCCGCACGCGCCGGCGCACTGGCATTCGAGCGCACGCAAGGCCCATCCCGGCCGGCGCTGGCGTCGAGCGCCATGCCCGGGTCCTGCGCAGGAGCCGCCGCAACCGAACCGGTTGGCTGTTACGCCTGCGGATCGGTTCGAGCGACGCATTTCATCGATGCGGAGGACGATCTCACCGGGAAACCCGGGCGCTTCACCTTCGTGCGCTGCGACGACTGCGCCCTGGTCTATCAGAACCCCCGCATTCCGGCAGCGCGGATCGTCGATTGGTACGACGACGAGTACATCGCGCATCGCAAGAAGAATGATTTCGGATTGTTCACCCCCTTGTACCGCTGGGCGATGGATCGGCACGACCGGCGCAAGCTCGCGCTGGTGCGCCGCTATACGGCGCTCGGCGCTTCGAGCCGCGTGCTCGACCTGGGCTGCGGTGCGGGTACGTTTCTCGCCAAGGTGCGGGCGCAAACCGGGGCGCATGCGACCGGCGTCGACTTCAAGGACCTGTCGAATCGGCCGTGGATGCGCGCGATCGAGTTCCATTGTGGCCGGCCGCAGGCGCAGCGCTTCGAGCATCCCTTCGACCTGATCACGATGTGGCATTTCCTGGAACACGACTACGAGCCGCAGGCGACACTTGCGCAAGCGCGCGACTGGCTCGCCCCGAACGGGCGCATGCTGATCGAGGTGCCGCGGCTCGATAGCGTGAGCTTCCGCTTGTTCGCTGAGCGCTGGCCGGGCCTGCAGGCGCCGCAGCATACCGTGCTCTACAGTCGCGAAACACTGTTCGCCATGGTCGCGCGCGCCGGGCTCGAAGTGCTCGAGTGGCTGCCGTGGGGTGCGTTCCCGGCGTACTTCTATCTCTTCGCCGGTGCGGCCTTCAAGCTGCTGCGCGGGCGCGGTCTCGATCTCGATCGGGCGGTCGGTCCGTACTTCGCGGGCGAGGCGCTGCTCGCGCCGCTGCTTCTGTTCGAGAAGCAGCTCAACCTGGCGATGCAGACCGTCGTGGTCGGCAGGGGGCGCGCGCCGTGAGCACCGCAGCGGTTACGGCAAACGAACGCGATCTCGCCGCGCGTCTGCGCTACGGCGCACAGGTGGGCGCAAGCCTCGCCGTCATGGCCATGGGCGCGCTCGTCATGCTGCTGATCGCGCTGGTGACCGGCTTTCGGTTGCGACGCTTCTACAGCGAGTGCCTCGCGCAGATGCTCGGGCGTATCGTGCTCGCGATCTTCGGCGTGCGCTTCGTCGTCCGTCGCGCCGCGCCCTATCCGGCCGGGCAGGTGGTCTACATCTCCAATCACACCTCGACCATCGACGTGTTCGTGCTGGTCGCGTTGGGACTGCCGAACACGCGCTTCTTTCTCTCGGGCCACCTGCGCAAGCTCCTGCCGCTGGGGCTGATCGGCTACCTCATCGGCATTTTCTGGACCGTGCCGCAGGAGTTTCCCGACGCGCGCCGGCGCATTTTCCGGCGTGCGGCCGCGTGTCTTCGCGCAAGCGGCGAGTCGGTGTACCTGAGTCCCGAGGGCGAGCGCATCACGAGCGGGCGCATCGGCGCGTTCAACAAGGGCGCGTTTCATCTCGCCGCCGATCTGCGTGCGCCGATCGTGCCGCTGTTCATTCGCATTCCCCGCGCCATCGATCCGGGCAAGGGACTCGCCGCGCGAGCAGGCACGGTCGATGTGTTCGTCGGCGCGCCGATCGATACCCGCTCGTGGAACATCGACGCTATCGCGACGCATCGCGACGCCATGCACGCGCACTACGTGCGCTGGCACGCCGAGCTCGTCGGGAAAGACGGGCAATGAGCGCGCATGCACGTGGCGCCGAGCAAAGCCCGCACGCGCGCGCTCTGGCGGGCCAGACGCCCGGCGCGGCGTCGTGCGAGCCGGGCCGGCCTGAAGATCTGGTGGCGCTGTTGCGCGAGCGCTCGGCCCGGTTCGGGCGCAAGCCGCTCTATACGTTCCTCGCCGACGGCGAGAACGAAGCGGGCACCTTGAGCTTCGAGGCGCTCGCGACCCGCGCCGACGCCCTCGCGCGCACACTGCTTGGCCGCATCGCCATGGGCAGCAACGTGCTACTCGCCTACCCGCCCGGGCTCGAGTTCGTCGTCGCTTTCTTCGGCTGTCTTAAGGCCGGACTGGTGGCGGTGCCGGCATGCCCGCCGCACCCGCGCCGCGACAACGAGCGCCTGGCCGCCATCGTAGCCGATTGCGGCGCGCGCCACCTTCTCACGACGCCGCTCATCGCGCGCTGGGCCGTAGCGGCGCGCGAGCTTGCCGGCACGCAGATCATCGCCACCGACTGCGATTTCATCGGGGAGGCGCGCGACGCAGCGATGACGTGCCCGGATCCAGCATCGCTCGCATTGCTCCAATACACCTCGGGTTCCACCAGCAGTCCGCGCGGGGTGCGCATCACCCACGCCAATGTCATGGCAAATCTTGCCGCCATCCATCAGGCCGAAGGCAACGCCAGCGACAGCCGTGGCGTATCGTGGCTACCGAGCTACCACGACATGGGCCTCATCGAGGGCCTGCTGCAGCCGCTATACGGCGGCTATTCGACCTGGCTCATGCCGCACACTGCGTTTCTGCAGCGGCCCGTACGCTGGTTGCGCGCAATTTCGCGCCACGGCGCGAGTGTGAGCGGCGGACCAAATTTCGCTTACGATGCATGTCTTCGGCGCATCGCCGACGAGGACTTGGACGGCCTCGATCTGCAACGCTGGCAGGTTGCCTATTGCGGCGCCGAGCCGGTGCAGGCCGATACGCTGGCGCGATTCGCGGCGCGCTTCGAGCGCTGCGGGTTTCGCGCGACCGCCTTGCGTCCGGTATACGGCTTGGCGGAGGCAACGCTACTCGTCGCTGCCTCGGATCGCGCCGCGCCGCGGCCGCGCGTCCGGCGCGCGCAACGCGATGCGCTCGAGGCCGGCCGCTTTGTCTCGGCACCCGAGGGCGTCGCCCTGGTATCGTGCGGACGACCGTCGCCCGCGACCCGCATCGCGATCGTCGACCCGGCGAGCATGCGCGCCCTTGCCGAAGGCGCGAGCGGCGAAATCTGGGTAAGCGGCCCGGCGTTGAGCGCCGGATACTGGAACCGAGCGCACGACGCCGAGAGCTTTCGTTGGGCCGAGATCGACGGCAGCGCCGCACGCTGGCTACGCACCGGGGATTTGGGTTTGCTGCTCGACGGCGAGTTGTACGTCACGGGTCGGCGCAAGGACCTCATCATCCTGCGCGGGCGTAAGCTTCATCCGCAGGACATCGAGCATAGTGTGCAAACGCTGCTTGCGCCGCGGCTCGATGCGGTGGCGGCATTCGCGCTGCAGGGCCGTAGCGGTGATGGCGTTGTGGTGCTCGCGGAGTTGCGCCACGGCAGCCCCGCGGATGAGACGGCTACGCTTGCCGAACGGATCCGCGCTCACGTCTATCGGCGCCACGAGATCGCCATCGATGCGCTCGGTTTCGTGCGTCCCGGTGCGCTCGCGCGCACGAGCAGCGGCAAGCTCATGCGGTTTCGCTGCCGGCAGGACTTTGCCGAATCGCGCCTGCGCCTGATCGCCCGCTTCGACACCCCGGCGAGCGGGCTCGCGCTCGGGACTGCCGCGTCATGATAGCGCGCCACGCTCAACGCCAGTCGATCGTTCCGTGTTGGACGGCAGGCCGACACGGGCACGACGCGCCCCGTTCCCGCGAGGGTAAGCGGCGCCACGATGTGCGCATCGCAGGTGTGCGAAGAGCGTGACGTGCAATTGCGAATACCCGATCGGCGGGAACGTGCCCGCTCTAGTGTCCCGAGTCAGAAGTTCGCCGCACAAAAGATGCCGAAATCGACGCCATACTTTGTCGCGAATCCTCGCCAGGTGTCCAACCTGGCTGCGGTTCGCTTCGCGTCTGGCGTCGATTTCGACACTTTTGCCACTCGTGGCGTCGCGAGCATCAAGAACATTGTTGCAACGACTTCTGACTCGGGACACTAGCGGGAACACGTGAATGAGGAGCGCTCGATGGGAGCCGCCGAAAGTCTCGAACCCACCATTATCGCGATTGCGGCACGCTGTCTGCGCGTCGATCCCGAGCGCATCGATCCGAGCGCGCCGCTTGCCCGCTACGGGCTCGATTCGTTGAGCGCACTCGAGCTCGCTACCGCCATCGGCGATGTCGTCGGTATCGAAATTGGCGAAGATTTGCTGCTCGATTCGCCCAGCATCCGCAGCCTGGTGCAGCGCGCGCAAATCCAGCCGCGAGCCGCGCGCGCGTTGCCGCAGGACGATCTCGAGGTGCGCTGGGCGCGTATTCGCACCGATGCCGAGCTTCCCACCGATATCGATCCGATGGGCGTATCCGCCGCGTGCGGGCCGACCGTGCTCCTCACGGGCGCCAATGGTTTCCTCGGCGCGCATCTCATCGGCGAGCTTCTGGCAGCCGGCACGCCGACGCTGTTTTGTCCGGTGCGCGCAGCGAGCGACGACCAAGCCCGCGCGCGCGTGCACGCCGCGACCGCACGCTACGCGCTCGAATCGGTCCTCGACGATGCGAGGGTGCGCATCTTCGCCGCCGATGTCGGCCAGCCTGCGTTCGGACTGCCGAGCGCACGCTTTGCCGAGCTCGCGCGGGCCGTCTCGGTCGTGGTGCATGCCGCCGCTGATCTCAACTGGTCGGCACCTTACGAAGCATTGCGCGCAAGCAACGTCGGTGCGACCGAAACGATGCTGCGCTTCGCCTGCACGGCAACACGCAAGCGCCTTCATTTCGTCTCCAGCGCGGCAGCCTGCTATTCGACGCACGCGCGCGGCTGCGTCATCGAAGACGACACTGTCCCGGTGCTCGAAGGTATTCATCTCGGTTACGCGCAGAGCAAGTGGGCCGCCGAGCGCCTGGTGTCGGCCGCGCACGAACGCGGCCTTGAGACCGTCACCTACCGTCCGGCGCTGATTGGCGGCCACAGCGCAAGCGGCGCGGGCAACGCGGAGGATCTGATCGCGCGTCTGATCGGAGGCTGCGTGGCGCTGGGTCATGCACCCGAGCTCGACTGGATGCTCGACGTCTGCCCGGTGGATTACGTCGCCCGCGCGCTGGCGCGCATCGTGCGCTCGCCGTACTACGAGCAGCGCGTCGTGCACTTGTGCAATTCGCGCCCGGCGCACTGGAACGAGGCCGTGTTGTGGCTCGATTTGCATGGTTATCGTGTGGCATCGGAGCCGTTCGCGGTCTGGATCGAACGCGTACGCCGCGAGACGCGCGCCCCCACCCATCCGCTCCATCCTCTGCGGCTCTTCCTGCTGCGGCAACCAGCCGGAGAGGGCGGTCGCTATCTGCCGCAACTGTACGCGAACCCTCACTCCCCCGCGTTGCGCGCGGAGCGCTCGCGGGCGTGGCTGGAGCGTCTGGGCGTGCGCTGTCCGCGCCTCGACTCGCGGTTGCTCGCGCGTTATGCCGATCACTGGGTGCGCGATGGCGTTTTGCCACGGCTCGCGCAGCACCGCGTTCACCTCGTCCCACCGAGCGAAGAGCAGTGGCGCTGCGCGCTGCAAGATGCGCTGCGGAAATATTTCGCCGAGCCCGGGCTCGCGCTGCGCGCTGCGAGCGCGCGCGATTTCGGTTCCGAGCACAGCCTTCTTGGCGAGCTCGCATCGTGGCGCTCGCAAAGCGGGATTGGCCTGCATATGTGCACGCTGCACGTGATTCGTTCCGGCGGCAGGGCATCGACGCTCGAGATGGTGCTCAAACCGAAACCGCCGGCGCAGCGGCTGTGTGCGCTGACCGCGGAGGTGGCGGCGCGCTGTGATTCCGAGCTCGGCGACGCGTTCGCCGACTATGGCAGCGCGGGCGAGCTCGCCGCCGCCGCGGAGCGCGAGCTCGCGCTGTACGCTGCCGCGTCGGGGCCGCTGCGAGAATGCATGCCCCTGTACTTCGGCCGAATCCAGGTGCGAGACGTGCCGGTGTTGCTGCTCGAACGCGTGCGTAACGCCGTGCTCATCGATAGCGTCGCTGCGCCGCAGCTCTGGCGCGCGGCATACGTGCAGGCTGCGCTCGACGGCGCCGCGCGCATTCACGCGCAATGGCTCGGACGCGAGCGAGAGCTTACGACCCTCGAGGTACACGCCATCGGCCGGGGGACCGATGCGGCGGCAACCGAGCGTTGGCTCGCAGCACTCGCCGCGCACGCCGAACCGTGGTTGCGGCAATGGCTGGGCGCTGCTGCGGCGCGCGCGCATGCTCGCTGCGCGCTCGAATGGGCGCTGCGCCTTACCATCGCGGCATCGCTGCCGCGCACGCTCGTGCATAGCGACTTCAACCCGCGCAACGTCGCGTTGCGCAGCACAGCGCTCGGCGCGCGGTTGTGCGCCTACGATTGGGAGTTGGCCGCCTACGATCTACCGCAACGCGATCTGATCGAGCTGCTTTGCTTCGTGCTCACCCCGCAGACCGCGGCGCAGGCGCGCGGCCACCTCGAATACGCGCGCCTCGCGCTGGAACGCGCATCCGGGCGCGCGCTCGATGTCGCCGCATGGCATAGCGGCGTTCGCATCGCACTCGCCGAGTTCGGCGTGCGGCGCCTGCCGATGTACTTCATCGCCCATCGTTTCCGAGCCCAGATTTTTCTCGAGCGCGTCACACGCACCTGGCATGTACTCGCGACCACGCTCGGCACTTCGGCGTGATGTAACGCGTGCAGTATCATGCCGGGGACGAGCGGGCTTGCGGCAGGTGCTCGGCGCGCGCTTGCCGAAAGCCCCAGGAGCCCGTCCGCAGCGTGCAACGCGGCATATCGACCGCTTTGCGAAATTTCCATGCTGCCGTATGCTCAGCGTTGAGGAGCCATCGTGACGACCTTCGCCGGCCTCGACAGCGCAACCCAACGCGAGCTCGATGAGATCGGTGCGCGCTGGGGCCGCGACATCCAGGCCCATCGCGACCGCGTCCTCGCCCTCTATCGGCCGTACCTCGAGCAAGCGTCCAAGGAAGGCGTGACGGCGACGCGCAACCTTGCCTATGGCGAGGATCCTCGCCATAGGATCGATCTGTTCCAACCACAGGGCGCCCGAGCCGCACCCGTGGTGATCTTCTTCCACGGCGGCGCATTCGTGCGCGGCGCCAAGGAAGTCGATACGCAGGTGTACGCAAACGTGCTCTATTACTTCGCCCGCGCGGGCTGCCTCGGGATCAATGCCGAGTACCGACTCGCGCCCGCAATCGTGCATCCGCAGGGGGCCGCCGATGTGCGCGCGGTGGTCGCGTGGGCGCGGGCAAACGCGGCGCAGCACGGAGGCGATCCGGAGCGGATTTTTCTTGTCGGTCACTCCGCCGGGGCGACGCACGTCGCGACCTATGCCTGCGATCCGATCGCCCGACCGCCCGGCGGGAGCGGCATTTCCGGTCTCGTCTTGCTGAGCGGACGCCTGCGCGTGGACGCCCGGCCGGACAATCCCAACGCGGCCGGCGTGCGCGCGTACTTCGGCGACGACGCGGCCTGCTACGAGGCGGACTCACCGGTGACGCACGCGGCAAGGTTGGATGTGCCGCTTCTGCTCGCGATTGCCCAATACGAGAACCCGCTCCTCGACATCTACGGCGCCGAGTTCCTGCACCGCGTTGCCGCAGCGCGCGGGCGCGCGCCGCGCTTCATCCAGCTGCCGCGCCACAACCACATATCCATGGCGGCACACTTCAACACCGGCGAAGACGATCTAGGCCGCGAGATTCTCGACTTCATCGCGACCTCGCGCGCATCGGTCGCATGAGCGGTATGCCCGGGCGCGGGATCGGCCCGGCGCAGCGTGCGCCATCGCACGCATCGTCCTGCGCGTTGGCTATCCTACGGGGTGCGTCGATATCGGCCAGCCCGGAGCGATACCGGCTCAAAACCTCGGCCTGGTGACATCACCCCAGCGGCGCAGCCGAGGCGCCAGAACGGTCCGAAGTCCGGTGGCGGCAGCCCCCCGCCGTTACGTTACTCCAAGCGAATTCCCGCGGTCGTGATGACCTTGCGCCAGCGCTCGGTCTCGGCGCGCATGAGCGTGTCGAGTTGCTCGGGCGTACTCGGTGCAGGCTCGATCCCCAGCGCGTCGAAGCTGCGGGCCACTTCCGCATTTTCCAGAATCTTCACCAACTCGGCGCGCATGCGAGACACCACAGATCCTTGAACGCGCTTGGGGAAGTACATGGCGTACCAGGTCAGGAGGTCGAAACCGGGGATCGTTTCGCTCACGGTCGGCACATCGGGAATTGCCGCCGTGCGCTTACGCGCGCCGGTCGCGAGTATTTTCACCCGCCCGGCCTTGACGTGAGGCTGGACGCTCGGGAGGCTCACGAACAGAAGCTGGACACGGCCCGACACCAGGTCGGTCAGCGCTGGCGCACCGCCCTTGTAGGGTACATGGACCATGTCGATGCCGGTGATCTGCTTGAGCAACTCCATACCAAGGTGACCTGTGCCGCCAGTGGCCACCGATGCATAGCTGATCGCACCGGGGCGCTTCTTCGCATAGGCAACGAGTTCGGCTATCGTGTTCGCCGGTAACTTCGGATTCGCGAACAGGACTTGCGGTGACTCGATAAGCTGCGTTATCGATGTGAAATCCGCGAACGGATCGTATGGCACCTTCTTCATGAGCGGGAGCGTGACCAGTTGTCCCGGTGTGCCGAGCAGCATCGTGTAGCCATCCGGGTTCGCGCGCGCAACGATTTCGGTGGCGATCACGCCGCTGCCTCCCGGGCGGTTGTCGACGATTACCTGCTGCCCGAACGCATCATGCAGGCGCTGCGCCAGGATTCGCCCAACGACATCGGTGGGCCCACCCGGCGTGTATGGCAGCAGCATGCGGACCGGGCGGCCCGGGTAGGCACCCGTGGGGTTACGCTGAGCGTGCGCGCTGCCCAACGCCAGTAGCGCCAGCGTCATGATGACCGTCAGTCGATTCGTATGCAATGACACGATCTACTCCCGTTACCAACCGATATCGGCATCGCGGCGCGCCAGACGAGAAGGTCGGCCTCGCTCGCAACGACCTTGCGATTAAGATCGCGTGCGTTAGGTGATGTATTGCGCATCCGAATCCGATATGGCGACGGTCGATAGAATCCGACCGCGGGGCACCGATCGGAGCGGACGACGGACACGCCGCCTTGCGGGCGAGGAAAGTAGAAGATGAGAAACTTCTCGAAATCCTTGACACGCCATTTTCGAGTTCCAACGAGTTCAGAACGGCGCAGCGTCAGCGGCGCTCCGATTGCGGGGTGTTCGATCAATTCAGTGAAGGTGGCTTCGGCTCTTGCAAGAAAGCGGTCGGCAGTGGCCAAGCTCGCGTTCTCCGCGAGATACACGTAATGCTCTACCAGATCTTGCCGGGCCGCCGGTCGAATAAAGACCGATGCAATCAGCGCCGGTTCTTCTGGCGTGCCTTCACCCGAGCCAAAGCCTCCTTGCGGATGTCATTCCAGTCCTTACGCGTGAGCGCGGCTTCCTTGCCTTCGAGGCCTTCCACCAGCAACGATTCCAGTCGCTCTTCGGCCTTGCGTTTCTCATCCTCTCGGATCAACTCGCGGACGTACTCGCTGACGCTACTATAGCGTCCGGAAGCAATCTGTCCGTCGACGAATTGCTTCAGGGGTTCGGGTAGGGAAATGTTCATGCTTTGCATCGAAGTCTCCTCGACTGCTGACAATGCATGAGATGGCATAATACGTCAATATATGCCATAACCAGGGGCGCACACGGTGGCGCGGATTCCACGCGCCTTACCGGCCTTCCAACCAATGAGCCGACCGGCGCCCGGCGCGGTTTGGCTTAATCCTTTGGATCAGCTTTGGCGTATTCGCCATCGGCCGCCGAAATGCCGATCCATGCAAAACAAGGATCTACGTTCTGCCACCGGCGCGCTTTGGAGCACCTCGGCCGAAGCACACCTGGGATGAAGCTGCCCTCAAGTGGTTGACGGAAACATCTCACAAGGCAACGCATGCAGACGACAAGAGCAAGGTGAGATGGCTGCAACAGTATTTTCGTGGCAGGTTGTTGCAATCCATTGACCGCGAGTTGGTAACCAAAATCGGGGCGATCAAAGCAGAGCAAGCGGAACCGGCAACAGCGAACCGTTACTTGGCATTGATCCGAGCAATCCTGAGAAGAGCGGTGCATGAATGGGAATGGCTCGATAGAGCACCTAAGATCAGGCTCTGCCGGGAAGCCAAACGCCGAGTTCGCTGGATCACACCCGACCAGGTGCAAGTGCTGTTGAAGGAGCTACCGAAGCATCAAGTTGACGTTGTCCTGTTCGCGCTCGCTACCGGGCTCAGACAGGCCAATGTGATCAGGCTGGAATGGTCACAGGTCGATCTGGATCGCCGGGTAGCATGGAGTCACGCAGATCAAGCCAAGGGGCGACGGGACATACACGTGTCCTTGAATTCGACGGCGATGGACGTGTTGAAACGGCAAATCGGCAAGCGCCCCAGTCGGGTCTTCACCTACTGCGGCAAACCTATCCGATGGGCCAACACGAAAGCATGGCGCACGGCTTTGGTCCGGGCTGGCATCGAGAATTTCCGCTGGCACGACTTGAGGCACACGTGGGCCAGTTGGCACGTCCAGCACGGCACGCCGCTCTATGCCGTCCAGGAAATGGGCGCGTGGGAATCGGAAGGAATAGTTCGCCGCAGTTTTCCTCGACCACCATCGGGCGCACGCGCAGTCTATCGCGATGCCAGAACCACCGGCCTGCAGTTGCGGGTTACGTCGAGCGGCGTCAAGACGTTTTCCGTCTTTCGGCGCACCAAGGGTGGTCAGCCCGAGCGGATCACGCTCGGTCGGTTTCCGGATATGACAGTGGAGCAGGCGCGTCGTATCGCTGCTCGCGTCAATGCCGAGATCGAAGAAAGCGCCAGTCCTGCGGGCGTCAAACGCGCGCACAAGGGCGAGCCGAACCTGTCGGAATTCTTCAAGGAGTACGGACAACGCCACGGCTAGAAGAAGCGCACGTGGAAGGATGACGTGCAACGATGTCGGCACTATCTCGAAGGTCCGCTCGGCAATCGTAAGCTATCGTCGATCACCCGTGAAATGGTCGGCCGGATCCTCTCCGAGATGGATCGAGACGGAAAGGCGGGAGCCACGGTCAACAACGTGCGAGCGCTTGCGTCCGGACTCTTCGGAAAGGCGATCGAGTGGAGTTACCTCAGCGACAATCCGGTCCGCGGGATCAAGACGCGCAAGGCCATCAAACGCGATCGTTTCCTGCAGGCCTCGGAACTGCCGCAGTGAAGAGATCCCGCAATGCTGCTGGGTAAAGGACGCAGGCGTCAAGAACGACGACCGAAAGCACAATCAATAACCGAGACGATGGCGTTGTGATAACGCCGCCAACTCCTTGAGCGCGGATGCGCGTTCAGCGTCCCGAAGGCGCTTGTACCGCAGGACCGCGGATCGAGCGACACGCCGGTGGCGGCCAACCTTTGGCAATTGCGGAATCTGCGAGGTCTCCAACAACTTGACCAGATACGGGCGAGAAACATTGAGCAGATCCGCGGCCTCCTGGGTCGTGAGGGCGTCATTGTCCTCGACGATGCGTACGCTCTTGCCGGCAAGAAGCAGCTCTGTGGTCTGCTCGATGACGCCTGTCAGCGCATCGACCAAGTCGGTCTCGGTTTCGATCGGTGCCGCCCTCGGGGTTGTGCGTCGGATGACGGCAACGAGGGAGCGCGCAGACTTCTCGCACGCCCCACGCAGGTCGGCGTTACGGCCGACTCGCGGTCGTTTGATTGTCGCTGATCGCATCGGATTCTCCACCAAAGGGCCGCACGGACCATTTGATCGTTTCGATTATATCCATATATTCGAAACCGTGGCGGAACTCGTCAACGAGGCGCAGTTGCCAATCGAACAGTCTCGCCCGACAATCCACGCGTCAGAATGCCACTGCATCTTGTGCCAAAAGGGCTGCAAAAAGGGCTCGAGAACTATGCCGCTTGCCTATCTGCGCGTCGCGCGTCTGATAGAACTCGACGTAGCGCCCCACCTGGAAGAACACCACGTCCTTTCGGAATTTCCGACGCCACCAGGCGTATTGATCCTTCACCCGTCGCGCGGGACAGCGGTGCGCGATGCGCCGCTCGATCCGATAGGCCGTCGCATCGATCCGGAAGTGTTCGCACAGAAACGGATGGCGCTGTGCCAACCCGGCCACGAGCCGGCGTGTTGCCGCCCAGCGCAGATGGCCGAGGTAGGAGGCCAACGTCGCCTGCAATGCATCGACGTGGGCGCATTCGTGGTCCATCCGTAGCGCTGGCCCTGGTAAAGTCACTTCACGCACCATCGCGCGCTCGAATGTCGCCAGCCGATCGTGCATCCGATTGACCACGCGCCTGCGTGCCAGGCGATAGTGCGGTCGCACCACGTAGCCGAGAAAGTCCACGCCGTCGCTCACCGGCCGTAACCGCTCGCGCGCCGGATTCAGGGCGAGCAACAGTTCCTCGCGCACGAATACCTCGATGGCGTCGCGCCACGCACGCAGACGCGCCGGGTCACGCGCGAGCAGCACGAAGTCGTCGCAGTAGCGCAGATACGCGGAACACTTCAACGTGTGCTTGACGAACTGGTCGAGCCGATCGAGGTAGACGTTGGCGAAGAACTGGCTGTTCAAGTTGCCGATCGGCAGCCCCTTGCCCGGCGGGCAGTGGAACAGGCTCTTGTGCGCGGGGATGCGGTCGAGCATGCCCGGGTGGCCACGGTAGAGCGCGCCGTCGGTGCAGTCGTGAAAGACGAGCAGTTCGGTCAACCACGCCACGTCCGGATCGCGGATGCGCCTGGCGAGTCGCGCCCACAGGAGCGCCTTGTCGATCGACATGAGTAGTCGGCGATGTCGAGCTGCAAGTACCACGCTTCTCGCGTGCCGTTGGCGGTGGCGCGCAAGAGGAACGTCTGCAACCGATCGACCGCCTGGTGCACACCCTTGCCGCGGCGGCAAGCGTAGGAGTCGTGGATGAACACCCGCTCCCAGTCGGGTTCGATGGCACCGATCAGCAGGTGGTGCACCACCCGGTCGCGGAAGTCGGCGGCGAGGATCTCGCGCAATTTCGGGCGCGTCGTAACGAAGCAGGCAGAGGGCGAAGGGGTGGTAGCTCCGCGACTGGAGTTCGTCTCGCAGTTCGATGAGATGGAGCTCCTGGCGCGCCTCGAAGGCGAGCGCCGCGGCGCTGTTGCGCTTGGTACGGCGGCAGGCGAGGTACGCGCGGTACAGCCGCGCGTAGCTGAACAATGCCGGGGAATCATCCTCCGGGGCGCACAGCCCAGGCATAGAACTCGTTATTCTTGTTGTCGTTGTTCTGGTTGCCGTCGTTGGTGTTGAAGTTCCACGCGTGCGCGTAGGCGGCGAAGCTGCGAAAGGCTTTCGCTTCCTTCGCCAAGCGCATGAGGAGCAGCAATTCGTCGAGCTGGGCCCGCAGCGCCAAGAGCTGCGGCGCCTTGTCGCCGGCGCTGTTGGCGGAAACCACCGCGGTCACGACCGCCCGACTCGCCTGCCGCAGTTCCGTGCCCAACGTGTACTTGTGATAGCGCGAGAACCCCGCCACGACCTGCTCGAAGTGCAGCGCCACGGCAAAGGCCTGGCGATAGATCGGAAGGTGTTCGTAGCGGGCCATCACCGT
>CAZNBS010000129.1:0-13873 GCA_964570955.1 uncultured Burkholderiales bacterium | reverse complement strand
CAAGACCACCGACGGTTTCGTGCGCGGCGCCTTCTTCACCAAGGCTTACCCGGCCAGCAAACTGGACTGGGTGCTGCAGGAAAACCTCAAGTTTCCGCGTCCGCAGGCGGCGACGTTGCTGGTGGATCACTGCGCGCAGGACTGGCGCGACGTGATCAGGACGATCGACATTCCCACATTGGTGTTCGGCGGCACGAAGAGCTTTTTCAATCCGAGGTCGCAGGAGTGGATCGCGCAGCAGATTCCCGGTGCGCGCGTCCACATCTACGAGGAAGCCGAAGGCGGCAGCCACTTCATGTTCATGGAGAACCCCGAGAAATTCAACCGGCAGGTGATGGACTTCCTCGGCTGACGAGCACGCCCTCACCCCATCGCCGAGGTCGCCAGGAACACCAGCATGGCCAGCGGGGCGACGTAGCGCACCATCGCGATCCACACCGCCCCGATCCTCTCATTGAGGCCGGAGGCACGCAGCACCTCGTCGCGCGGCAGTGCCCATCCGGCATAGAGGACCACCGCCAGGCCGACCAACGGCAGCAGGACGCTGGAGGCCAGGTAGTCGACGGCTTCGAGCACGTTCTTTCCCACGATCTGCACGTCCGCGAGCAGGCTCCAACCGAGCGCAGAAGGCACGCCGACGGCAAATGCCAGCAAGGCCGTTGCGAGCGCGGCGGCGTAACGCGGCACGCCAACCCCCCTCAGGGCCGAGACCGGGACCTCCAGCAGGGACACGGCCGAGGTCAGTGCCGCGGCGGTGAGCAGGAAGAAGAAGGCAGTGCCGAACCACTGGCCGGCGGGCATCATTGCGAACGCCTGCGGCAGCGTGATGAAAGCGAGTGTCGCGCCGTGCGCGGGATCGAGCCCGAAAGCGAACACGATCGGAAAGATGGCCAGGCCGACGACGATCGCGAACATCGTGTCGCTGAGCGCGACGGCCAGCGTCGCGCTGCCGAAGCCGGCGCGCGAGCGCATGTAGCCGGCGTAGACGATCATCACCCCCATCGAGACGCCGAGTGAGAAGAACGCCTGGCCGAGCGCTGCCACGTAGAGCCCGGGCATGCGAAGCGCGGACCAGTCCGGCGCCAACAGGAAGCGGACGCCTTTCTCCGCCCCTGGGAGCGACAGTCCGTAGCCTGCAAGCAGGATGACCATCACTGCGAGAAGCGGCATGAGCACCCGGCTGGTGCGCTCGATCCCACCCGCCACGCCGGCGAGCACGATGGCGGTCGCCACGGCCATGAACACGGCATGCCACAGGACCGGCTCGTGCGGGTCGGCGATGAAGGCCTCGAAGGCCGCCCGCACGGCCTCGCGCGGGAGCGCGGCCAGTTCCCCGGTGAGGTAGAACCAGAAATAGCGGGTGGCCCAGCCCGCGATCACGGCGTAGTAGCTGAGAATGAGGAAGGCGACCAGCATCGCCAGCGCACCCGCAACCGTCCAGCCGCGCTCCCCCGCCGGCCCGGTGAACGCCCGCAGCAGACCGCCGCGTCCCCGCTGCCCGAGCACGAACTCGGACATCAGCACCGGCATGCCGATCAGCAGCACGCACAGCGCATAGACGAGCAGGAAGGCAGCGCCGCCGTTCTCTCCGGCGACATAGGCGAACCGCCAGATGTTGCCCAGGCCGATTGCGCTGCCGATCGCCGCCAGGATGAAGCCCAGACGGCCGGACCACGCGTCGTCGGCACTGCTCATGCAGTCATTCCTCCCTCAGGGTTGCGACATCGCGGCGAGCGGCGCGACGCGGCACATCATGCCGGAACCACCTCGTGCGCGATGGCGTTCCTGCCCAGTTCCTTGACTCGGTACATCATCGCATCGGCACGATTCACCAGGTCGTCGATCGTGTGCGGCGGGTGGACGAAGGTCGACACACCCAGGCTGAAGGTCACCGACCAATCGGCGCTGCGCATGGCCTTCAGCATCTGGTCCCGCAGCTTGGCGGCGATGTGTGCCGCGACGTCCGGACCGGTGTCCGGCATGACGATGAGGAACTCGTCGCCGCCGACGCGGGCAGCGAGGTCCGTGGCACGGACGTTCGCGCGCAACGCCTGTGCGAACGTGCGCAGCACCGCATCGCCGGCCTGATGCCCCAAGGTGTCGTTGATCGCTTTGAACCCGTCCAGATCGATGAACATCGAGGTCATCGGGGAGCCGTGCCGCATCGCCTTGCTCAATTCCCGGCTTCCGAGCTCGTGCAGACTCTGCACGTTCAACAGTTGCGTCAACGGATCGACCCTCGCCAGCGCATGGGCGCGATCCAGCGCCTGGCGCAAGAGGTGGATGAACATGACGACGACGAGAAACACGACCAGTCGTGCCGAGGCGTTGAACAGATCGTCGCCGAGCTGCGCAAGGCCCTCCTCGAGCGGCGCGTCGACCGCGAACCAATCGACGACCGACATCACCGAGACGAATATGCCCAATCCGGTTCCGATGTACCAGGCAGCGAATACCAGAGGAATGAGGTAGAACATCGACAGCTCGATCGTCGGACCCGAGAGGACATGGATCATGCCGATCATGGGCACGAGTGCGAGGATCGCCAGCGCAACTGCCACGCGAGCACGCTTGCCGGGTCGCCAGTGGATCAGTCGTTCTGCATGGGGAATTCTCAACTTCACTTGATCAGGCCCTGCGTGCAGGAATAGGAGCGTGAACACATCCCTTCGGCGCCTGCCACCGGACAAAGTTCTGAAGCGGCGCTCTCGAGGGCAATGCCGATTGTCCGAAGCAGATGCGGCGTCTCCGCTGGCGGCGGCATCCTGAGACACGTCGCGGTTCGGAACTATTCGGCCGGGCGCAACCCTAATCAACGGGCGGATCGTGCAGCGCGGGTGTCGCAGGAACGGCGTTCGCCGTCGCCGCGCGGTTGGTCCCACGCCTCTCACGCACATCACCGATTCGCAGCCATCCTGCTCCGATCGGCCTTCACCGATGCAGCCAATGCACACCCGCTCGCTTGCGGTGCTGATCAGCCGTCTGCGCGCGTCCGTCCGACCCTCCGTCCTGCTGCGAATGCGAGCGCTGCGTCCGTTTCGACGCTGGCTGCGCCACCGTGCGCTCTGGACCGCGCAGCGCGATGGCGTGGCCCGGGGCGTCGCGATCGGCCTGTTCTTCGGAATACTCATCCCGGTGGCACAAATCTTCTTCGCGGCCATCGCTGCAGTCGTGCTGCGCGCCAATCTCGCGACCGCGGCCCTGGCGACATTGATCACGAACCCACTCACGTTTCCGGTCGTCTATTACGCTGCCTACCGGATCGGCTCGATCCTGTTGCCCGGCAATGGCGCGGCACTGCGCGATGTCGAGATGTCCGAGGAAGCGGCCGAACAGGCGCTGGAAGTGACCGGCTGGATCCCCACGCTGCTCGATTGGGCCACCTCGGTCGGACCTGCGCTCGCCGCGGGGCTTCTCGTCCTCGCCATCGGCGCCGCGGGAACGGGGTACCTGCTGGTGCACGTCGCATGGGGGTTGGTGCGCCTGCGCCGGGGACGGCCGCCACCGGACCGGGATGTCGTCGACCACTGATGCCCGATGGACACACGTCCGCCATTGCCAACCGACTGCGGCGCCGATAGGCTTGTCAGACAGGCTGCGATCGAGCGCCCACTGCTCATCTGTCATCCATTGAAGAGGAAGACCAGGCATGAAAGCCGACAAGCAATCCAAGTCCATGAAGATCGACATCGGCATGTCCGAAGGGGACCGGGCGAAGATCGCCGCCGGCCTCTCCGGCCTGCTCGCCGACAGTTACACGCTGTACCTGATGACGCATAACTACCACTGGAACGTCACCGGGCCGATGTTCAACACGCTGCACCTGATGTTCATGGAGCAGTACACCGAGCAGTGGAATGCACTCGATCTGATCGCCGAGCGCATCCGCGCGCTGGGCCATCCGGCGCCCGGTACCTACAAGGAGTTCGTCAAGCTCGCCACCATCAAGGAGAGCGAGGGGGTGCCGAAAGCCATGGACATGGTCCGCCACCTCGTCGCCGCACAGGAAGCGACCGCGCGTACCGCGCGCAAGCTCTTCCCCCTGGTGGAAAAGGCCAACGACCAGCCCACGGCCGACCTGCTGACTCAGCGCCTGGAGGTGCACGAAAAGACCGCCTGGATGCTACGCAGCCTGCTGGAGCAGTGAGCGGCGGCGCCGGCTGGCGCCGTCTCCCCCGCGAGTTCTACCAGCGCGACACGCTCACCGTGGCGCGCGATCTGCTCGGGATGCTGCTCGTGCGTATCCACGATGGCGTCCCGATCGCCGGTCGGATCGTGGAGGTCGAGGCTTACCTCGGCCCCGCAGATCTCGCCGCGCATTCCTCCAAGGGGCTCACCGCGCGTACCGCCACCATGTTCGGCCCCGCCGGACACGCCTATGTGTACATGATCTACGGCATGCACTACTGCATGAACGTGGTCACCGAGGGCGAAACCGGCACCGCCGTGCTGCTCCGCGCGCTGGAACCGCTGTGCAATGTCGCGGGGCGCACGCAGGGGCCAGCCCTGCTGTGCAAGGCGCTGCACATCGATCGGCGTCTGGACGGCGAGGACCTCCTGGGCGAGCGCCTGTTCCTCGCCGCTCCGCCCACCGCCCGTGCGCTGCGCATTGCCCGCCGCCCGCGCATCGGCGTGGAGTACGCCGGGCCCTGGGCGCGCCGCCTCCTGCGCTTCTACGTCAGCGGCAACCGTTTCGTGTCGCGCCGCTAGCTAGCGGTCCAACTCGGCCGTCATCGTAATGGCGGCATTCAGGACCTTCGACACCGGGCAGTTGGACTTCGCCTCGTTGGCGGCCGCCTCGAAGACCGCGCGATCGCCACCGGGGATGCGCGCGCGCACGTCCAGGTGCACGCCGGTGATCGCAAACCCGGCACCCTCCTTCTCCAGCGTGACGGTCGCCGTCGTCGCAATGCGCTCCGGTGCGATGTTGCTCGCGCCGAGCTGCGCCGCCAGCGCCATCGAGAAGCAGCCTGCATGCGCCGCCGCGATCAGCTCCTCGGGGTTCGTACCGGCTCCCTGCTCGAATCGCGTGGCAAATGAGTACTGCGTCGCGCGCAGCACGCCGCTGTCGGTGGAGAGGCTTCCCTGGCCGGATTTCAGATCTCCGCTCCACATTGCCGATCCCTTGCGCTTCATGTCCCCTCCCGCAGGTTGCCGGAATTCCGTTCGCGGCAAGTGCTGCGCCCGCCCGATCGG
This sequence comes from uncultured Burkholderiales bacterium, assembly GCA_964570955.1. Lineage (GTDB taxonomy): Bacteria > Pseudomonadota > Gammaproteobacteria > Burkholderiales > SHXO01 > SHXO01. The sequence goes on along the minus strand of CAZNBS010000129.1, from coordinate 8,677 downwards.
CCATGCGCGATCCGCCTGGCACGCACAGGCACCCGGGTTGCCGCCGCAGGAGTTCCACCCAGAAGGAGCAGGTTCGAAGTCGAGCCTGAACTGGCGTGGGAGATCGCGCTCGCTCTGCGAGGTGCGGATCCGCCGCTGGTCGATGCAGTCAACCGCGCACTCGCGCAGTTGATGGGCGACGGGACGCTCAAGCGCATCTATGCCCGCTACGGCAGCGAGCATAGGCGACCCTGAACCGCCTCCTACTGTCTTTGCATCCAGCTGTACGGCACGACGCTTGCGAACGCCAGGACGGGGACCGCGCAACGGTGCGCGGCAATCGCTAATCACGTTCAGGAGATGCAGATGAGCAAGTTCACAATGACCTTGCTGGCAGCCGGATTGAGCCTGGCGTTCGGCGGCGCGTATGCCGGCGATCGAGCGGATGCGTCCTCGCAGGACACGCCGCAGCGCGCCACGCAGAGCAACGAGCAGGGCGCAGCGAGCGGTCAGCAGGCGCCAGGGGTCGGCGAAGCCGTGCCGCCCGGCGCGGATGCCGACGCCCGCACGACGCAGGCCGACGAACCGGGACCGGGGGTGCGCCATGGCAGCAACGAGGGCGGCACCAATCGCGAGACGCCGGGTGATCTGCCCACTGCAGCACCCGGCACCGCGGAGAACCTCGACATTCCGTCCACGGAAACCGGGGCGGGCGCGCAGAGTAATGACGCGACTCGACAACAGTAGATTCGCATAGGCCTGCGGGCCAATAGGATCGTCACAAGAGGCCGGGGGGCGTGCAGGCGCCCCGGCCTCTTCACGCATGACGGGGCGAGGGTTGATCTGCTGCTGGGCTCTGGGTGACAATCCAGTCCTCGCCCACCGGGGCGATGCGTACGAGCGGTGAGGGACAACCATATGAACCTTTTGCTGCTGGTCAGCTTGATCATCCTTGCCTATTGGATCGGCGGCATCCTCTGGGTCGCCACGCGCGAGGACTGGAACTGATGCCGGGGCTGGGCGGAACGACGAGGGCATCATGACGCAGGCGGCGACTGGAGTCGGCATCTGGGGCTGGATCTGGATGGGTCTGTTCCTGGCCATCTTCCTGGGCATCGGCCTGTATGGCATGCGCAAGACGCACACCGGCGAGGACTTCGCCGTTGCGCGCAACGCCTACGGCCCGATCACGCTCGCGCTCGCCTTGGCCGCGACCATCGCCAGCGGCTCGACCTTCATGGGCATTCCGGGGCTGGCCTACTCCAAGGGCTTCGCAGCCATCTGGTATCCGGCCATCTATCCGATCGCGATCTACCTCGGACTGATCGTGACGGTGAAGGTGCTCAAGCGCGTGGGCGACCGCTTCCGCTCCAATTCCCTGCCCGAGCTGATGGGTCAGCGCTACGACAGCGAGCTGCTGCGCATCGCCTTCTCGCTGCTGTCGCTCCTGCTGATCTATTACATCACTGCACAGTTCGTCGCCGCCGCCACCATCTTCGAGTACATCCTGGGCATGAAGTACCAGTCCGCCGTGCTGTTGACGGTGGGCGTTGTCGCTTTCTACATCGGCCTGGGCGGCACGCACGCCGACATCATGACCGACGGCGTGCAGGGTTTGATGATGCTGCTGATCGCGTTCGCCATCGCGGTGCTGTTTCTGGTGTCCTACGGGATGGATGGCACGGGGCCGGGCGCGGTGAATGCAGCGCTGGTGACGCAGGATCCCGCGCTGGGCTGGGACAACTACTTTGCGCCCGGCGACCCGATCTTCGGCAGTATCTGGCTGGTGATCCTGATGTTCATCGCGCACCTTCCCTTCGCGATGAACCCGCATATCGGCAAGCTCGCGTTCTCGCTCAACGAACCGAGGCACCTGCGTACCTTCCTGATCCTCGCGATCCCGATCGGCTCGATTCTCGGTTTCACCGTGCTCGGCGGCCTGCATGCCCGGGCGGTGCTAGGCCCCGACATACGCCCCGACGCCGCGATTCCGGCCCTGATGACGCACCTGTTCCCGCCCGCCATCGCCGGCCTGCTCGGCGTGGCGATCCTGTCCGCCATCATGTCCACCGCCGACGGGCTGTTCATCGCCATCGCCGTCCTGTTCAGCAACGACCTCTACAAGCGCACGCTGGCGCCACGCATCCATGCCCACAAGACGCCGGAGCAGATCGACCACACCGCGCTGTGGATTTCCCGCATCGCGACCGTGGCGGTGGGCGCGATCGCAGTCGTTCTCGCCTGGAATCCACCGAAGTTCCTGTCGGTGCTGCTGTGGATCGGCGTCGGGGGAATCGTCTCGGGTGCTGCTGGCCCCCTGGTCGTCGGCCTGCTGTGGCGCCGCGCGACGCGGGCCGGCGCCATCGCCTCGTTCTTCACCGGGGTGCTCCTATATGCGGGCCTGTATGTGGTGGTCGGATGGACGAATCCGTTCGGCGTCGCGGGCGTGTGCGTGCTCGCCGCCTCGGCCGTGATGGTCCTGGTCAGCCTCGTGACGCGGCCGATGGACGAGCGCTACCTGGCGCGCATCTTCGGCCCGGCCGGAGACCAACGCCTGACCTCCACGGCCGGTTGAGCACACGCGGACGGGAATCCTCGCCTGCGTTGATCCATGCCCCAGCGCACGGAGGGGGGCCCGCCCGGCCGGGCGGCGCTGTGGATGCTCGGGGCAGTCGTTGCGTTGACGGCCATGGCGGTCGCGGGACGCGAACTGTCCGCGGAGCTGAGCACGTTCCAGATCCTGTTCTTCCGCAGCCTGGTCGGGCTCGTGGTGATCGGCGTACTCGTGCAGCGCACGGGGTGGTCGCGCGTGAGGACGCATCGCCTGGGTGCGCACGCTGCGCGCAACCTCGCGCACTTCGCCGGACAGTACGGCTGGTTCCTCGGCATCGCACTCATCCCCCTCACCGAGGTGTTCGCGATCGAGTTCACCACGCCGATGTGGACGGCCGTGTTCGCCGCGCTGCTGTTGCGCGAGCGGCTCACCCCGCTGCGCGCGGCCGGCACTGTCGTAGGCTTCCTCGGCACGATCGTGATCCTGCGTCCCGGCCTCGACGCGGTGAGCCTGGGTGCGCTGTGGGTACTGGGCGCCGCCCTGGCCTATGCGTTCGCCCACACCATGACGAAGCGCCTGTCCTCGACCGAGTCGCCGCTGTCCATCCTGTTCTACATGAGCGCGTTGCAGCTGCCGCTCGGCCTCGTGCCTGCGCTCGTGCGAGGCTGGGTCTGGCCCTCGATTCCTGCATGGCCATGGGTGCTGGTGGTGTCGCTAGCCGGACTGCTCGGGCACTACTGCCTGGCGCGAGCGTTCCGCCTGGCAGATGCCAGCGTGGTGGTGCCGATCGACTTCTTGCGCCTCCCGCTGGTTGCCGCCCTGGGCTACCTGCTTTACCGCGAACCGCTCGATCCCTGGGTGACGATCGGTGCCGCCATCGTCGTCGCCGGGACGTGGCTCACACTTCGCAGTGCGCGAGGAAAGTGACCGAAGCACGATGCGCAGGCTCCCCGGCCCTCTCCTCACTCAATCTTTTCAACCCTCCGCATTCGACATGATCGACCTCTACTACTGGCCCACTCCGAATGGGCACAAGATCACCATCTTCCTCGAGGAAACCGGGTCGCCCTACACGATCAAACCGGTGAACATCGGCCGCGGCGAGCAGTTCGCGCCCGACTTCCTGAAGATTGCGCCGAACAACCGCATGCCGGCGATCGTCGATCACGACCCCGGCGACGGCAAAGAGCCCATTCCCGTATTCGAGTCCGGCGCGATTCTCGTCTACCTGGCCGCGAAGACCGGGCGGTTCCTGCCGCGCGACACGCGCGGCTGGGTGCAGGTGATGGAATGGCTGTGCTGGCAGATCGCCGGGCTCGGCCCGATGGCCGGTCAGACTCATCACTTCGTGCACTACGCGCCGGAGAAGATCGGGTACGCGATCGACCGCTACGTCAACGAGACCGCGCGACTCTACGCAGTCCTCGACAAGCGTCTTGCCGACCGCGAGTTCGTAGCCGGCGACTACTCGATCGCCGATATCGCGTGCTATCCCTGGATCGTGCCGCACGCGCGGCAGCACCAGAATCTGGACGAGTTTCCGAACGTGAAGCGCTGGTTCGACGCGATCCAGGCGCGCCCCGCCGTGCAGCGCGCGTACGAGGTGGGCCTTTCCGTCAACACCAGGCCGACGGTGGACGAGGCGTCGCGGAAATTCCTGTTCGGGCAGAACGCGGCGACGGTGCGCCGCTAGCACGCGGCGCGAGAGCGGAACGACGTCATCCGACGAGGATCACACCGTCCGAGGATGACCCCGAAAGCCTAGCGGAGGGAAGAGACACCCGACGGGATCACTTCCTGTACGCCGCCACCGGCAACACCGGCACCTGCGCGAAGTTTGCCGGCACCTCGCCGGTGAGCGTCTCGAGGAATGCGACGATGTCCGTCACTTCCCCGTCGCTCAGATCGCGCCCGAGTTGCAGCTTGCCCATCACCCGCACCGCATCGCCCAGTTCCGCAACCGAGCCGTCATGGAAGTACGGCGGCGTGACCGCCACGTTGCGCAGCTGCTGCACCTTGAACAGGTACGCATCGGCCTCGTCCTGCGTGTCGTGGAAGCGACCCTTGTCGCGCCCCTTGAGCACGGGGTGCTCCTTGCTGCCCGTCGCCGTCCAGTAGTCGGCCGTGATGCCGAACTTCTGGAACATCCCGCCACCGACCAGTGTCCCGCTGTGACAGGCAGCGCACCCGGTGGTCATGAACGTGTCGAGGCCGCGCTTGGCCTGCTCGCTGATGGCGCCGGTATCGCCCTGCAGGTACTTGTCGAACGGCGCGGGGGTGATCAGCACGCGCTCGTAGGCGCCGATCGCCAGACCCCAGTTCTCGACGTTCACCGGCTCGGCCTGACCGGGAAACGCCTTCTCGAACATCTCCCGGTAAGGCAGCGCACGCAGGCGCCTCTCGGCTTCCGCATAGTCCTTGTTGCCGTAGGCCAGTCCGCTGATCAGCGCCTTCACCGCCTGTTCCTCGACGTCCACGCGGTTGCCGCCGTAATGCTGCACGAACTGGAGCGCCGTATTGAATACGGTGGGCACGTTTCGCGGCAGCTCGCGGCCACCGTTCCCGACCGATTGCGGCAGGGCATCGCCGCCGTAGAAGTGTGGGTTGTGACAGGCGGCACAGCTCTGGCGCCCGTCGGTGGACACGCGTGTCTCGAAGAACAGGGCCCGTCCCAGCTCGACGCGCTCGGGCGTGATCGGGCGCTGCGGCGTGCCGGCGTCGGCCGGCAGCGGCTTGAAGATGCCTTGCGCCCGCGCCAGAAGCGCCTGGTCGTCGTCGCCTGCCGCCGTCACGCCGGCCGCTGCCGCGATCAATCCAGCGCCAATGGCGCAGATCAGAACGGCCCGTTTCGATGTCCTCATCGTCGTTCTCCCTCTTGGCGTTTCACCCGGCTGGCCCCGGCGCGCGCAAGTCTAGCACCGGCGCGGCGACCCGCCGACCCTGCCTTGGATCGAGGGCTATCGTCGGCGCGGTAAACTAGGTGTCCGCGCGGCGTGCGCGCCCGTTCGAGCAGGTCTGCCCATGACTGACATGTCCCTGAGACTGGAACACCTGAATCTGCCAGCGCGCGACCCCGAGGCGCTGGCCCGCTGGTACGCGGACAACTTCGCACTGCACGCAGACCGTCATCTCGTGCGTGGACCCGGCGTGCTGATCGCCTTCCAGCGCGGCGAACCGATCGACAAGCCCGACCAGTTGCACCTGGGCTTGCGCGTGCCGTCCCTGGATGCCCTGGAGGCCTGGGCGCGGAAGTTCGGCGTGGCGACGAAGGTCGGCCCGGAGTTCACCACGATCAAGGTCTTCGACCCCGACGGTTACTGCATCGAGCTGTATACCCCCTCCGCATGACAACCAGTCTGACTCTTCGCACCCTGCCTTCATGAGCATCGGTTTCCGCATCCTTCCCTCGCCGCCTCAGCCTTCGGCCGAGGTGATCGACGCCCTGCGAAAGCTGGCCGTCGCCAACCTGAGCGACAGCATGCACTTCACGCGGGCGGTGTCCGGCGCCCTGCGTCCCCTGCACAAGGGTGGTGTCCTGTGCGGACCGGCGCTGACCGTGCGCGTCCCGCCGAACGACAATCTGATGGTGCACAAGTCGGTTGACCTGGCGCGCCCCGGCGAGGTGATCGTGGTCGAGGCCGGCGGCGATCTGGACGTCAGCGTGGTGGGCGGCATCGTCACTGCGTATGCAGCCAGCCGCGCCGTCGCCGGCTTCGTCATCGACGGCGCCGTCCGGGACACGGCAGAGATCGGCGCCGGGATGCTGCCGGTCTATGCGCGCGGCATCTGCGCCCGCGGACCCCGCAAGGAAGGACCGGGCGAGATCAACGTGCCGGTGACCATCGGCAACGTCCCGGTCAATCCCGGCGACATCGTCGTGGGCGATCAGGACGGGCTCGTGGTCGTGCCGCTTGCCGATGCACAGGAGGTGATCGAGCGGACCCGCGCACTGGCCAGGCGCGAGGAGGAGATCATGCAGAAGATCGCCTCGGGTACCCTGGAGCGCGCCTGGATCGACCAGGCGCTGCGGTACAAGGGCTGCGCGTTGTGAGGCGAGCGCGGACGAAACCCCAGGAGCACAGCACAAGAAGATCGCCAACAACGGCACCGGCGCAATGGGAAGCGTGTACGCGGCCCTGCTCGGTGCCGCCGGTCACGAGGTCTGGGCCATCGACGCCTGGCGTGAGCACGTCGAGGCGATGCGCACCAAGGGCCTGCGCCTGGAAGGGGCGTCCGGCGACCGCACGGTCAAGCTGCACGCGAGCACCGACGCAAGCGAGGCAGGTCCTTGCGACCTGGTGATCATCGCCACCAAGGCGATGCACGTGGAACAGGCCGCGCAGGCGGCCAGACCGCTGCTGAAGGACGACACCGTGGTGCTGTCAATTCAGAACGGACTGGGTGGCCCGGATACGGCGGCCCGCGTGCTCGGCCGCGAGCGCGTGATGGTGGGTGTGGTGGGCGGCTTCGGCGCGTCGATGCGCGGCCCCGGCCACGCCCATCACAACGGCTGGGAGCTGGTGCGTCTGGGCGAGTTCGGCGGACCGATCACGCCGCGCCTGCAACAGGTCGCGCAGGTGTGGGAGTCGGGCGGCTTCCGTGTGAAGTGCTTCGACGACATCGACCAGCTGATCTGGGAGAAATTGATCTGCAACGTGTGCTTCTCCGGAACCTGCTCGGTCACCGAACGCACGATCGCGGAAGTGATGAACGACCCGGACACCTGGGACGTGGCGTCGGGATGCGCACGCGAGGCCTACCAGGTGGCCGTCGCGCGGGGCGTGAAGCTCGACATCCAGGACCCGGTCGAGTACGTGCGCAATTTCGGATCGAAGATCCCGAATGCCCGCCCCTCGATGCTCCTCGACCATATGGCCGGGCGCATGTCGGAGATCGACTCGATCAACGGCGCAATCCCGCCAGCCGCCGAAGCGGTCGGACTGAAGGCGCCGCACAACAGCGTGATCAGCGCGCTGGTGCGGGCAAAGGAAAGAAAGCTTGGCGTGAGACAGTGACGCACGATGCGCATCATCGGGCAGCGGGCATCCCGAGCCAGTGCGGGAAATGTGGCTTTGTTGCGATCCAACGCGAGGATTTCTCGCTGCGCTCGATATGACGTCGTTGGAGGATGTGCGCAGCGCTGATCGAAATCCAAGCACGCATCGAACTGCTTAGGAGATTCAGATGAAGAAGTACCAGATGTACATCGACGGCAGGTTCGTCGACGCAGCCGGCGGACGCTGGTTCGACAGCTACTACCCCTACACCGGCAAGGTGTGGGCGCAGGTCGCACAGGGCGATGCGCAGGACGCCGACCGGGCGGTCGAGGCGGCCCACCGCGCACTGTCGGGTCCTTGGTCGCAGCTCTCCGCCAGCCAGCGCGGCCTGCTGATCCACAGGCTGGGCGACCTGGTCGCGCGCGACGCGAGGAAGCTCGCCGAGATCGAGGTGCAGGACAACGGCAAGCTCATTGCCGAGATGGGCGGGCAGCTGAACTACATTCCGCAGTGGTACTACTACTTCGGCGGCCTGGCGGACAAGATCGAAGGTAGCGTCATCCCGCTCGACAAGAAGGGGTATTTCAACTTCACGCGCCACGAGCCGGTGGGTGTGGTGGTGGCGATCACCGCGTGGAACTCGCCGCTGCTGCTGCTGGCCTACAAACTGGCGCCCGCGCTCGCCGCCGGCTGCACCGTCGTGATCAAGCCCTCCGAGTTCACCTCGGCCTCGACGCTGGAGTTTGTCAAGCTGGTCGAGGAAGCCGGCTTCCCGCCGGGCGTCGTGAACGTCGTCACGGGCTTCGGCAAGGAAGTCGGCCCGCCGCTCACCACCCACCCGAAAGTGGCGAAGGTGTCCTTCACCGGTTCGGACGCCACCGGCCGCGCCATCAACGAAGCGGCGGCCAAGAGCCTCAAGCGCGTGACGATGGAACTGGGCGGCAAGTCGCCCAACATCGTGTTCGCCGATGCGAACGTCGACGATGCGGTCAACGGCGCGGTGTCCGGCATCTTCGCCGCGGCCGGGCAGACCTGCATCGCCGGCTCGCGCCTGCTGTTGCAGGAGAGCGTGCACGACCAGTTCGTGGAGCGCCTCACCAATCTCGCGAAGACCGCGCAGATGGGCGACCCCATGAGTCCGCAGACC
>CAZNBS010000128.1:0-13933 GCA_964570955.1 uncultured Burkholderiales bacterium | reverse complement strand
CGTCCTGACCATCGATCCTGGCGCGGAGCAGGTCGGGCTTCGGCGCAGTACGGTCGCGGGCGACGGGTGCAGCGATGCGCCCGGCAGCGCCGAGTTTCGCCTGGTCGGCGGCTACGAAGTCGCGTCGCCTTACTGGGAAGCGCGCCAGGCGCGCCTGTTGTCGCTACGCAGCGCGGGATTCCGCGCCGCGGTTGCGCGCCTGCGGCCGCCGCCGTCCTCTCAGTGATGGATGCGGCGCTCGATCTGGCGAAGCAGCGTGCTGCGATTCTTATGTGCCCGCTCGTGCCGCTCGATCGCCCGCAGTTGCGTGTGAGACAGACCATCCAGGCGGGCCGTCACCTGTGGCACGGTCAGGTGATCGTAGCGGGCGATCGGCGAGCCGCGGTCAGGTGCCTTGCCCTGGCTGTCCTGCTCGTGCGCATCCTGCGTCTCGCGTAGCTGCGCACGCTGCTTGTTGACGATGCGCGCCGCCACCTCGTCCTCACGGCCGGGGTAGCGGCCTTCGTGTTCGAACTGCTCCTTGAGTGCCTCGTACTCGCGTTCGCGTTTCGGATTCGAACCTCTTGGCATGACCGATCTCCTGTCAGCAAAGGTGGGGTGAGAAGGGAAGGGGCGGCATCACTGCGGCGGCGCATCGCTGCGCGGTCCGTCCTGCCTCGCGCCAGCTCCCGCCCACCGCTGCAGCGGTGCATTCGTCGCCGCGCGCACCAGTAGGGCCGCGCCGGCCAGTCCGGCCACCGTGCCGGCAAGCCCGCCGCGTCGCATCGCCATCAGCAGCAGGGCGCTTCCCGCACCGCCCGAGGCTGCCCGCTGCGCGGGCGACCAGCGGTCTGCGGCGCTGGCCGCACGTTCGCGCCGCCGGGGCCTGCCGCCCTGCAGGGCGGACACGTGCGCGGCACTGTCATGGTCATGACGCTGCAGGCGATCGCGCACCTCGCGCACCCCGCGCATGCGGCCGACCACGCGCAGCAGCTCCTCGCACTCGCTTGCCAGCACCGGGCCGCGCAGTTCCACCGTGCCCGCGTGTGCCCAGACTTCGATCGGGCGTGGATGGGCGCTGTAGCGGCCGAGCTTGCTGCGTACGCGCGCGGCCAGCACGCGGTCGGGAATCTGATCTTGGCGCATCCCGCCCCACTGGTGCCGGACACCACGCGCCCGGTTGCGCAGGTCATGCAGGGTGCTCCGCGCACTGCGCTGAACATGGCGCGTACGACTGAGCGCCTGGTCGCGTACCAGGGCACGCCGCCGGCGTCCCTGCTCAGGATCGAACAGATACATGCCCGCTGCGCCCACCGCGAGGCCTGCGATCGGAAGGAAGACCATTGGAAAGCCTCCGTGTCGTTGATGCCGGAGCACGCTCCGATGTGCGGATTTCGCAAACCGCGTTCCTGCGCCGCGGCAAGGGCGGAACAACCTTTGCCACCGCGGAAGCCCCGGTTCCGACATACGCACCGACGTCTGTTGCGGTGCACGTAGCAATCGGCCAGATAGGGCCCCGGCGATTCGCGTGAGGCGCGCCCTGGTGTATCCTCCCGGCCACGCGACGCACCCCCCTACACAAGAACAGCAAAGGATCCCGTCATGGCTGGCTTCCTCGACAAAGAACGCATCATCGCCAGACCCGGATTCAATCGTTGGCTGGTGCCGCCCGCCGCACTGGGAATTCACCTGTGCATCGGCATGGCATACGGCTTCTCTGTTTTCTGGAAGCCGCTGCAATCCGCACTGGTGGGCGAAGACGGCGTGCCCCTGGAGGCATGTGCGGCCGGCGCCACCACGTTCGGCGAGAAGCTCGCGGGCACCGCACGCGCGCTGACGGCAACGGACTGCAACTGGACGCAGTTCGACCTGGGCTGGATGTACACCCTGTTCTTCGTGGTGCTCGGCGCTTCCGCGGCGATCTGGGGTGCATGGCTGGAGCGGGCGGGGCCGCGCAAGGTGGGCGTGGTATCGATGCTGTGCTGGTGCGGCGGCCTGCTCATGTCCGCCTACGGCGTCTACATCCACCAGCTGTGGCTGATGTGGCTCGGCTCGGGGCTCATCGGGGGAATCGGGCTCGGGCTCGGTTACATCTCGCCCGTGTCCACCCTGATCAAGTGGTTCCCCGACCGCCGGGGCATGGCGACCGGCATGGCGATCATGGGCTTCGGCGGCGGCGCGATGATCGGTTCGCCCTTCGCCACCCTGCTGATGGAGCAGTTCGCCAGCCCCGGCGAACCCGGCGTGTGGCAGACCTTCGTGGTGCTGGCCGTGATCTATGCCGCATTCATGCTGTTCGGTGCGCTGCTCTACCGTGTGCCGCCCAGCGGCTGGCGTCCGGAAGGCTGGACGCCGCCGGCGGCGACCAACAGCATGATCGCCAAGGCGCACGTGCACCTGAACAACGCGCACAAGACCCCGCAGTTCTGGTTGCTGTGGCTCGCGCTGTGCATGAACGTGTCCGCCGGCATCGGCATCATCGGTGCGGCCGCACCGATGCTGCAGGAGACCTTCGGCGGCACCCTGGTCGATCGGCCCGAGCTCGGCTGGGAAGACCTCCGCTCGGACGAGACGCTGCGTAATGCCACGGCAGCGATCGCGGCCAGCTTCGTCGGCCTGATCTCGCTGTTCAACATCTTCGGGCGCTTCGTCTGGGCCTCGTCCTCCGACAAGCTCGGGCGCAAGCAGACCTACGTCGTCTTCTTCGTGCTCGGTGCCGCGCTCTACGTGCTCGCCTCCTACGGCGCGGATTGGAAGTCGCTCGCCGTGCTGGTCGGGTCGTTCTGCATCATCGCCTCGATGTACGGTGGCAGCTTCTCCACCGTCCCGGCCTACCTCGCCGACATGTTCGGCACGCAGTTCGTCGGCGCGATCCACGGCCGCCTGCTCACCGCCTGGTCCACCGCCGGTATCGTCGGACCGGTGGTGGTGAACTACATGCACGACGTACGCGTGGAGCGGAACGTGCCGTTCGACCAGATTTACGGGCCGATCTTCTTTACGCTCGCCGGGATGCTGCTGGTGGGTTTCGTCGCCAACCTGCTCGTGCGCCCGGTCGCCGACCGGTGGTTCATGACGGAGGCGGAACTGATGGAGGAGAAACGCCTCGCCCACGAGGCTGCGCCCAAGACGGAAGGCCCGGTGACGGGCGCGAAGGGCGGTCTCTCGGGTGGCGTGATACTGGCCTGGGCCGTGGTCGCCATCCCGCTCGCCTGGGGCATCTGGACCTCCATCGTCAAGGCCCTGCCGCTGTTCAAGTAGACGCGGCGTGATTTCGCCGCGTGGCTGCGCGGCGCCGCCCGTTCGCTGCGTACGCGCGCACCGAGCCTGGACCGGCCTATCCCTAATATCTCGCAGCGCGCAGGGGCGGCGTCAGCGCGCGGCGCCGGCCCGCAACCGGCGCAGGACGCACAGCGGAGGCGGAGCCGCCGACGAGTTCCTGTCGGGATGGATGTCGAGCGCTTCGAGCGTGCGCGCCAGATCGTCGAGCACCGCCTGCCGGCGGCGTACGAACGTCGAGGCGAAGCAGCGCCAGAACGTCCAGCCCACGCGTTCCAGCACGCGCTGACGGCGCACGTCCGCACTCCACTTGTCGGGGCCGTGGTGCTTGTCGCCGTCGCACTCGATCGCCAGACGCGCGTGATTGACCCCGTCCACCACCAGGTCGATGCGATAGGTCCCCACGCGCACCTGCGGCGTGACGCGATAGCCGGCGTCCGCCAGCCAGTCGTAGATCTCGCGTTCCAGCGGCGACTCGCATAGCTGGCGCGGATCGCGCCGTGCGTCCGGGTCTGCGCCGCCGTCCGCCATGGGGAAGGGTGCGGCAAAGTGTTCGATCAGTCTGCGCCGCAGGCGGTCCGACTCGGGCAACTGTTCTGGCTGCACCGAGCGCACCAGGTACATGCGGTCGCGCGCGCGCGAGGCCGCGACATTGAAGCGCTGGGCGAAGCTGTCGCGCGACAGGGGCGCGCCGACGTCGTTGGGCGCGCACACCATGCTCAGGAACATGACGTCGCGCTCCTTGCCCTGGAAGGTGCGCGCGTCGCCGCAGGCGATGCGGTAGCGCTGCAGGGTCTCGGGACCCAGTTCCTCGCCGAGCATCTCCCAGATGCGCACGGCCTGCTCGTCGCCCAGCAGCGAGACCACGCCGATGCTGCGGCCGCTCATGCGCGCATCGCCCAGCAGATGCTTGATCTCGTCGACGATGAAGCGCGCCTCGGGCAGGTTGACATCTCCCCGCCGCTCGCCGTCCTCGACCAGCACGTCCACCAGCGGCGGATCCAACCGCTCGGCGAGCGGCGGCAGTCGCAGCGGCAACAGTTCGCCGTGATAGAACTCGCGCCGGGAGTACTCGATGATCGGTGCGACGCAGCGGAAGTGCTCCTTGAGCATCACGCCGCTGCGCGCGAACACGACCTTGGCCAGGTCGTAGATGGAGCGATCGGCCGACATCTGTGCACGATACAGCGGCACCTGCTCGGCCAGGTGGCGCTGCATGAGCGCCTTGATGCGATCCTCCTCCATGCCGATCGCCTCGGGTGCGACCTGCCGGTCGTCGCCGACGATGAGCAGGCGGCGCCCGCGGAAGATCGCCGGCAGCGCGGACAGGTCCGATTGCGATGCCTCGTCGATGATCACCAGATCGAACAGGCCCAACTGCACGGGCAGCGTCTCCGACACGCGGTAGTGCGGCATGATCCAGCAGGGAATCGCGGCATGTGCCTCCGAGGCGGCCTCGCGCGCGTCCTGACGATAGCGTGCGGCGCGCTTGCCGGTCCCCTTGCCGATGCGCTGGATGGCATTCAGGTAGGCCTGCAGCGCGGCGCGCGCGTTGGCCGAGGTGTTGCGGGCCAGCTGCAGCCAGGTGCGCCTGACCACCAGGTCGCGATACGCACGCGCGAGATCCTGGTCGAGCTCGCCGCGCACGCGCGTGAGGCGCCGGAACTCGTTCTGCGGGTCGATCAGGGTCAGGTGCGTGGCCACGCAGCGCATGCGCCACGCGCGCCGCCAGTCGGGCGGGACCAGCCGATCGTCGGCGCCGGCGGGCTGGCGCAGCAGCCGCGCGTACTGCGGCGCGCCGGACTGCGCGATGCGCTGCGTCACCTCCGACACGGTCTGCAGCCAGGGCACGAGCCGCTGCAGGCGCGCCAGCTCCGCCATCGAGCCGCTCCACGCGGCAAGCAGCTGGCTCTCGTCCACTTTGGGATTGCCCAGCATGTCGTTGACGAACACGCGCAGGTCCTCGACGACGCGGCCGCTGCGTCCCTCGAGTGCCTTCTGCAGGCGCGCCTTCGCCACCCACACTTCGCCGAGGCGCTGCGCACTGTGCTGATGGGCAACCACGCGCTCGAGTTGCGCCAGCGCCCCGTCGTCGACGGCGACGCGCGCCGACGGTGGCCATTCCGGAAACAGCGAGAGCGCGTGTGCCGAGACGTCCGCTTCGGCAACCGCCAGTTCGCGCGCCGCGCGATAGGCCTGCACCTGTTCCAGCGCCGCCACGACGCCCTGAGGCTGGGTCGGGTCGACCTCGGCGAGGCCGAGATCGGCACATAGCGCATTCCAGCGGGCGCCGAGCTGGCGCAGGCGCTGCTGCAGATTGAGGAAGCCCAGCGCGTGCTGCCAGTCCGCCGTCTGCGCCGGCGAGTGGCCGTCGACGGTGATGGCCTCCACTGCGCGCCTGGTCTCGGTCTTGCCGAATCCGCCCATCAGCCCGAACGCGCGGCGCCCGGCGGCCAGATTCTGCAGCGCCTGCATCAACTCGCCATCCTGGTCGGCCGCCGTCGGCGCCTCCACCGGCTTTGCGAGAAAGACCGTGCGCAGTTCCGCCGCCCCAGCCAGTTCCTGCGCCAGGTGCTCGAGCAGCTTGAACGCATCTGCATCGGGCGTCGATCGCAGCCGCGTGTGCAGGCGCGTGCCGGGGCGCGCGATCTGGTCCTGACCCTGTGCGCGCAGCGCGCGCACGCGTGCGAGCGCGAGCGCGAGTTCGTTCAGCGCCCCCTCCGCACCGTGCGGCACTTGCGGCAGGTCGCCGCGTCCCTGTGCGCTCATGCGCACGAAGCCGGACAGGCCCTGATGCATCTGCAGCAGCGCGCGGGCGTCGGGGAATTCGGTCGCGGGCGGCAGGTCGTGCGCGACGTACTCGATGTCGGCGCCGAGCTGGCGGCGCGCCTCGCGCAGCCGGTCCATGTCGTCGTCCCCGACACGCGGCGCATATTGCGGGCCGACGCCCAGCGCATCGGGGATCCACTCGTACTGCTCGCCGCGGTCGAGGATCTCCTGGGCCGCATCCATCGGGCTCAGGCTGTCGCCGTCGATGTCGATGCGCGCCTGGTTGAGCCGCGCCCAACGTCCGATCTCGGTTTCGATGCGCGCCAGGCGCGCATGCAGCCCGTCGATGGCCTCCTCGAGCTGTGCCACCTCCGCCTCCAGCGCCGCCTGGTCGATCGACTGCACCTCGGAGGCGATGTGCTGCACCGATTCCTCGAACTGCCGCATGCCTTCGTGCTCGCTGCCGAGCAGGGAGATGGCGAGCGGCCGGATCTGCTCAGGCAGGTGCTCGCGCAGCACCGCGAGTGCAGGCTCCTTCATCGACGTCACCAGTACGCGCCTTCCCGTGGCGAGCCAGTGGCAGATGATGTTGGCGATGGTGTGCGTCTTGCCCGTCCCCGGCGGTCCCTGCACCACCACGCCGTCGTGCACCTCGAGCAGTTGCACGATGCGCAGCTGCTCGTCGTTGAATGCCTTGGGGAAGTACAGGTCCTGGATGCTGCCGTCGACGTCCACGCCGCGCGGCCGGGTGGCCGTCGACACGCCGCGAAAGCGCGGCAGCTCGACCGGCGCCACCTCGCTGGAGGGATCGCTGACGATGGCGCGCACGGCATCGGGCAATTTTTCGTCACCTGCGATGTCCTGCAGCAGGCGCCGGTACTGCTCGAGATCGTGTACCAGCAAGTTGCTGCTACGCGGACGGGCGAACAGCACCCATCCCTCGCTCACGCGAATCGGCAGGGGTTGATCGGGTACACCGCTTCCCACCATGGCGAGGTCTCCCGCGCGGCGTGCGACCGGCGTCAGCGCGTCCAGAGCCGCGGCGATGGCCGGCCGATAGGTGGCAGGGTCGAACGGCGAGAGCGCCTCGCTCGCCTGCTGCAGGACGTGCCGACCGGCCTGCTCGGCCCGGTGCGCCGCGGCGCGCTCGGCACCGTTGCGATCGAGCGCTGCGTAGTAGTCGAGTTCGACGCGCGGTTCGGCATCGCGCGGCCGGATCTCCACCGCCCCGGTGCGGGCGTTGACCGACAGGTCGACGAGCTGCGTGATCAGGGGATATGCCGCAGGCGTACCGGGGACGTCGACCACGCCCACGCCCAGGCCCCACACCAGCTCCACGGGCGCCTCGAGCAGCGATCCGGACATCTGCTGGTGCAGCGTGAACAGCCGGACGTACAGGCGCGACTGCCGGCGCCGGCGGCGTTCGCCGTCGGCCCAGGGCACCCAGCGGTCCTCCATGTAGGCGGCGTACTGCTTCTCCACTTCCGCGCGGTACGCATAGTCGCGCAGCGCCACGCGCGCCTGCGCGTCCACGCTCGGCCGGATCGCCGTGTCCGCGTCGCCGGGTTCGACGCCGGCCGCGCGATGGGTGCCTGCGGCGATCAACGCCGCAGCGTCGATCGCATCGGCCAGCTTGGGTGCCACCAGCACCGCCACGCCGACCGCCAGCCAGGGGGCGAGCCAGGCATTGTCGGGACGAGGCGGGAGTGCGGGGCCGGGCGGACGCGACACCGTCAGCCAGATGTCGTCCTCGCCGTCGGCGCCGAGGTCGTTGAGCCGGCTGCCGTCCACTGCCGCGAGCTGGTGCTCGAACAGCAGGAACAGGCCGTGGTCCGTGACGTTGGAGACGACTTTGCTGCGCGCGCGCCCGGTCTGCGCGACGTAGTCGATCAGCGCCTGAAGGCGTCGCTTACTGGGAGTGGTCGCATCGGCGACGAGGGAGTCTTGACGCAGCATCGCGGGGCCTGTCGGGGCCCGTCTCTCGGTGCGATCTTGTTGGAGTAGGGAGAGACGCACTGCGCCTCAGGTCTCGTCCCGCACTTTACCATCCGCCCGCATGGAAGGTTGAGCGATGACGCGCGCGTAGGCACGCCATCGCATTCGTCATGCAGGACTGCGCGCGTCCTTCGGCCGCCCGTCGACGTAGGGCTTGAGCACGGCGTAGACGAAGCCGTTCGCCGGCGTTGGCACGTTCAGCGCATGGCCCATCCGGACCACGCCGCCGGCGAGCCAGGGCAGTTCCAGCCGGTTGCCGCGCTCCAGGTCGCCGAGCATCGAGGCCACCATCTCGCGCGGCAGGCCGTCCAGGCGCTGCAGCAGGCGCTCGACCAGGTCCGCGTCGAGCGCCACGCCCTTGGCGCGACCCACAGCGGCGACCTCGTCCATCACCTGTTTCATCAGCATGCGCGTGTCCGGGTCCTCGCGGATCGGACCCAGCGGCAGGCGTGTCAGCGTCGTCATCGAACTGGCGCCGACCAGGAACACGTACTTCTCCCAGATCGCCTTCTGGATGTCGTCCGCGACCTTGCACTGCACGCCCGCAGCCTCGCAGGCCGCTTGCAGGGCCTGCACGCGGGGCGTCACGCGCCCGTCGAGCTCGCCGAACTGCAGCAGCGCCATGCTGCCGCTGTGGCGGATGACGCCCGGCTTCTCGATCACGGCAGCAATGTTGGCGACGCCGCCGAGCGCGCGCTCGCGGCCGAAGGCCGCCACCACCTCGTCCACTGCGATCACGCCGTTCTGGAACGACACCACCGCAGTGTCCGGACCCACCATCGGGCGCGCCTGCTCGAGCGCCTCGCGCGTGGACCACAGCTTCACCGCGATCATGACCAGGTCGCAGATGCCGATCTCATCCGGACGGGCGCTTGCCTGCACGGGCTTCACCAGCACGTCGCCGTTGCCGCTCAGCACCTGCAACCCGCTGCTGCGCATCGCCTCCAGGTGCGCGCCGCGGGCCAGGAAGTGCACGTCCTGCCCGCCGGCCGCCAGGCGCGCGCCGAAATAGCCGCCGACACCGCCGGCACCGATCACCGCGATCTTCATTCCTTCTCCCGCACGGTTCCCATGGAAGTGCGGGATGCTAGCGGTTTTCGCCGGACGACGGACGAACTGGTCATGCCCGGTTCCGATTACACTGTGCGAGAGACACTGCATACTGGATGTCACGATGAACGATGCGACGACGCACGTCGAGCCGCTCGCCGGGCGCATGGCACAGATCGAGCCCTTTCATGTGGTGGTGCTGGTCACGCGTGCGAAGGAACTGGAGGCGCAGGGGCGCGACATCATCAACATGGTCATCGGCGAGCCGGACTTTCCCACGCCGCAGCCCATCCTCGACGCCGGCATGGCCGCCCTGCAGACCCGCCAGGTGCGCTACACGCCCTCGCTCGGCACGCCCGCGCTGCGCCAGGCCCTGTCGGACTGGTACCGCACGCGCTACGGCGCGCAGGTGCCGGCCTCGCGCATCGCCGTGACGAGCGGCTCGTCCGGCGCGCTGCTGCTGACCATGGGTGTCCTGCTCTCGCCCGGCGACGAGGTGCTCATGCCGGACCCTGCCTATCC
The DNA here is from genome assembly GCA_964570955.1 of uncultured Burkholderiales bacterium. Taxonomy (GTDB): domain Bacteria; phylum Pseudomonadota; class Gammaproteobacteria; order Burkholderiales; family SHXO01; genus SHXO01. The sequence goes on along the minus strand of CAZNBS010000128.1, from coordinate 4,339 downwards.
CTGCAACCGGCATTTCACCCGGGCGATGGAAGGCCGGGCGGTGGGCGTGCCGGTGGGCGCCGACACGGGCTACCAGCTCACCGCCGAGTTGGTGGCACGGCACTGGACCCCGCGCACGGTTGCCGTCATGGTGGCGACGCCGTCGAACCCCACCGGCACGCTGATTCCGCCGCAGGAGCTGCAACGCATCCATGCCGTCGTGCGCGAGCGCGGCGGCGTGCTCATCGTGGACGAGATCTACCACGGTCTCACCTACGGAGAGGAAGCGCACAGCGCGTTGGAGTTCACCGACGACGTGTTCGTCATCAACAGCTTCTCCAAGTACTTCTGCATGACGGGCTGGCGCCTGGGCTGGATGGTGCTGCCGCAGCGCTACGTCGCGCACGTCGAGAAGCTGGCCCAGAACCTGTTCATCTCCAACTCCGAGATCGCAATGCACGCCGCGCTGGCCGCATTCACGCCGCAAACGCTGGCCGCATGCGAGGCCAACCGGGTGCGCTTCCAGGCCCAGCGCGACTACCTGTTGCCGGCCTTGCGCGAGCTGGGATTCGACATTCCGGTCACTCCGCAGGGCGCGTTCTACGTCTATGCCAACTGCAGCCGCCTCACGCGCGACAGCTACGCCTTCTGCGTGGATCTGCTCGAGCGTGCCGGGGTGGCGGTGGCGCCGGGCATCGACTTCGGCGACAACGGCGCCGCCGAGCACGTGCGCTTCTCGTATCCCAAACCGGTGCCCGTTCTGCAGGAAGGGGTGCGCCGGATCCGCGAATACCTCGGAAGGAAATAGGAACAGACCGCGATGCGATCGATTGGATCGACCCTTGCCGTGACCACGGCCCTGCTCGCCGGCTGCGCCATGCCGCCTGCACGCGTGGAGCAGAGCATCGAGGCCATGCGGCCGCTTGCGGCCGAGGCCGCGAAGGAACGCGCGCAGAGCGACCTCGCCTGCAGCAGCGTCAGGACCACCGTGCTGGACCACGACGCGGGCGACATGGGCAAGGCCTACGCGCTGAACCGGGTGGAGTACACGGTGCGCGCGGCCGGTTGCGGTCGTGCGACGGACTATCTTGTCGCGTGCACGCCCAAGGGCGTGTGCAGCGCCATGGCCGGCAGCGGCATCGTCGAGCGCGAGTAGCTGTCCGTTCGGGCGCACATCGTGCGCAGCAGGGGGTTGGCGGAACTGAACCATGCACGAAGCGGGCAGTTCAAATCAGGTGGCGGCGACACGCGCGGGCAGTCGGGTCCTGACGCGGCCGGAAGGGGAGTTCGAAGGCGCATCGCCTTCGCTTGGCCTTGGAGACATCGAGTGAAATCGGCATTGACGATCGTCGCGCTGCTGACGGCCTTCCCCGCTGCGGCGCAGGAAGCCAGACCGAACGAGGACGAGACCTTCACGGAGGTCAAGCCGGGCGCGATCTCCACCGATCCGGCGAACCTGATCGAAGGCGCACGCCGCGGAGACGTGCGCGCCATCAACAATCTCGGCCTGCTGTGGGCGCGCGGCATCGGCGTCGAGGGACCCAACTTCGAGGAGGCCATGCGCTGGTGGAAGGAAGCCGCCAAGCGCGGCTACACCCTGAGCATGAACAACCTCGGTCTGCTCTTCGCCAATGGCCACGGTGTGGAACAGAACTATGAGCAAGCGCTGAAGTGGTGGGAGATGGCCGCCGAGCATGGCGATGCGTGGGCAATGAACAGCATCGGCGACCTGTACGAGAACGGCCACGGCGTCACGCAGAGCTTTGGCGAGGCGCGCGAATGGTACGAGCGCGCGGCCGAGGGCGGCGACGGGCTGGCCATGTACAACCTGGGCAACTTTTACGAGAACGGGCTGGGCGTCGAGCCCGACCTCAAGCGCGCACGTGACTGGTACGAGCGCTCGGCCGACAAGGGAATCGCCCTCTCGATGCATCGCCTGGGCATGATGACCACCGAAGGGCGGGGGGTCCCCGCCGACCCGGCAGAGGGTGTTGCCTGGCTGACGCTGGCCGGGCATTACTTCTCCGCGGAGGACGCGAAGGATGCCGCAAACAACCGGCGTGCGCTGGACGGCCTGACGGGCAAGCTCAGCGCCCGGGAGAGCGCCCGCGCGAAGGAGATCATCAGCAATCTGCAGGCGCGCGTCGAGCAGCGGCGCAAGCAGCGCCCGTTCGGCGCGACCCAGCCGGGCGAGGACGAAACCTGAGGCATGCTCCACGTCACGGATGGTGACTGCGCCGCGCAGGCGCTGACCCGCGCCGGCATCGCAGCAGAGGACATCCTGCCGTGGCGCGATGTCCTGCATGAGGGACCCGTTCCGGGCGGACTCGCCCTGGAGGAACTGTCCGAGGTGCGGGCACGCTTCCTCAGCCAGGCGGGCTGCGGCGCCTACGATGCCATTCGCAAGCAGTTCTACGAGCGCGACATGCGTATTGCCGGCAGCCAGACCGAGGACGAGGTCGTGTGCTGGTTCGAGTCGGATCTGTACGATCAGCTGCAGCTCCTCCAGGTGCTCGACTGGTACGCACAGCCGTCGCATCGGCCCGTGAGGCTCTCCCTGGTCCAGCTCGATCTGCGATCCGACGGAAGCTTCGAGGCGGCCGGCGCGTTGCCGCCGGAGCGGGTGCACGCGCTGATGCGCCGGCGACAGCCGGTGGAGCCGGTCCACCTGGAGGTGGCGCGATGTGCCTGGGCTGCCTTTCGTGCGCCCAACCCGATCGAGCTGGAGAGGCAGTGGCATGCCGGTGAGCTGGATGCGCTCCCCTGCCTGCCTGGAGCCGTGCACCGGCTGCTGGAGGAACTGCCGTGGCTGGAGTCGGGATTGACGCGAAGCGAACGCAACGCGCTCGAATGCTTGGCCGAGCAGCCCTTGCGTGCATCTGCCCTGTTCCGCGCGGTGCAGGGACGCGAGTCGCGGCCGTTCCTGGGCGATGTCTGGTTGTGGCGCGGCCTCGAAGCGCTGGAAGCGGGTACGCCCCCGCTCGTTGCCCGCCAACTGTCGGTCCCCGGCACGGGAATCGAGCAGGCGATACTGGCGCTCACCCCCGCCGGCCAGGCAGTGCTCGACCAAACGGTCGAGCCGGTCGAGCCGATAGAGCGATGGTGGGGTGGCACCAGGATGACGCGCGCTGATAGCATCTGGCGTTGGGATGGTGCGCGCAGGCGGGTGGTTTCGGCCTGAGAGGTGGTTGTTTGTGCAGGCACGGTTGATGCAAGATACGGACAAAGCAGCCGATCGGCGCGAGCCGCCCAAGCTACAGGCTGCGAATACGATGCGAGCGGGGGAGCTGACTGAGGGGTTGCGTATGCTGAGCTTCCGCGTCACCGCATTCTTTCTATCCGGCCTCCTCGCCGTGGCCGCCCAGGTCGCCCACGCCGGTCCCAATGGCGGGATGTACAGCACCTATCGGGGGGACGAATTGCCTTCGTTCGGCCGCGGATTCGACACCACGGAGGCAGGCAGCATCGACGAGGTGGTCCGCACGCTCAACCGCGCCATCCTCCAGCTCTCCCGCTATCGCATGCCCACGGAAGCGCCCAGGATCTATCGTGTTCCCAAGGCCGAATTGGAGAACTACGTGTGCGGCACGCATTGCGCGATCCAGGCCTGGTACCGTCCCGGCGACGGCATCTTCCTCGACGACAAGCTACGGCCCGAATCGAACCTGTTCCATCGGTCTATCCTGCTGCACGAACTGGTGCACTATTTCCAGGATGCAGGCGGCGAATATGCCGACAGGTCGCCGTGCGACCGCTGGTTCCGCCGGGAACTGGACGCCTACCTCATCCAGAACCGCTATCTGGGCGTAATCGGGCATCCCACCCGGGTCGCCTATACCGGCGACAACTGCGCCAACATGGAAGCGAAGGCGCGCGCCAACGGCGAAGACGAGCCGCCGCAGGCCTACGAGGGGATCAAGGGGCGCGTGAAGTCCGATCTGCACTGAGCCGCTTGCAGCGGCATCGTGAGCGTCGACATGCTCCCCAGGGAAGCGACTATCATCGGCCTCTGATCCCAGCCTGCGCCGCCGCGGCGTTCAGGCACGTCCAATCGACCCGATCGTGAGTGCCCTGCCTGACCCGGACATCGCGCAGTTCGATCTGCGCCGGCTGCCGCCCGGCTTCTACGACGATCCGTACCCGTACTACCGCGCGCTGCGCGCCCAGGCACCCGTCAAGGCGATGCCGGACGGCAGCCGTCTGCTCACCCGCTACGCGGAGGTGCTCGCGGTGTACAAGGATGCGGCGACGTTCAGTTCCGACAAGCGGGCCGAGTTCCGCCCCAAGTTCGGCGACTCCCTGCTGTACGAGCACCACACCACCAGCCTGGTGTTCAACGATCCACCGCTGCACACGCGCG
>CAZNBS010000127.1:9262-13982 GCA_964570955.1 uncultured Burkholderiales bacterium | reverse complement strand
TACAGCCTTCGCCATCCGCCCCCGTCGGTCCTGCCCACAGGTTGAACAGGTTCTTGAAGGTGCGGCTCCAGGTGGAGAACGTGTTGGTGTCGGTGTAGAACAGCGGCACGGCGATCGCCTGCAGGTCGTCGGTGAACGCGCGGTAGGTCGGCATGTCGGCGTCCGGCACGAAGCCGAAGTCGATGTGGCCGCTCCGATCGTCGCTTGACGCGGGCATGCCCGTGCGCCAGACCGCCGGCCTGGCCGTTTCCCACGCGATGGTGATCGAGATGAAGCCGAGATCCACCTTGGCCTGCGTGAGCGGTGCACCGGCGGCATAGGTGACGAAGCCGGTCGACGCGTTGCGGCCGCGGGCGCTGCGGGCCGTGGCCTGGTAGCTGACGATGCGCCGCGCACCGAGTCGAATCGGCAACGCGCAGGTGACTTCGGTCTTCACGTTCGGGAACGTGCACACGGCGGCGACGTTGAACGCGCCGCTGCGACAGGGAATCAGGCTGGGAAACACGAACCCGCCGCCCGTGCATGCCGTCAGCTCGCCGACGGTGGCATCGATGCGGATCTGGGCGATGCCGTCGCGCGGCTCGTTGGCGCGCGCGGTGATGGTCGAGGTGTGTGTCTCGGCGCGGTAGATCGGGTCGTGCAGGGCCGACAGGCGCGGCGATCCCGCACATCCCGCCAGCACTGCAAGGAGAACCGCAGGCAATATGGGTTGCAGGCGCATCGCCACCTCCCCCGGTGACAGAAGCGATCACCCTACGCCGATCTCAGTGGGATTTCCATATGTTTGCCGCCTGGGAAAGGCAGGCCTACTTCCGGCATGGCGGTGATGCCGCGCACCGCACGAAGCCCTCCACGTCGTCGCGCAGCTGCTTTGCCGAGTCCGGATCGGTGTAGATCTGGTGCCCCGCCGTGTAGGTCTCGAAGCGCAGGTGTGCGCGCAGCGTGGGATCGAGCGCCATCTGGTCGAGGGCATACTTCTGCGTGAGATAGGGCGTAGCGAGGTCGTATATGCCGGCGGCGGCAAACACGCGCAGGCGCGGATCGCGCCCCATCGCCTCGGCCAGCTCGTCGGCCACGTACAGATAGCCCTGCGCGCCGGGCGGACGCCACTTCCAACTGCGGTTGGCCGTGCGCGACAGGTACTCGTAGCGCAGGTCGCTGCGATAGTTGAGGTTCTCGCGCAGGTAGGGGACGAGCGCCTCGAGCCAGGGGCCGGTCACGAGGAAGAAGCTGGGGTCGTTGTCGCTGTCACCTCGGCCGCGTGCGGCGCCGGCGGTCGTCACCCGGCTGTCGAAGCGTCCGACGCGCGGGGCATCGGCTCCCAGCACCAGCCGGCCGAAGCGCGCCGGACTCACGCGCAGTCCGTGCTGCGCGAGTTCGTCGCGCTCCAGTGCGGTGAAATCGGCGAGCCGCGCGATCAACTGCTCGCGCTGTGCGTCGGGCAGCGACGCGCCCTGACTCAAGCCGACCAGATAGTCCTGCATCGCCCAGCGTTCGGCCTCGCGCAGCACCTGCGGCAGGTCGCCGTCCAGGCGCCGGTGATACCACGCGGTCGCCGCATACGACGGCAGCGCAAGCACGTAGGGCAGCACGCTGGCATCGTCGAAGGCGATCGTGTGAAAGTCGAGCACCGACGAGATCAGGATCGCGCCGACCGGGTCGATTCCTTCCGACTCCTGCAGTCGGTTGACCAGCGCGGCCGCGCGCGTCGTGCCGTAGCTCTCGCCGAGGATGATCTTCGGCGCGCGCCACCGATCGTAGCGCGTGAGGTAGCGGCGCACGAAGGCGGCGGCGGCGTCGATGTCGCGCACCGCGTCGTAGAACTGGCTCTCGTCCACGCCCTCGGCCGCGCGGCTGTAGCCCGCGCCGACCGGATCGACGAACACCAGATCGGTGAACGGCAGCCAGGTGTAGGTGTTGTCCACCAGCGTGCTGTCGCGCGGAAGCGCCGTACCCTGTTCGGGCAAAGGCACGGTATTCGGACCCAGGCCCAGGTGCAACCACATCGACGAGGCGCCCGGCCCGCCGTTGAAGGCGAAGGTCACGGGCCGGCGCGTCTGGCTGGGATCCTCGAGCGAGTAGGCGACGAAGAACATCGAGGCGAGCCGCTTGCCGCTCGTGTCGATCAGCGGGATCGTGCCGGCCGTGGCGGTATAGGCCAGGCGCTCGCCGTCGATCGTGATGGCGTGGCGGGTGACGACGGGCGGGTCGTCTGCCTGCGCGCGTGATGGGGTGGCGGTCGTCGGGGTCTCGGCCGGCTGAGACGGTTGCGCGTCCTGCGCCGCGACGGGCAGCACGACCAGAAGCGCGATCCACCAGACGGTGGCGAGGAATTTCCGTACGTTCATCGTGAGCATCTCAGGCGAATGCGGCGTTGCGCATGGCGACCCGGCTCCTCGGGCAGCACAGCGGGTTGGGCCGGCAACGAGGCGCAAGACGCGTTCCGGGCAAAGGGAAGCTCGCACGCCGCTAGCGGCGCGCCGTGCGGAACACCATCGCGCCGAGCACGGTCAGCGCCAGCGAGACCGCAGGCAACAGAGCGATTCCGAGCGATCGATAGGTGGCACCCGCGAGGAACGAACCGACTGCCATGCCGACGTACAGTGCCGACGCATTGCACGCGAGCAGCAGGCCGCGCGCCTCGGGGGCAATGGCGATCAGTCGCTTCTGCTGCGGTGCCTGGAACAGGGTGCCTGTGACCGCCCACACGATGGCCAGGGCGAGCGCCAGCCAGGGCTGCGCTGGCGCGCCCAGCAGCAGCGCGAACACCAGCGCCAGGCCGATGAAGCTGGTCGAGATCGTGCGGTCCGCGCCGAGCCGATCCGCCATGACGCCGGCGAGGACGTTGCCGGCCAGCCCGCCGAGGCCGAAGGCGAACAGGATCGCCACCGTCCACGCCTGGCTCGCGCCCATGCGCTCGCCGATGAACGCGACGATCAGGGCGTAGGTCGCGAACTGGGCGGCCATCTGCAGCAGCGTGGTGGCCACCGACATGCCGCTGCGCCGTGCGGTCAGGACGCCGAGCAGACCCGCGAACGTGACCGGCGCACCGTGACCGCGGTCGTGGACCAGCGCGGCCACCGCGGTCGCTGCGCCGAGTCCGATCAGTCCCACGATCAGGAACACCGCTTTCCAGCCCAGCCAGCCGCCCAGCCAGGCCGCGAGCGGCACGCCGAGCACGGTTGCCAGCATCATGCCGGTGAACACGAGGGCCAGCGCTCGCCCCTGCTGTGCCTCGCGCACCAGGCCGGCACCGATCGCGGAGGCCATCGGCCCGACCAGCGCCGCGCCTGCACCGGCCGCCACGCGCAAGACGAACAGCTGCGCGTAGCTGCTCGCGAACGCGCTCAGCGCGGTCGCGCTGCTGAGCGTGACCAGGCCGAGCAGCAGCAGGTGCCGCCGCTGGAGCTGACCGAGCAGGACCTGGGCGAGCGGCGCCGTCACGGCGAAGGTCAGCGCGAATACGCTCAGCAGATTGGCAACCGCCGCCGGCGAGACGCGCAAGTCGACTGCGAGCGGGGCGGCGACTGCGACCACCAGCAGCGACGTGGTGCCGACCGTGAAATACGCAGCCGCGAGCGACAGCAGGGCGAGGGTGATCTTGCGATCCAAGGCAGTGCGCCCGAAGGGGAGGCGCGTATTGTGACAGCCCCGCGCGCCGCGCGGCGGTGCTTGCACATCCGATGCCGGTGACCGATGCTAGGACCCTCTCGCCACGTCATTCGTTGGGACCGCAGGTGAATCCAACCCTGATCACGCGCCTCATGGGCAAGGAGGACGTCGCGCCGTCCCCTGCCCGCCACGACATCCACTTCGACCTGTTCCTGGGCATCGACTACTCCGGTGCCGGCACGCCCGGGGCGCCGCTCAGGGGGTTGCAGGTGTATGGCGCGCGGCCGGGAGAGCGCGCGGAGAAATGGGCGCCACCGTTCGGGGGCACACGCAAGGCATCGAACTGGTCGCGTCGCACCGTCGCGGAACTGCTGCTCGATCGCGTGCGTGCGAACGAGCGCTTCATCGCCGGCATCGATCACTGCTTCTCCATTCCGGCCGCCTGGTGCCAGCGATTCTCTCTTGCGACGTGGTCCGAGTTCCTGGACGATTTCGCCGCGCACTGGCCGACGCACGAGGAGGGCGTGACGATCGAGTCCCTGCGCGCCGATCCGGACCGCCGCTATCTCCCGCCGCCGCCCAAGGCGCTGCCCGATCCCGATCGCTTCCGGCTGACCGAGCGCTGGACCTCGTCGACCAAGAGCATCTTCCAGTTCGACGTGAACGGGTCGGTGGGCAAGAGCTCGTTTGCCGGCATGCCGTGGCTGAAGTGGCTGCGCGACCGGGCGGGCGATCGCCTGCACATGTGGCCCTTCGATGGCTGGGAGCCGGCGCCGGGGAAGTCGGTGATTGCCGAGGTGTACCCGTCGATGCTGCGCCGGCGCTATCCCGCGCAGCCGGGGATGAGCGGCGACCAGCACGACGCCTGCGCAATCGCGATGTGGCTGGAGGACATCACCCGGCGCGGCGCGCTGGGAGAGTACCTGCGCATGCCGCCGTTGACCGACGAGGAGCGTGACATGGTGGCACGCGAGGGGTGGGTACTGGGGGTGCGGTGAGACAGGCACGGGCACTTTGCGCAACGCGGGAACCCCGTCCACCACGATGTCATCGCGAACCGAAGGTGAGGGATCCTCGCTGTGCTGCAGTCGTCACCCCCGGTGTCATC
>CAZNBS010000127.1:0-9252 GCA_964570955.1 uncultured Burkholderiales bacterium | reverse complement strand
GAGGATTTCTCGCTGCGCTCGAAATGACACCGTTAATCGGCAACGCTCGCTCCGCGTCCACGAGCACTCGTCGCTGCGTTCGGAATGACGGCGTTGTGGAGTCGCGCATGGCCTCTGCGTCAACTCGACAAAACGGGCTATCCTTCGCCTCCATCCCCTGCACTCACCCGGTAATGCCCATCCAGTGGTTTCCCGGCCACATGGCCTCGGCGCGCAAGAAGGCGGCCGAGACGATGGCGAGCATCGACGTCGTCATCGAAGTGGTCGACGCGCGCCTGCCCGAGGCGAGCACCAATCCAATGGTGCGCGAGCTGCGCGAGTACCGGCAGCGGCCCTGTCTGAAGGTGCTGAACAAGGCCGATCTCGCCGATCCGGACGTCACCGCGCAGTGGCTACGCTACTACGCGACCCAGCCGGGCGTGAAAGCCGTTGCGCTGTCGTGCAAGCGGCCGCAGGACGTGGCGCGCGTGCCGGCGCTGTGCCAGGCGCTCGCCCCGCACCGCAACGACAGCATCAAGCCGCTGCGCATGATGATCATGGGCATCCCGAACGTGGGCAAGTCCACGCTGATGAACGCATTGCTCAAGCGTCGCGTGGCCAAAGTCGGTGACGAGCCGGCGGTGACCAAGACGCAACAGATCATGGACCTCGGTCCGCGCATGACGATCACCGACACGCCCGGCCTGCTGTGGCCGAAGATCGATCACGACAGCGACGGCTTCATGCTGGCGGCAAGCCATGCGGTGGGCACCAACGCGGTGAACGACGAGGAGGTCGCGCTGTTCCTCGCCGACTTGCTGCTGGCGCGCTATCCGGGCCTGCTGGCGGCGCGCTACGCGATAGACGTCGATGGATTGGACGGCGAGCGCCTGATCGCGGCGATCGGTGCGCGACGCGGATGTCGCGTCAGGGGCGGCGGTCTCGATCTCGAGAAGGCAGCGCTGATCCTGCTGCACGACTATCGCAGCGGTGCGCTCGGGCGAATCAGCCTGGAGACGCCGCAGACGCGGGAGGCGATGCTTCGGTCGGCGGTGCAGGGGCAGGTATAGGGTCGGCATTTGTGCTGCAATAGCGCCCTTTTCTGGAGTTCCCGCCCGTGCCCATCCCCGCGGTCGTCCTCGTCAGCGGCGGCCTCGATTCCGCCACCGTGCTCGCCATCGCGCGTGCCGAGGGCTATGCCTGCCATGCGCTGAGCTTTCGCTACGGCCAACGGCACGTGCACGAACTCGCCTGCGCGCAGCAGGTGGCCAAGCATCTGGGGGCGGCGCACCACGTCGTGGTCGACTTCGATCTGCGCACCTTTGGCGGCTCCGCGCTGACCGCCGACATCGACGTGCCCAAGGACCGGCCCATCGACGAGATGGCACACGGCATTCCCTCCACTTATGTCCCGGCGCGCAACACCATCTTCCTGAGCTTCGCCCTCGCCTGGGTCGAGACGCTGGATGCGCAGGATGTGTTCATCGGTGTGAATGCCCTCGACTACAGTGGCTACCCGGACTGTCGGCCCGAATACATCGCCGCCTTCGAGACGATGGCGAACCTTGCTACCCGCGCCGGCGTCGAAGGGAGATCGCGGCTGCACATCCACGCGCCGCTGATCCAGCTCACCAAGGCACAGATCATCGAGCGCGGGATGGCGCTGGGCGTGGACTATGCGCTGACCAGCAGCTGCTACGATCCAGCGCCGGATGGTGCGCCTTGCCTGCGCTGCGACGCCTGTGCGCTGCGTGCCAAGGGTTTTTCCGAGGCCGGCGTGTCCGACCCGCTGCTCGACCGCTACCGACTGAAAGCGAAGTGAACGAACAGGTCTTCATCGCCGCCGCCGCCGGCTTCGAGGCGGCTGCCCGCGTCGACGCACTGCCGCCGGGCCATCGTGCCGCGCGCCTGCACGGCCACAGCTACCTGGCCAAGCTGCGCGCACGCCTCTCGGTGGGTTGGGCGTCGTTCCCCGGCGGGGAAGTGGGTGCATTGCGCGCGCGCATGGAGCAGTGCGTGGCGCCACTCGATTACGCCCACCTGAACGACATCGTCGCCCGGCCCACCGACGAGAACCTCGCGCGCTGGGTGCGCAGCCGCATTGGCGTTCCCGAGACCGATGCCTGCGGCATCGACAGCGTCGGCGTGCAGAGCACGCAGCATTCGGGCGTCGATCTCGACGCACGCGATCACGCCCACGTCTGGCGGCGCTACGTGTTCCAGTCGGCCCACCGGCTGCCCAACGTCCCGCCCGGACACAAGTGCGGGCGCATGCACGGGCACGGCTTCGAGGTGATCCTGCACGCCGACCAGGATCTCGGCGCGCGCGACCTGTCGATCGACTACGATCATCTCGACGCCCTGTGGGCGCCGCTGCACGCGCAGCTCGACCACGCCTGTTTGAACGACATCCCGGGTCTCGACAACCCGACCAGTGAGATCATCTCGGCGTGGATCTGGCAGCGGCTCAAGCCGCAGCTTCCCGAACTGTCCTGGGTGACGGTGTACGAGACCGGCAGTTGCGGCGCGCATTTCGACGGCACGCACTACCGCATCTGGAAGGAGATGACGCTCGACAGCGCCGTGCAACTGCAGCGTGCCCCCGAGGGCGACGCGCGCCGGCGTATCCACGGCCACACGTTCACGCTGCGCCTGCATCTGCACGCACCGCTGGATACGGTGCGCGGCTGGACCATCGACTTCGGTGACGTGAAGGAGCTGTTTGCGCCGGTGTTCCAGCGCATCGATCACCATGCACTGCACGAGCTGCCCGGCGTCGAGGACGCCGACTGCGTCTCGCTCGCGCGCTGGATCCGTGCCCGCACGCCGCTGCCGCAGCTCGATCGCATCGATCTGTACGAGACTCGCGGGTGCGGCGCGATCCTGTCGTGGGGCGAGGCCGGCCCGGCGCTGCCGATCTGAAGCGACGATGACCTACACCGTCAAGGAGATCTTCTACACGCTGCAGGGCGAGGGCGCGCAGGCAGGGCGTGCGGCGGTGTTCTGCCGCTTCGCCGGCTGCAATCTGTGGTCGGGACGCGAAGCCGACCGTGCAGCTGCCGTGTGCCGCTTCTGCGACACCGATTTCGTCGGCACCGACGGACCGGGCGGCGGCAAGTTCGCCAGCGCCGATGCGCTGGCCGATGCGATTGCGGACCGATGGCCGCGCGACGCGGGCGGCCGGCCGCTGGTGGTGTGCACCGGCGGCGAGCCGCTGCTCCAGCTGGACACGCCCGCGATCAACGCCTTGCATGCGCGCGGCTTCGAGGTCGCCGTGGAGACCAACGGCACGCAGCCGGCGCCCGAAGGACTGGACTGGATCTGCGTGAGCCCCAAGGCGGATGCGCCGCTCGTGCTCACCCGGGGTGACGAACTAAAGCTGGTCTATCCGCAGACCGAGGCGATGCCCGAGCGCTTTGCGCATCTCGCCTTCCGTCACTTCTTTCTGCAGCCGATGGATGGTCCCGAGCGTGCGCGCAACACGCAGCGGGCGGTGGAGTATTGCCTGGCGCATCCGCAATGGCGCCTGAGCGTGCAGACGCACAAGGTGGTCGGGATTCCCTAGGCAATCCGGCTCACGGCCGGTGTCGCCGCGCCATGTCGCGGCCGGCTAGGACGTCGATCTGTCCACGCCGCACGCCCGCGCCACCTCCCGCAGCGCCTGCAGGTGCTGCGGCGGTTGCAGTGCCGCTTGCGCGGCGTCGAGCGCCATGCGCGCCGCCTGGCGTGCCGCTTCGGCGAGATCGTCATGGCCGACCTGCGTGAGTGCCCACAGCGTCTTCTGCAACCGCACGCCGACTTCGAAAATGCCGGCACCGTCGCGGATGAGCGGGGTAAAGGCATCCTGCACCAGGTCCTCGACCGCCAAGGGCGGGATGGACACCCGATCGAAGGTGACTTCCTGCTGCGTACGGCCCGCGATGTCGTGCTGCGCCCACTGGGCGAGCAGTTCGACGTCGACGGTCAGGATGGCGATGGCAGTGCCCGGATCGTTCACGGCAGGGGACAGCGCCCGGTCGGCGATCTCGCCCAGCAGGATGAGCGCGAAGCGCGGATCGGTATCGATCCAGCGATCGGGGCCGACGGAGATCGCCTGAGCGATGCGTTCCTCCAGGTCGTCCGGTGGATCCTTCTTGCACGAGACCACGGCCAGGCGCATGCCGCGCACCATGAAGCTGCCCGGCCGGACGGCGAGGCTCACTTGGCCGTCGACCTCTTTGGCGATCGCCTGCAGTCGCTCGACGTCCACATGCTGCACGTAGCCGAACCGTCGCGCGGGAATCGCAGTGCCTGCAGCCGGAAGGCCGGAGGCGGGCCGGGCACCGAAGCAGCCGAGTCGCTGCGGATCGTCGAACAGTTCGCGCGCCACGTGCGAAACGCGCTCGATCGTGTCGCCCAGGCGGCCGAGGCGCGACACCCGATCCACCCAGCGCAGGAAGGAGATGAGTACCCATCCGACCAGTCCCACGAAGCCGCAGAAGAGCAGGAAGCGGCCCGAGGATCCGAAGGGCACGGCACTGAGCGCGGTGATGGCGATTACCGCGTAGATGAATGTGGCCAGGAAAGCACCCAGGGTCGACTGAACCTGGCGGTCGCTCATCACGATGCGTGTCGCGCGTGGACTGGCCGAACTCGCAACCGAGGCGTAGGCCGTGGCAATCGCAGAGACCGAGAACGTCGCGACGGTCAGCATGGTGGAGGCCAGGATCCCGAACAAGTTCAGAAGGGTTTCCCGGTCGATGTCGATCGGCCAGTTGCCTCGATCGAAGCGCTGGCCGAAATAGGCGATGGCGACCCATCCGATTGCGGCCAGGCTCATGAGGGTCGGTTTGACCCAGAGCTTGGAGGCAATCCGCTTCAGCAGGAAACGCAGCTTGGTCATGCTCGAGGCCTGTGCGGCGCGGCCATCCCACACCACAGGAGGCGGTGCCGATCCGAAAGGCGAAGGATAGCGGGCTGCGCGATCGCGCGTCGTGACGCAACTGCCTCTTGTCTGGAGCGTCGCCTCCGGCGACGGCGTGCACGAGCGCGAGAACCATCGCGAGCCGTTCATTACCCGCATGAGCAGCACGGATCTCTGGTAATTACTGCAAAGCGCCGTTGTAGGATTTTCGATCTGGGGTGACGAACGAATGCGGCAGTTGAGCAGCAAGCCAGACCCATGGTAGGTTGGAAGGATTCCCTCTGGAGTTCTAGATGCCCGCTGCCAGAAAGGCGACGCGCGTTTCCGACGTCGCTTTCGTCTTCGCCCTCACACTCCTCGGCGTTCTGGCCATCACCGCCTATCGCGTGCTTGCCGATCTCGACAGCGCCACGCGCTCGGTGACGCACACGCGCGCGGTGCTCGCGCAGAGTGCTCTCGTCCATCAGCTCATCATCGATGTCGAGTCCGGGGCGCGCGGTTATGCGGTGACGGGTGACGAGCGCATGCTCGCGCCCTACCAGACCGCGGTCGAGGCGATGCCCGAGGCGGTGCGGATCCTGGAGGCTCTGGTTCAGGACAGCGAAGAGCAGGCCAAACGCTTGGCCTCTCTCGCGCCGCTGATCCTGGCGCGGGTGCAGAACAGCGCCTACGTCATCGAACTGCGCGACACGCGCGGTGAGGCGGCCGCGCAGGCGTTGATCCAGTCCGGATACGGCGCGGATCTGATGGACCGCGTCCGTGCAGGGCTGCGTGAGCTCGACACCGTGGAGAACACGCTGCTCGACCAGCGCTTGACGGCGGGCACCCGCGAACTGGTGTGGACGCGCCTCACACTTCTGGCGCTCACGGCCGCGGCGCTGCTGACCCTGGGGATCTCCTGGCGATTCAGTCACCGGGCCGTGAAGGAGCTGCGCCGCGTGGAGGCACTCGCGCGCGCCGGCGAGGCACGCATGCTGGTGACGCTGCGCAGCTGCGGCGACGGCCTCATCGTGACGGACGACCACGGCGCCGTCACCATGCTCAATCCGGTGGCGCAGGCGCTCACCGGCTGGAGGGAGGAGGACGCACGCGGGCTGCCGCTGAACCAGGTATTCCGGATCGTTCACGAGTACACGCGCGCCGAGGTCGAGAATCCGGTGGGACGTGTGCTGCGCGAGGGCAAAGTGGTGGGGCTCGCCAATCACACGGTGCTGATCGCGCGCGACGGCAGCGAGCGCCCGATCGACGACAGTGGGGCACCGATCCGCGGCGATTCGGGCGAGATCATCGGCGTGGTGCTGGTGTTCCGCGACGTATCGGCCCGCCGTCACGCCGAGGTGGCACGCGAGCGGCTGCTGCGCGCCGAGGCGGAAAAGGATGGTGCGATCCGCGCGAGCGAAGCCAAGGACCAGTTTCTGGCCCTGGTTTCGCACGAGCTGCGCGCGCCGCTGGCTGCCATCCGCGGCTGGCTGCACCTGCTCATGAGCGGGTTCGTCGCCTCGAACGGCGTGTCGGATGCCCTGCAGCGCATCTACCGCAATACGCGGCTGCAGGAGCGACTGGTCAACGATCTGCTCGACGTCTCGCGTATCGCGGCGGGCAAGCTCGAGGTGCTGCGCGTGCCGATCGACCTTGTCGAGGTGGTGCGCAGCGCGTTCGAGGAGTGCCGCGCGACGGCCGAGCAGAAGAAAGTGCGGCTGACCCTCGCGTGCGACGAGCCTCGCTTGTACGTGATGGGGGACGAGCAGCGTTTGATCCAGGTCGTGTCCAACCTGCTCGGGAATGCGATCAAGTTCACCCCCGCGGACGGGAGCGTGCTGCTGAAACTGGAGCGGGGTGACGAGCACGCGCTGATCACCGTCGCCGACACCGGCATGGGCATGACCGAGGAGGTGACGGAGCGGCTGTTCGACCGGTTCTGGCAGGCGGACAGTTCGCGTACGCGCGAACAGGGCGGCCTCGGCCTGGGACTGGCGATCGCGAAGTACCTCGTGGAGGAGCACCGGGGCCGCATCGAGGCGGCGAGCGAAGGCTTGAACCGTGGCTCGACCTTCTCGATCACGCTGCCCCTGCTGTCGATGGAGCAGCCGGCCCTTCCCGTCCCGGCAATGCCGGCCCTGGAACCGCGCGACCTGGACGGCGTGGCGGTGCTGCTGGTGGACGACGATGCCGACTCGCGCGATGCGGTGCAGATCTTCCTCGGCCTGCGCGGCGCCGCGGTCAACGTGGCCGATTCCGTCGAGCACGCCCTGCAGATCTACGAGCGCAGCCTGCCGCACGTGGTGGTGAGCGACATCAGCATGCCGCAGGCGGACGGCTACGCACTGGCGCAGAGCATCCGCGCGGTCGAGGCGACGCTAAGGCGGCGCAGCGTCCTCATCGCCGTGACCGGCTTCGCCTCGGACGGGGACCGGCGCATGGCCATCGAGAGCGGGTTCGACGATCACCTGGGAAAGCCCATCGATCTCGAGCACTTGGCCAATCGGATCATGCAGTCGCACGTACGCAGCAGGGCGTGACGGGAAATACGAACCGGAAAGGTTCAGAATACGCGCTTCATTTCTCACCAAGACGAGCGCGCGCATGCACGACCTTCTGATCGCCAACGCCCGTGTCCACGATGGACTCGGCTCCGCGCCGCGGGACGCCGACGTCGCCGTTTCGGGCGGTCGCATCGCTGCCGTGGGCCGCGACCTCGGCACCGCACGCGAGCGCATCGACGCGCACGGCCTGGCGCTGATGCCCGGCATCATCGACAGCCATACCCACTACGACGCGCAGATCACCTGGGACCCGCTGGCCTCGCCCTCTCCCGAGCTGGGCGTCACCACCGCGGTGATGGGCAACTGCGGCTTCACCCTCGCTCCGTGCAGGCCGGCCGATCGCGACCTCAACCTGCGCAATCTGACGCACGTGGAGGGCATGTCGCTGGACAGCCTGCGCGCCGGCGTGAACTGGGGCTTCGAGAGCTTCCCGCAATACCTCGACTTCCTCGAGCGGCAGGGGGTCGGGCCGAACGTCGCCGCGTACATCGGCCACTCGTCCCTGCGCACGTGGGTCATGGGCGAGGACGCGTCGACCCGCGCCGCCACGGCGGAGGAGATCGCCGCCATGCGCGCGCTCGTGACGGAGGGGCTGAAAGCGGGCGCGGTCGGGCTGTCCTCGACCACTTCCTATCAGCACAACGGCGAGGGCGGCGTGCCGATGCCGTCCCGGCTGGCGACCGAGGAGGAATTCCATGCGCTGGTCGCGGCGCTGGGCGAGGCCGGGCGAGGGACCTTCATGATGACCAAGTCGTCGGATACGAAGCCTGCCTGGCTGCAGGCGCTGGCGCGCAGCTGCCGACGGCCCTTCCTTGCCGCCGCGATCCTCTACAACCCGGGCGTGCCGGATGCGGCGTGGAACGACATGGTGGGTGTGGCCGACGGGCGCACGCAGGGGTTGGACATGTACGGCGCGGTCTCGTGCTGCCAGTTGAAGTTCGAGTTCACCATGCGCGAGCCCTACGTGTTCGAGGGGCTCAAGGCGTGGAAGCCGGTGCTCGCCGCCGGGCAGGCGGGGGCGGCGGCCGTGTATGCGGATCCGGCCTTCCGGCAGGCGGTGAAGGACGAACTGGCCATCCCTGTGCGACGCATCTTCTCGGGCGACTGGAGCAAGGCGCAGGTGGTCATGGTGCGCGATGCCGAGCGCCGGGGCCTCGAGGGCCGGAGCGTCGCGCTGCTCGCCGCGGAGGAGGGCAAGCATCCGTTCGACTGGCTGCTCGACCTCGCCCTGACGGAGAACCTGGAGACGGTGTTCACCGCGGTGCTGCTCAACTCCGACGACGAGCAGGTGGGGCGGCTGCTGCGCCATCCGAACAGCATCCTGTCGCTATCCGATGCGGGGGCGCACGTCACGTTCTTCTGCGATGCCGGATTCGGCCTGCATTTCCTTGGCTACTGGGTGCGGGAGAAGCAGCTAATGCCCCTGGAGCAGGCGATCCGCAAGCTCACCTCGGAGCAGGCGAAGCTGTTCGGGATGGCCGATCGCGGCGCGATCCGTCCCGGCGCGTGCGCCGACCTGCTGTTGTTCGATCCCGAGACGGTGGGGCGAGGGGAGTCGGTGCGCCGCTTCGACCTGCCCGGCGGCAGTTCGCGCCTGCACACGCCCTCGCGCGGCGTGCACGGCGTGTGGGTGAACGGCGTGCGCATCGCGGATGCGAACGGCCTACGCCCGGAAGCGGGACGTCCTGGCAAGGTGCTGCGCGAGTTCGCGAGCTGACACGATAAGGGTATCTCCAAATTGAGGATTGCTCGCACGCGCTGTTGAGCCGCCAACATCCTCTACCGGTGTCGACCCGAGCCGAGGGCGAGGGAGCTTCGAAGTGGCGA
>CAZNBS010000126.1:7998-14045 GCA_964570955.1 uncultured Burkholderiales bacterium | reverse complement strand
CGACGCGGTTGTTGACGATGATGCTGGGCTGGAGCGACCGGACGTAGTCGTACAGCTTCTTGCCGTACTCATGGGTCCAGGTTCCTTCCCATTCACCGTCGAACCAGAGCACTCCCAGCGGGCCGTAGCCTTCGACCAGCTCCTTGAGTTGCCCCTTCATGTACTCGAAATACCGATCGTAATCGGCTTCGACTCCCGGACGCGGGTCCCACGCCCGCCGGGGCAGATAGTCCGGATGGTGCCAGTCCATGATCGAGTGATAGAAGCAAAGCGTGATTCCCGCTTCCTTGCAGGCCTCCGAGAGTTCGCGCAATACGTCCCTGCCAAACGGCGTGTTGGTGATCTTCCAGTCCGTCAGCTTCGAGTCCCAAAGACAGAACCCGTCGTGGTGCTTGCTGGTGATGACGATGTACTTCATTCCAGCCTGCTTCGCGATTCGGACCCATTCGCGGGCGTCGAACTGAACCGGGTTGAACTGCTTGAGAAGCGGCTCGTAATCTTGGACTTTAATTTGGGCGTGGTTGAGAATCCACTCGGCCCCACCCGTGCGTTTCCCGTTCCATTCGCTGGCCGGGATCGCGTAAAGGCCCCAATGGATGAACATCCCGAACCTCGCCTCGCGCCACCAGTTCATCCTCGCGTCCTTTTGCGCTTGGGTCTCTGCGAATTGCCCCATCATCGTCGCCCCTCCCATTACGATTGCGATCACGCCCGATAAGCCGATCATTCGTCACCTCCAGCCGCAGACCGAAGTTACCCCGCAACCGAGGGATTTGTCGGCGATGCAGTAATCTCACTCCCCGATGGGAAAGCACCGCAAAGGCAAGCGGAGCACGACGCCCTCGGCGGAGGATGCGCTCACCCGAGCGCGGCGGTTGTTTCAATCGGGCAAGGCGCCCGAAGCGGCTCGCGTTGCGGGCGAGTTCCTCGCTTCGAACCCAGACTCAAGCGAGGCCCTGCGAGTCCGAGGGCTCGCGCTGTTTCATATCGGGAAGACCGACGAGGGCCTTTCCGAGCTTTCGCGCGCCGCTCAACTCGAACCCGAAAGCGCCCAACTCCAGTTCGACTTGGGCGTTGCGCTCCGGCTTTCGGGGAGGGCTGAGGAATCGTTGGCCGCCCTCAAGAAGTCCGTGGAAATCGAGCCAGGCCAGCCCGACTTTCGCGCCGGTTTGGGGCACGTTCTGATCGACGTCGAACAGATCGAGGAAGCGGTCTCCGTGCTGGAACCCGCCGTAGCAAGCCACCCGAAGCACTGCGAGTCGCTGTTTCACCTTGCGAACGCCTATGGTTCGTTGGGCCGGCGCTTAGAGGCGGTGCGATTGCTCCGAAGGTGCGTTGCGGCTGACCCCGGTTACGTCCAGGCGTGGAACAACCTTGGAAACTCGCTCTTGGCGCTCGGCGTAATTGGGGAGGCCGTGGATTCACTCGAGGAAGCGGCCAGGCTCGCACCGAGGTCGCCCGTGGTACTGAGCAACCTGGGGGCGGCTCTCAATCAGGCCGGCAAGTTCGAGCGGGCGGTGACGGTGCTCTTGGCGGCGCGGGGAATCCCCGGTGCGCCCGTCAGCGTGTTCTATGCGTTGGGCAATGCCCTCAAAGAGCTCAAGAAGACCGACGAGGCGCTGGCGGCGTACGATCTCGCCCTCCAACTCGACCCTGAGTTCGCAGACGCTCTGGGCACAAAGGCCAAGCTCCTTCACGACCTCTCTCGCATGGAAGCTGCCCGAAGCGCGCTTGCTGGGAACTCAAGCCCCGGACTCAAGCTCCTGCGCGCGCTGCAGACTCCTGTGATCGCCGAATCTCGCGACCAGATGACAGAGGTTCGCAAAAGGATCGTCGAGGAGGTTCGGGAGTTTGCGGCGAGCGGAGCGAGGATCGACGACCCGCTGCGTGAAGTCGGGATGACGAACTTCTACCTTGCCTACCACAAAGACAACGAAAAGCCGATTCAGGAAGAGATCGTTTCGGCGTACCTATCGGCTTGCCCCGAACTTGGCTTCGTCGCGCCGCATTGTGAGCGCGAGAAGCGCAGGTCGGCGGGCGGACGGGTGCGGCTCGGAGTGATTTCGGCGTTCTTGAGGTCGCACACGATCGGAAAGCTTTACGCGCCGATGCTCGAACGGCTCGAAAGGGAGAAGATCGAACTCGTGTGGGTCCCCCTCAACTCGCTAAGGGACGACATTACCGAGTCGCTAAGGCGTCGCGCTGACGAGGTCGCAGTCGTTCCGCTTCAATGGAAGGCGGCTCGCGACGCGATCGGCGAACTGAAACTCGACGTGGCGTTTTTCCCTGAGATCGGGATGGACGCTCTCACCTATTACTTGGCTTTCTCCCGGTTCGCCCGGCACCAGTTCATGACTTGGGGCCACCCCTCGACCCCCTGCCTGCCCCACATGGATGCGTTTGTGAGTTGCGATGACATGGAGCGGGAAGGCTCTGAGGCCGAATACGGTGAAAAGCTGATTCGGCAGCCCGCGCTCAATACGTACTTCCTGCGCCCCGCTCGGCCTGAGGCGTTTTGGCCTCGCGAACGGTTCGGGCTGCCCAACGAAAAACGGCTGTATATAGTGCCCCAAACGCTTTTCAAGTTGCACCCGGATTTCGACGAAGCGATGGCAGAAATCCTCCGAAGGGACCCGGAGGGGCTGTACGTGCTCATCTCAGGCAAGTACCCCTCGTGGGACGAGCAGTACCTGTCTCGGTTCGAGCGCGCAGCTCCCGACGTTGCGGATCGGGTTGCGTTCGTACCCCAGATGTTGCTGGAAGGGTACTTATCTCTCGCCAAGACTGCCGACGCGGTGCTCGACCCGTTCTACTTTGGGGGTGGGAATTCAAGTCTGGAGATGTTCGCGATGGGTTGCCCGGTGGTCACTCTTCCGGGCGATCTCCAGCGGGGCCGGATCACATTGGCCCAATACCGAAGAATGGAGTACGGGCAATTGATCGCATCGAGTCCAGAGGAGTTCGTCGAAATCGCTCTGCGGCTGGCTAACGAAGGTGACTTCCAAGCCGAGGCGCGGCGGACGCTGGAGGAACGCGCAGAGATTCTGTATGAGGACGAGCGCGCGGTCCAGCAGTTCGAGGATTACGTGATCGAGATCGCCACGGCCTAGGTCGGCGCAACCGGCCGCACGGCTGGGCGTATTCCTGACATCCATTGGGAGGAAGTTACGTCATGAACCTCGTCATTCAAGTCCTCTCCGCGTCGGCGCTGCTCCTTTCGGGCGCGAGCGGGGAGAAGGTAGCGCTCAAGAGGACCTACACGGCCAACGAAACCGTGACCTATTCGATGTCGCTCAAGGGCGAAGCGCAGGGCTTTGAGATTCTCGGCGAGGCCGAGATCGAATACAAGGTCACCGAAGTATCTGAGGGAATCGCCAAGGTCGCCCGAAATCCGCTGAAGTTCTCGGTGCAGATCGACGGTGAAGTGATGCCCGGCATGGACATTTCGCCGGATAGCTGCAAGATGGACGCATTCGGAATGCCCGATTCGCTTTCGTCCGAAGGCGCGGAATGGGCGTACACGATTGTCGGCTTTGCGGGCTTTGTCGCCAATCAGGAAGTCGAGACTGCTCAGGATTTCAAGGTGAATTGGAAAGCTAAGGACAACGGCTCGACCGTCACCGGCACGGGCAAGCTCCTTGCCGTCGAGGAATTGGAGGGCCGAAAGGTCGCAAAGGTGAAGTACGAGCTCGAGGTCGTGCCCGACGGTGAAGAAGTGCCTGGGCTCGCCACGTTTGAGTCGACGTTCGACCTTGGGACTGGCCAGTTGGTTCTCTCCAAGGGCTCGCTGTCGATTGAAAACGAGGTCCAATTCTCGTTCGAGATCAAGCGGGCGAAGAAGAACTCTGGGTGAGAGAGTTAGAGGAATGACCCCGGTGAACGGTCAGGTTTGGGCTTTCCGGGGTCTGCTCCGTGGGGCCGGAAGTCCGATCGGGCGCTGGGGAGAGCTTATTGCCTTCTCGGAACGACGCGACCTCACCCTAAGGTATTGGCGGACTCGTGGCGGCGAATAATCAAGATTCTTGCGAAACTCTTCGCAATGGGTCCGGCGCAATAAGCTACGCAGTCCCGCACGGAACCCGCCCGCAAGGGGTATGTTCTGGTGTTCATGCCGCGAGTTCCCGACGAACCCACAAGGGAGTGCGTTTACGATCCGCTTGTCGAGTTGATGAAGCGGTTCGAGTCGGCGTCGTCGGCCACTCCCTCGGCGAGCCAGTGGGACGACCTCAGCGTCGAAGAGGCCCTTCGCAAGCACATCGTCGACGGCATCAAGAAGGGACTTCACGCGCGGCTGGATTCGGCTCTCGAAAGGTACTCGCCAGTCGAGATCATCAACGACGTGCTCCTCGACGGCATGAAGACGGTCGGGGAGCTTTTTGGCGCTGGGAAGATGCAGCTACCCTTCGTCTTGCAGAGCGCCGAGGTGATGAAGGCCGCCGTCGCTTACCTCGAACCGAAGATGGAGCGGCTCGAAGGGCAAACCAAGGGCTCGATTCTCCTGGCGACGGTCGCAGGCGACGTCCACGACATCGGCAAGAACCTCGTGGACATCATCCTCTCGAACAACGGCTACCGAGTGGTGAATATCGGCATCAAGCAACCCATCAACAACATTCTCGACCAGGCAAGAGCCCACCAAGTCGAAGTGATCGGGATGAGCGGGCTGTTGGTCAAGAGCACGCTGGTCATGAAGGACAACCTGATCGAGATGAACGACAGGGGACTGCACGGTTACCCGGTCATTCTTGGGGGGGCGGCGCTCACGAGGGCGTATGTCGAGCAGGACCTGAGAGACGCGTATCGAGGTGAGGTGTTCTATGCGCAAGACGCCTTCGAGGGCCTGCGGCTCATGGAAGAGCTTCGGAAAGGCCCCCCTTCAGCGGGCGCGCGCTCGGCGAATGAGGACGCAGCGGCGTCCGACGAGGCGGTTGCCGACGAAAGCGCGCCGTTTCGCGTCGGCTCTCATAGAGTCGGAGTCGTCGATCCCGAACTGTTCGTGTTCGACGGATCGCGCTCGGAGGTCGGGCCGGCAAGCCGGGTCCCTGAGATGCCGTTCTACGGCGTCAGGAAGGCTGAGAGGTTCGACGTCTTCGAAGTCTTCAAGTACATAAACACAATCGCACTGTTTCGCGGGCAGTGGCAGTTCCGCCGGCAAGAGGGGATGGGCAATCCAGAGTTCAACGACTGGCTTGAAGAACACGCGCGGCCGATCTTTGAGCGGCTCCAACGCGAACTGGCCAAGCTGATCCAGCCCAAGGTCAAGTGGGGTTACTTTGGGTGCCGGTCGGAAGGCAACGAACTCCTGATCTTCGAAGACGATGGGGTGACGGAACGCGAGCGATTTCGCTTTCCGAGGCAGCGAGACGGAAAGAGGCTGTGCCTCGCGGACTTCTTTCGAGGGTTCGACTCCCCAGAACCCGATGTGGCGGCGTTTCAAGTCGTCACAATCGGACCCGAGGTGGCGAAGTACGAGCGCAGGCTTTTCGAGGCGGGCGACTACCGGGAGTATCTGTACGTTCACGGCATGGGCGTCGAGACCGCAGAAGCGCTGGCTGAGTATTGGCACAGGATGGTCCGCATCGAATTGGGGATCGACGACCACGAGCCGGATTCGATTCGCGGGCTGTTTGGGGTGAAGTACCACGGGGCGCGTTACTCGTTCGGGTATCCGGCTTGCCCGAACCTTGAGGACCAGCGCCAACTCATGCGCCTCCTCGAGCCTTCGGACATCGGCATCGAACTGAGTGAAGAGTGCATGTTGATCCCAGAGCAGTCGACCTCGGCCCTGATCGTGCATCACCCCGAGGCCAAGTACTTCAACGTCCGGTGAGGCCATTGGGAGCGCGCTGACGAATCCGCGCTTTTCAGCTTTGGGAGCGCGCGGACGAATCCGCGCTTTTCACAGCTTTGGGAGTGCGCGGACGAATCCGCTCTTTTCAGCTTTGGGAGTGCGCGGACGAATCCGCTCTTTTCACAGCTTTGGGAGCGCGCTGACGAATCCGCTCTTTTCAGCTTTGGGAGTGCGCGGACGAATCCGCTCTTTTCAC
>CAZNBS010000126.1:0-7898 GCA_964570955.1 uncultured Burkholderiales bacterium | reverse complement strand
GACGAATCCGCTCTTTTCAGCTTTGGGAGTGCGCGGACGAATCCGCTCTTTTCACAGCTTTGGGAGCGCGCTGACGAATCCGCGCTTTTCAGCTTTGGGAGTGCGCGGACGAATCCGCGCTCTTTAGCTTTGGGACCGCGCGAACGAATCCGCGCTTTTCAGCTTTGGGAGTGCGCGGACGAATCCGCGCTTTTCAGCTTTGGGAGCGCGCGGACGAATCCGCGCTTTTCCGTGCGCCGGGAGTACCAATCCTCATTTCTGGCGTTTTCCGCGCCATTCGCGAGCCGCTCAACGTTCCTCTGAAGCAGAGTATCGAACGGTTCTTTGAGCCAAACCTGCACTTTTCGGTCTCTCAGCTCTGCCCGTTCGAGGAGTTCTAATAAGATCGAGTGGCGGGTTGCTCCATCGGCGTGAATGAACCTGAGTGGGGCTGTTTGTGCCAGTTCTATTAACCTCAGGCCGAGATCGTAGTAGGAGCCTTCTGCCTTGTCGAGGGCATGCATTTGGACATCCAGCCCGGCAAGTTCCGACTGTAGCTTGGTGCGGAGCGACTGGTAGACCTCTTCACTGACCCGATCATCCATCCGATCAAGATACATCCGTTCCAACTTCGCCCGAATTGCCGCCGACTCAGACGCAATCCGCTCCATGTTGGCTCGACGCATCTCGGCCTCATCCGCCAAGCTCTCCCGCAGAGCTCTTTTGAGTGCCTCAAGGTTTTCTGGCGAGAGCACGAGCCCCTGAAGGAGCGAAGCAAACTGCTCCGTTAGCACCTCTTCTCGCACCGTCTGCTTGCCGGGACATCGCTTGTCTCGCATCCCAGTGCAACGATAGTAGATGTACGTTCCTTTCTTGATTTCGGCAGTGATGCTGCACCCGCAGAAGGCGCACGTCAACAGTCCGCGGTACGCGAACTCATGCGCCACCGTAAATCCTGACCGAGTGGTTCTGCCGTGCATTACGCGCTGGACCTCGTGGAAGAGCTCGGGCGAGACAATCGGCTCATGGATGCCCGGATAGTCTTCACCGCTCCACCTGACAATACCCATATAGACGGGGTTCTCCAGCATTCTGGAGATGGAACTTCGGGCATATGCGTGGCCTGAGCGTGTGCGGATTCCCAGCTGACGAGCGAGCTTCGTTGCGCCCTCGATGGACACTTCCTTTCGGGCGTACGCCTCGAAGATTCGACGCACCAGCGGAGCAATTTCAGGATCGGGCTCGATCACCTTCCGGTGGCCAGAGACCGTGTTCCGGTAGCCAACTGGAGCCATGCTCGGGAAGATGCCCTGCTTGGCCTTTTCCGTCATGCCCTTCTTCACCTCTTCGCGAAGGTTGTCGGTGAAGTGCTTGGCAAGGCACACCTTGATCGAGTGAATGAACTTGTCGTTTGAGCGGCTGTCGGGACCGACGACGATGTTCTCTTTGACGAAGTGCAGCTCAACACCCAGTTCGTCCACCTTCACCATATCGGCGAAGTTTCGGTAGAGGCGATCGGTCTTCTCACAGACGATGACACACTCGCCCTCAGTTGCCCGAACATCATCGAGCATCCGCCCAAACACGCTCCGCCCGGATTTTGCCCCGCTGTCGGCATCCATGTATTCGCCGAGCACCTGAAACCCTTTCTTGGCAGCGTATTCGCGCAAGAGACCAAGCTGGGCATCGAGTGAAAAGCCCTCTTCGCGTTGCTCAACGGTGCTTACTCTGGCGTAAATCGCGCAGCGCTTACTACTCACGACTGGATTTGCTGCGGGACGCTTCTTCATGCTCTTGATCCTCTGGAAGAGTCACCGACGCCAACAGGATGAACAAGCGAGCCAAGCGTTCAACCGCCTGTGGCGTCAGTGCGGCCTGTTCAGAATACTGTACAGACGACTCAGAGAGAGCGTTCGTTGCCAGTGCATCCGTCACGCTCGCACCTCGCAGCCAAGCAACTCATCGAGGGCCTGAAACTGTGCCCGGATTCCTTCCTCATACGTTTGGACGCGGTGAACTCGACCGGGATTTGCTCCATGCACCATGAACACCACGTCGGGCCGACCTCCGTTGAACTGGATCACGCTCTGGTGGTCCCAGCCCTCTGGAGCATGCTTGTCGCTCCATGCCAGCCGAGCAACTTGGGCGAATCCGCACGCACCGTAGAGGGTGGGTAGGACCGTGTCAAAGGCGTCGAGTCGAGTTCCCCCGAGCTGAACGGCTAAGCCAACTAAGTTTCGAAGTGTGCGCCTCGGATTCCTGTGGTGGTGGCTGAATACGGACACGAGTTCAGAGCCGTTCAGGGCAAAGCCAGCCAATCCCTCGGGATCAAGGAAGAGGCGCATCATGGCGTACTCAAGCGAACTGTAGACGTGAAGGCAGTTGCCGACCGGTCCATGCGATTCCTTCGCGCGAATCACGCAGTCTCGGAAGCACGAGGCAGCAGCAAGTCCATCCCGCAGCGGAATGATCGGGAATGCTGCGTGTCCACCTGCACGGAGAGTCAGCTCAAACTCTGGATCGGGTAGGAATCCTCTCGTAGTCTGTAGGTGCGTTCCTGGGCGTTCGCGAGGAGGCTGGCACAAGTGCGCTGGCAGCCGAACGAGGTGTGTGCCACCGATCATTCGCGCTTCCTCCTTGAGAACACCAAGCGCAAAAAGCCCTCACCAAGGAGCCTTAAGGCAACAAGCAGAACGCCTGCGAAGCGCTTTGTGATGGCGACGTAGACGCGATCCAGGCTGACCTTCTCACCAGTGACGACTTGCAGCATCACGCCGAGCACGACCCAGACAATCAGGAAGGGCAGGAAGAGCTTGACGAGCATCCAGAGAATGGGAGCGAAGACGGTACAGAAGATCCAGCCAAGCACCCTGAAGATCGTTGTCAGCAACGCGGGAAAGGCGGGAGTCAGTGCCCACAGCAAACCAAGCCCAATGATCGCGGCAAGCAGTCGATTGGGTAGGGACAGCCTCACGCCCTCTGTTGAGGTTGAAAGCTGGTCTGAGCCACAGGTTGCGCAATGGGTGGCGGTTGCTGGTGACTCGTGCTTCGACGGGCAGAGGGTTGCGTTGAAGCTCTTTCCGCAGTGAACACAGAACTTCGGATCACCGGTCGAGATGCGCTGACAGGACCGACAGAGAATCACCGAATCACCTCACCAAGGAAGTGCCAATCGGTGGTGACGGTCGCGAAAACTGAACCGACAAGCCCATGCTCGGCCAATCGCTTCCACGTTGAGAGGATGAGCCTCTCCGGGATGCCTAGGCGCTGGAGATGGGAAAGTCGCCGTTCGTCAGTGGTGACCAAGAGGACACAGAACTGATCTGTCTCATATGCGTCTTGAAAAGCCCCTGAGTCAAAGTAGGTCTGGAATCGGTGCAGCTTCTCCCCGATCTTGGAAATCGCGGCATTTCCAAGATCAACCTCGATGAACACGTGACGATGACCTTCTGGCAAGACGAGCTCAGCGAGGGCGTCGGGCTTGATCACGGTGGTGCGCTCCCCAACCTGAAACTCGTGATGGCAGAGGAGCTCTTGCGACCATGATGCGAGCCGAACCTCTGACTCATCAGAGAGCTCTCGCAAGAACCGGGTGCGCAGGTCATTACAGCGCAGCGCATGCTTGATGCCAAGCTCCCGGATGCCGGACCGGTGGATTTCGATGGCCTCATCGGGGCTGATGTCGAGTACATCGGCGGCGATCCGGACACCCTTTGAAGTGCAGTGATAGAGGGCGGCACGAAGCTCCATGCCACCAAGCTCCGAACGAGACTTGAGTAGTCCCTCTTGCTTGAGCGCCAAAAGTCGAGCATTGCAGCGAGGGATTGAGCTGAAGTAGCCAAACGCGATCAGGTCGTCTCGGCGAACTACCTTGCTCAGGAAGACCTCGGCTAGGATGCGGCGATCCCGCTCTTCGATCCTCACTTCGAAGCCCCCTTGCCCTTCGCGGCACGTGGCGTCCGGACGTGTTTGACCGCTGCTGGCATCGGCACGTCGGGGGTTGCCGCTGAGGGTGCTGTGCGCTGTTCTAGTGCCTCCAGAATCGCTTGAACGGAGGCACGTGAGGCAGATTTCCTCGATGCTTCGTGGAAGGCAATATGGCGGCCCTCAGCACCGGAGTCGATAACGTAGGCCTGTCCAACAGGAAGGCGAAGCAAGTTCTTAGCGGCTTCCTTCACCCCAAAGGCTTCCAGTTCGCTCCCGAGTTCTTTCGCGTCGACGTGCCCGGTGCGGAAGTAGATGCGGGTTGCCGCGTTGTTCGTGATCGTGTGCCGCAGCTTTGCATCGAGCTGACGGAGATTCTGGTGGGAGAGGGTGAGTCCCAGTCGGAAGCGTCGCCCTTCCGCAATGATCGACTCAAAGGCGGGTGATTGGAAGTTCTCGAACTCATCGAGATAGAGGTGCGCGGGATTTCGCTGTTCCTCCGGCGTATTCACGCGGCTCATAGCAGCGTTCTCGACCGCACTCACAACCAAACACCCGAAGACTCCGGCCAGTCCATGCAGTCGGTCTGCCGCGAGCGCGACAAGGGTTATCGACCCAGGATCATCGAGGACTCGCTGAAGGTCCAGCGGGGCGCGATCCTGGAGAATGGCGCGGATCGTCGGGTGCGACAAGAAGGCACTGACCTTGTTAAGTACGGGAAGCGTCCAGGCGATCTGTCGGTCGGTGCTCAGCTGCTCGAAGCGCGCGAAGAAATCCGAAACCTGATCATCAGACACCGTTGCCAGGACACTTCCCCGAAACCGGGCATCACCGAGCAGTTTGGGAAGATCCGCCAAGCTACGCCGGGCGTAGCTCAGCGCGATCAGGGAGCAGCGGAGCGTCTCGTCAAGTTGTACGCCCCAGGATTCGGCCGCAGATCGCAGCACAGAGTGAACATGAAGTGCGGCCCCATACGGATCGTGCCCGGATTGGAATGGATTGAGGCCACTTGAGATCGAGGCGTTGCGAAGATCGATCACATGGAGCTTTTCGGGATCGAGCTGGTCCGCGTGCCGAGCAATGACGCGGTCAACCAAGTCGCCACGCATATCGAGAATCGCGATGGATCGCTTCTCAGCGATATCGCGATCAACGAGCTGGATCAAGAGGTTCGTCTTTCCGCTTCCCGTTGATCCCAGAATGTAAGTGTGGCGGAGACGCTCGTCGATGGGAATATCGAACGCCTCATTCGTCCCCACCATGGCTCCGAGACCAGTGGTCAGATCGGATTCACTTGGAGCGGAGCGTCCTCTAGCGTTGACCCATCGGGCTATGGTCTGCTCTGTCCATTTCTCGATGTTCATCCACCATAGAAGTGGCGATGAGGCATCCAAAACCGGGACAGATCAGCGGGAGAAAGAGGAATTCCCGGTATCAGTCGGAATCAAATTGGCGTGCTCCACGCCCCTTGACCCCAAGCAGCGGTGCACGGGGTGCGAATTGGGTTAGCTCAGCTTTCGCTTGTCTATCCCTTAGTATAGGTTGCGGAGAAAATTGTGTCTCCGAGCCACTTCTTGAAGAGGTCGTTGTCTGAGAACTGCCGGAACAGCTCCATGTGATCCTTCATCATGCCCGCAATGACCTGCCCAAGGACCTTGTCATGCTCCAGGCGCGCGTTCTGCTTGTCGTTGTTCTTGATGGCATTCTGGTAAGCCTGGTTCTGAGAAACCTTTTGCGGAATCTCCTCGGTGATGATTTGGCGGATCTTGTCCTTATCCTCCCACTCGATATTGCCAAACTGCTCGTTGAACGCCTTGACGATGTTGCTCAGCTGATCGAGTTCAGGTTCAGGTAGCTTGCCGCCGCCAACGCCGGGAACCGGATCGATTTCCTTGTCCTCATCGGCGAGAGCAATTGCCATTGTAGATCGGGCCTCAACTCGATAGCTCTCCATGTCGATGCTTTCGAGAACACCTTTCGCTAGGTCCGGCTCGATCGGTGCAGGGAGCTTAGGCACAAGGAAGTTCAGGAAGATGCTGAGCTTCTCCCAGCTCGCATTCGAGTAGGGCAAGATCGCCGCAAGGAAGCCGTAGGTCCGAATGAACGCCTTGGCTTTGCCCTTGAAGTCCACTTGCTGATCTTCATCGAGGTTCTCGACGTAAGCAGCAACACAGAATTCGAGGGTCGGCTCTAACTGGTCTCGCTCCGCACCGGATAGGTAAAGCTCGACCAGGCGATCAATCGCCTCAGCGTCATAGACCTGGTATCCGTCCAAGTCGGCCTTCAGGTCATGGAGCTTGTTAGGATCGGTCTCCCGAGCCAGAATTGTCGTGCGGTAGTAAGGCTCAAAGGAGGCCTGAATCACGTCGGCCTCGTTCGAGAAGTCGAGCACAAAGGTGTCGTGCTTCTTAGGATGTGCGCGATTGAGCCGAGAAAGCGTCTGAACCGCTTTGATCCCAGAGAGCGCCTTGTCCACATACATCGTGTGGAGCAATGGCTCGTCGTAGCCGGTCTGGAACTTGTCCGCACAGATGAGGAACCGGTAGGGGTCTTCCTGAATGTAGTCCGCGATCTTCGAGCTTGGAAAGCCGTTCATCGTGGCTTCGGTCACCTTCTTCTGTCCACCAAACTCGTGCTCGCCTGAGAACGCGACGATTGCTCGGTAAGGGCTCTTCCGCTCGATCAAATAGGCTTGGAAAGCCTGGAAATACTCCATGGCGCGGCGAATACTGCCGGTCACAACCATTGCTCGGGCTTGGCCGCCGATCTTCTGCTTGGCCAGCACTTGATCGTGGAAGTGGTCGATCATGATCTCCGCTTTCTGACGGATGGCGTGGGGGTTGCCTTCCACGTATGCCTTGAGCTTTCGCTGCGCCTTCTTCTTGTCGAACTCTGGATCATCCTCGACGGTGACCACGAGGTTGTAGTAGCTCTGGTAGGGCGTGTAATTGGCAAGAACATCCAGGATGAAGCCCTCTTGGATCGCCTGCTTCATCGTGTAGCTGTGAAACGGGTGATGCTTCACCGATCCATCAGACTGAGGATCTGGCACACCAAAGACTTCCAGGGTCTTGTTCTTGGGCGTCGCAGTAAAGGCAAAGTAGCTCGCGTTCGGCAAAACCTTTCGCGCGGTCATGATGCGGTTGATCTCGTCTTCCAGATCTTCGTCATCATCAGCACCACCGACTTCGGATAGAGCGATGTTCATCTTGGCCGCAGTTCGACCTCCCTGGCTGGAGTGAGCCTCGTCGATCAAGATCGCAAACTTCCGGTCGCGATGCTCATTGCCAATATCGTCGAGCACAAACGGAAACTTCTGAACCGTCGTGACGACGATCTTCTTGCCAGCTTTGAGGAAGTCCTTGAGCTGTCCCGAACGCTCGGCATGGCCGACGATGCTTCCAACTTGGGCGAACTGCTTGATCGTGTCTCGAATCTGCTTGTCCAGGATCACGCGGTCCGTGACCACAATCACTGAATCAAAGATCGGCACAGAGCCTTCTTCGAGTCCGACCAACTGGTGCGAGAGCCAAGCAATCGAGTTGGACTTTCCGCTCCCTGCTGAGTGCTGGATAAGATATCGCTGGCCCGCACCCTTCACTTTGGAATCCGCAAGTAGCTTCCGAACTACATCGCGCTGGTGGTAGCGCGGGAAGATCAGGGTCTGCTTCTTCCTGCCCGTCTTGTCATCTTTGGTCTCAACAAGCTGGGCGTAGTTCTCCAGGATGTCGATCAGGCCCTCCTTGGTGAGAATCTCCTTCCAAAGATAGTCTGTCTTCATCCCGTCCGGGTTTGGCGGGTTCCCAGCTCCGTCGTTCCACCCCTTATTGAATGGGAGGAACCACGAGTCTTTTCCAGCCAACTTCGTACAGAACATGACCTGCTGGTCATCGACTGCGAAGTGAACGAGGCATCGCGGGAATTGGAAGAGAAGCTCGCGCGGATCGCGGTCGCGCTTATACTGCTGGACGGCGTCCTCGACGGTGACCTGCAGC
>CAZNBS010000125.1:9884-14096 GCA_964570955.1 uncultured Burkholderiales bacterium | reverse complement strand
AAGGACTCGGTTCTGCAGCACTGCCTGGACACCATCGACCGGCAGGCCTCGCACCTTGCCCGCTTGATCGACGATCTGGTGGACGTGAGCCGCGTGACCAGCGGAAAGATCAGCCTGCAGCGCGAGGCGGTCGATTTGAAAGCGGTGATCGCCCGGGCGGTCGAGGCGGCCGAGCCGCTTCTCGAGGCCCGCGCGCATCACCTGCAACTGGATCTGTCGGCGGACCCCATGCCACTGCTCGGCGATGCCACACGACTGTCGCAGGTGATGGTGAACCTGCTCGACAATGCCGCCAAGTTCACTCGCGACGGTGGCAACATCCGCGTCGCCCTGAGGCGCGAGCACGACTGCGCGATCCTCAGCATCCAGGACAACGGCATCGGCATGAGCCACGACCTGCGGGAGCGGGCATTCGACCTCTTCGTGCAGGGCGAGCGGGGACTGGATCGCTCGGAGGGCGGACTGGGCATCGGACTGTCGCTCGTGCGCCGCATCGTGGAACTGCATGAGGGCACGGTCGAGGCGGTGAGTTCCGGGCCCGGGTCGGGCAGCCAGTTCATCGTGCGCCTGCCTCTGGACAGGCACTCGCCGCGCGAGGAGACCATCTCGCCGCCATTCATGTCAGCGGAGTGGGAGGCACTGCGCATCCTCGTAGTGGACGACAACGTCGATTCCGCCGAGACGATGGCCATGCTGCTGCGCATCTGGGGGCACACGGTGCACGTTGCGCACAACGGTACCGAAGCACTGCGCCTGGCGCGCAAGCATGCGCCGCGGCTGATCCTGCTCGATATCGGCCTGCCGGGGATGGATGGATTCGAGGTGGCCCGGCGCCTGCGCAAGCTCGGCAAGGCGCGGCGCGCGGTGCTGCTCGCGGTGTCCGGCTACTCGCAGCCGGACGATCGCCTGCATGCTTTGTCCGCGGGCTTCGACGACTATCTCGTCAAGCCGGTCGACGCTGGGCACCTGCGACAGTTCGTCGCGCGCGCTCAGCACACTGTCCAGGGGCGCGACTGCGACGCCAGACGGCGCAGCTATACCCAGCTCCACGCCTTGCCCCCGATGACGCGTTGGGGCCCGGATCCGTCTCGAGGTTCACCGCAGTAAGCCGCACGGGTCCGCCCGAATGCTGCGCACTATGCTTGCTGCGTGAATGCGGCTTCCGACAGGCCGGAACACCAGCAGGGAGATCGCATGCACTATCGGATCGTGCAGGATGGGCGCTTTGGCTTGTGGCGGTGGCTTCTGCTGGACCGCGGACGCGCCGTCGCACGCTCGCTGGACGCCTTCGCCGATGCGGTGAGCTGCCGTGCGGCGCTGCATCGCGCATTCGCGCACGACGTGGCGCTGAGCGAATGGGGGGATCCGCCCGCGCGCACCGGACCCCGCAGCGATGCGGCGTCCGAGGTCCGATCCGCGGAGAATGCGCAACCGTCTTCGCCAGACTCCACGCAGTTCGAGGACGTGGGACTGAAGAAGGTGGATACCGGGGAGCCGCACGAGGGGCAGGCCGAGCCGGCACCCATGCCGCAGATCGGGCGCTGAGGAGATCCGCGCCGCACGCAGACGCATCAGGTGGATGAGAACATGGACAAGCGACCCGCAGATGCGTGGCAGATGACCCGTCCGATCGCCCCCGATGAACAGGACCGTGGCCATCGCGACCGGCGCGCGGTGGACGCAACGGTGCGCTCCGTCGAGGAGCGCCTGCGCGAGACCGAGGAGCGGCTCCGGGCGACGTTCGAGATTGCGCCGGTCGGTATCGCGGAGACCTCTCCCGAGGGCGTGCTGCTGCGCGTGAACGAGGGGTTCTGCCGCATCCTGGGCTACGCGCGCGAGGAGCTGGAGGGCGGCATGTTCCAGTCGATCACGCATCGCGAGGACCTGCCGCACAACCTCGATCTGTTTCGCCGTCTGCTCGCGGGCGAGATCCCCCACTACGACATGGAGAAGCGCTACATCCGGCGCGACGGTCAGGTGGTGTGGACGCATCTGTTCGGTGCGCTGGTGCGCAACCGCGACGGCTCGCCCGCATATGGGGTCAGCGTGATCCAGGACATCGGCGAGCGCAAGCGCGCCGAAGCCGAGCGCGAAGCGCTGCTCGTGCGCGAGCAGGCGGCGCGCTACGAGGCCGAGGAGGCGAGCCGCCTGAAGGACGAGTTCCTCGCCACCGTCTCGCACGAGCTGCGCACGCCGCTCAACGCGATCGTCGGCTGGAGCGCCGTGGCGCGCATGCATCAGTTGGAACCGTCCATCATTGGACGTGCGCTGGAAACCATCGAGCGCAACGCGCGCGCGCAGAAGCAACTGATCGAGGACCTGCTCGACGTGTCGCGCATCATCACCGGCAAGCTCAAGCTCGAGATCGGCGCCGTCGACCTGCGCGCAGTGGTGGAGGCGGCACTCGACACCGTGAAGACGGCGGCGGAGGCCAAATCGATCCGCACGAGCCTCGAGGTGGACCCCACCGTCCCGGTCATTGCCGCGGACTTCACCCGACTGCAGCAGGTGGCGTGGAATCTCCTGGCGAATGCGGTGAAGTTCACCCCCTCGGGCGGGCGCGTCGACCTCAGCGTGCAGCGCAGGGGCAACGAGCTCGATCTGTGCGTGCGCGACAACGGCCAGGGCATCGATTCGCAGTTTCTGCCGTACGTGTTCGATCGCTTTCGACAGCAGGACGGTTCGATCACCCGCCGCCACGGGGGCCTGGGCCTGGGCCTGGCCATCGTGCGACACATCGCCGAACTGCACGGCGGACGAGTGAGTGCCGAGAGCGATGGACAGGGGCGGGGCGCGAGCTTCCACGTCGTGCTGCCTGCCGTGCCGGCGGCACAGGCGCCTGCGGCGAGGGAGGCGGGTGTGGAGGTGGCAAGTGGCAATCTGCTCGCGGGGTTGCGCCTGCTGGTCGTGGAGGACGAGCGCGACAGCCTGCAGATGCTCGGTGATCTGTTGTCCGGCTACGGCGCCGAGGTGACGCTCGCGGACAGCGGCGCACGCGCGCTGGAGTGGCTCGGCTGCGGACGCTTCGACCTGTTGCTGTCCGACATCGGCATGCCGGAGATGGACGGCTATGCCCTGATGCGCGAGGTGCGTCGACGGGAGACCGGTACCGGTGCCCGAATCGCGGCGGTGGCGCTGACTGCCTACGGCCGCGCCGAGGATCGGGTGCGCGCGCTGGCGGCCGGCTACCAGAACCACGTCACCAAGCCGGTGGAGCCGGAAGAACTGGCCCTGGTGATCGCGCGCGGCGTGGTGCGCGCGCCGACCTGATCCGCGAGTGCGCCGGCGGCCGACCAGGCGCGATCCCCAGGGCCGGCGGCGGGAGGCGGGGCGCCTCCCGCATCGGCCCCTCAGGCGTGTCGCTGCTGCCAGAGTCCGACGACGAGCAGCGCGACACTGATGATCGCCAGCGCGGCCACCCCGAGCGACGACAAAGCGGCGTGTGCCGTCAACAGGACGAGGGCGCCAAGGGCGGCGCTGGCGAGGTTGGCGCGCGCGATCCAGCTGCGCAGTCGACCCAGGCGGCCCGCCGAGCGCGCGATCAGCACGGTGTCGATCGCGAACACGAGCAGGACGACGCCCAGCACGCGCAACGCCACGCCCGGTTCGGCGCCGAGCAGGCTGTCCAGCGCCGGCATGGCGATCTGCGCGACCTGCGGTCCGAACAGTGCGAGCTCCAGTCCGACCAGGACATCGGCGGCGGCGCCGAGATAGTAGGGCAGCGGCGAGCGGGTGGCATGTGCAGCAGGTAGGCTGTGCGTGAGTACGGTCATGATGGCCTCCGTTGGGTTGACGAGATTGCGGAGCCATCGTCGGCTGTGCGGCGCATCGGCGCAATTACGTCGCTGGTAATTGCCCGTCACCTGTCGAAGAGAGATAACGCAATCCATGAACATCGACGAACCGGTTCGCCAACACCGGCACACGGCCTTCGGCACCATGCTCCGGGAATGGCGCCGCCTGCGCGGCAGCAGCCAGCTCGATCTCGCCCTGCACTGCGGCCTGTCTCAGCGCCACCTCAGCTTCCTCGAATCCGGACGCAGTCGCCCCAGCCGCGGGATGGTGCTGCACCTCGCCTCGGCACTCGATGTGCCGCTGCGCGACCAGAACGCCATGCTGCTCGCCGCCGGGTTCGCGCCCGTGTACCGGCAGCGCAATCTGAATGCGCCCGACATGAAACCCGTCGACCTCGCCCTCGAGCACGTTCTGCGG
>CAZNBS010000125.1:0-9874 GCA_964570955.1 uncultured Burkholderiales bacterium | reverse complement strand
CAGTCGCCCTATCCCGCCCTCGTCGTCGACGAGTTGCACACCATCGTGCGCGGCAACCAGGCACTTTCCTCGTTGCTGTCGTTCCTCACCGGCGGCGCCCCGCTGCCGTCGCCGGCCAATGCGGTCGAAGCACTGCTGGCCCCGGATGCGCTGCGCGGCGCGGTCGAGAACTGGGAGGAGGTGGCGGCCTGGATGGTGCGGCGCCTGCGCGCGGAGGTCCTGCTGGAGGGAGCCGGTGCAGCCGCGCATGCCCTGCTCGAACGCGTACTGCGTCTGCCCGATGTCGCCCGGGCGGCGTCGGTATGGCGTGCGGACCAGGAACTGCCCCCGACGCTGGTGTTGTGGCTGCGCCGGGGCGATACGCGGTTGGGATTGTTCTCGATGATCGCCACGGTCGGCACACCGCTCGACGTGGCCCTGCAGAACCTGCGGCTGGAGTTGTTCTTTCCCGCCGACGAGTCGACCGCACGCTGGTTCGCGCACGCCGCCCAGACGTGACGTGAGCCGGCGCGCGGGTCGACCCGGCCGGCCGCGTGGCCGGCACGGATGCAGTGGATTAGTTCGGCGTGTCGAGGCTGCCCATCGACTTCGGATAGGTGACGATTCCCCAGGGCAGCTTCTTGTCCTCGATGGTCTTCACCGGCGTGAGGCTCTTGGCGTCGATGACGTGGATGTCATGCGAGCGGCCGCACGCGACCAGGATGTGGCTCTCGTCCGGCGTGTAGGTGAAGTGCCAGCAGCGGTCGCCGACGGGGATCTCCTTGACCGGCTTCCACGTCTTGGTGTCGAACACCTGCAGCGCCTTGCCCTTGGCGAGGGCCACGAACAGGTGGTCGCCGCTGCGATCGAACATCAGGCCGTACGGAACCTCGCCCGTGGACACGACCTTCGTGATGTTGTACTTGCCGTCGAGGATGACGAGCTTGTTGCCGTACTCGAGCGTCGCTGCGTAGTACTGGCCGCTCGGATGCATCTTCACGCCGCGCGGCCGTATCCCGTGCTCCTTCGTATCGATCTTCTTGACCATCTTGCCGGTCTCGATGTCGTGCACGCTCAGGTTCTCGTCGGCCTCGTTGGTGATGATGATGTGCTTGCCGTCGGCGGAGAACTCGATGCCCTCGGTCTCCATGCCACCTTCGATCTCGCGGATCTTCTCCAGCTTCTTCAGGTCCACGACGGCGATGCGCGCCGGTTCCTCGTCCTCCTCCTCGCGCTGCTGCCTCAGCTTCTTCTCTTCCTCGGAGCCCGGCTTGGGGGGTGGACCGCCGACCGAGGCCGGCTCGAAGGACACGAACGCGTAGTTGCCGCGGACACGGACGAACTCCGGGTTCTCGCCGATCGGGATGCGCTTGACGATCTTTCCGCTGAGGCGATCGATGATGGCGACGTCGCTGCTGTCGCGGTTTGCGCTGATCAGGTACTTCCCGTCCGCGGTCACGCCGATGCCCCGCGGCGAGCCGCCGCCGGCGTCGATTTCGCCCACTGCTTCCATTTTGGCGAGGTCGATGACGGTGATCTCACCGTTCTGGTTGCTCACGTAGGCGAGGCCCTTGCCGGATTCGGCGGCGGCCGGCCCGGCCAGCAGCGCCAGGCTCAGCACGGCGCCGGCCAGGGCGGGTCGGTAAACGGTCAGAACACTCATCAATGGGCTCCTCAGGTTGTGGTCAGATGCCGGCAAATGCCCGGACTCCGGGTTGGAAATTTGCCAGGGTAATCGGTTCATCCTCTTGACGGATATGGGAGAAACTCCTGTCGGGCCATCCCGTTGACGGCCGGAGGCGAGGGCAGAGTGTAACCGCGGCCATCGACCGTCGTCCGGCATCCCCAGTCGCCCGTCGACCGCAACGCTGTGCCAGCGCGTCCCGGAAGTGCTAAAGCATCGCAAATTCACGTCGAAACTAAATCCATCAAGGACTTCCAGGCGCTTGCTGAGGGATGCCATGAAAAGCGACGTGACGTCGGATCTTCTGCACCGGGCGGTTGCGGCGGCCACAGAGGGGCTGGTGATTGCCGATGCCCTCGCGCCCGACTGGCCACTGGTCTACGTGAATCCGGCATTCGAGCGGATCACCGGCTACAGCGCCGGCGAGGCGCTCGGGCGCAATTGCCGCTTCCTGCATTGCGAGGACATCGCCCAGCCGGGTCTGCAACTCGTGCGCGACGCGCTGCGAACCGGCCACGGCTGCGTAGTGACCGTGCGCAACTACCGCCGGGACGGCAGCCTGTTCTGGAATCAGCTCGGCCTCGCGCCCATGCGCGATAGGGCGGGTGTGCTGACGCACGTGGCGGGTACGCTGGTGGACGTGACGCATGCGGTGCAGGCCGAGCAGCGACTGCTCGAACGGCAGCGCGAACTGGAGCGCAACCAGCAGATGCTGGAGGCACTGGCGCTCAAGGACGCACTGACCGGTCTGTACAACCGCCGGCACTTCACCGAGCAGCTGGTTCGCGAGTGGAACCGGGCGCGGCGCGATCGTCTCCCGCTGAGCCTGTTCATGATCGACATCGACCACTTCAAGCGCTTCAACGACAGCCACGGGCACCTCGCCGGGGACCAGCGCATCCGCCTGGTGGCCGATGCACTGCGTCGCTGCTTTGCGCGCGGGGCAGACCTGGTCGCGCGCTACGGCGGCGACGAGTTCGTGGCGCTGACCACTGGCCTCGATCGCCAGGGGGGGCGCGAGCGCGCCGAGTTCCTGTGCGAGGCCGTGCGCGAGCTGACCGCCCATGCCGATCACGGCCAGATGCCGGCCGTCACGGTGAGTGTCGGCCTGGCCACGGTCAGTCCCGATCAGTGCCTCGCCCCGGAGGATCTGATCGAGGCGGCCGACCGCGCACTATACGAGGCCAAGCGCACGAGTCGCGATTGCGTGGTGCAGGCCTCGCCGCTGCGCGCGCTCGCCACCGCAGCCTGAGCGGCCGCGTGCTGCCTCCGCGGAAGCTGCGTGCCTCCAGCGCCCGAGCCGGGATGTCGCTGCGCGCCATGGTCACGCCGGCACGCGGCCGGCTCGCCGGGGCCCTGCGAACGCGCTCGATGGCGTCGTTCCGCCTGCCGGCCCTGCGCCGGTTACGGCGCCTGCACAGAATGGTGGCCGGCGCATAGCGTTCGACGCGGTATGCCGCATGCGGCGATAATCGGCCCGTCACCACGGCAGGGGCACGCATGGGCACCGAACTGATCTTCCGGCAGCTGTACGACGCCGCCTCGTCCACCTATACCTATCTGCTGGCCGATGCGCGCACGCGCGAGGCAGTCCTGATCGACACCGTGTACGAACAGCACCTGCGTGACAAGGCGCTGCTCGACGAACTCGGACTCGCGCTGGGTACGGTGCTCGATACCCACTGCCACGCCGACCACGTGACCGGCGCCTGGCTGATGCAACAGGCGACCGGCTGCCGCTACGGCATCTCCAGGCGCTACGGCGCGGCCATCACCTGCGCAGATCTGCCGCTCGATCACGGCGATCGCGTCGCATTCGGCGCGCGCGCGCTCGAGGTGCGGGCCACTCCCGGGCACACCGACGGCTGCGTCACCTACGTGATGGACGATCGCAGCATGGTGTTCACCGGCGATGCGCTGCTCATTCGCGGGGCAGGCCGCTGCGACTTTCAGCAGGGCAATGCGCGCACGCTGTACCGCTCGATCACCGGACAGATCTTCACGCTGCCCGATTCCTGCTCGATCTATCCGGGGCACGACTACAGCGGCCGCACCATGTCGACGGTGGGCGAGGAGAAGGCGCACAACCCGCGCATCGGCGGCAGCGCCGACGAGCGCGATTTCGTCGGCTTCATGGAGAACCTGAACCTGCCGCATCCCAAGCAGATCGACCAGGCGCTGCCGGCGAACCTGCGCTGCGGGCGTCCAGAGGATGGACGGATGCCTCGCCCGGCGGAGTGGGGCCCGGTGCGCCAGACCTACGCCGGCCTGCTCGAGATCGAGCCGGAGTGGGTGGCACAGCATCTGGGCGAGGTGCACGTGCTGGACGTGCGCCAGCCTCAGGAGATGCACGAGTCGCTGGGATTCATCGAGGGTTGCCAGTCGATTCCATTGAACGAGCTCAAAGCGCGGCTGTCGGAAATCCCGAGGGACAGGCCGGTGGTGGCGGTGTGCCACGCGGGCATGCGCTCGGGCCAGGCAACCGTGATGCTGCGTGCCGCCGGTTTCGAGCGTTACGCCAATGTGCGTGGCGGCATGCTGCTATGGTCGCAACTCGGTCTTCCCGTTCACAGGGCTTGAATCGGGGAGGTCGCCTATGGTCGGTCGTCGGGAATTCATTGCATTGGGTGCCGGAGTTGCATTGGGTACTGGCGTCGCGCTGGGCGTGCCGGGCGCCGCGCAGTCGCAGCAGCCCGAGCCCCGCATCCGCCGCTACGTGACCCTGGGCCGCACCGGATTGAAGGTGTCGGACATCTCGTTCGGCTCGGCCAGCACCTCCGACACGAGCGTCGTGCGCCATGCCTTCGAACGCGGCGTCAATCTCTTCGACAGCGCGGAGAGCTATCACGGCGGCTTCGCGGAGGAGGCCATCGGCGAAGCGCTGCAGGGCAAGCGCGACAAGGTGATTCTCACGAGCAAGACGCGGGCTTCGGCATCGGCGCGTCGTGGCGACATGATGCGGTCCCTGGAGAACAGTCTGAAGCGACTGGGCACCGACTACCTCGACATCTATTTCAATCATGCGGTGGACGATGTCGAGCGCATGCAGAACCCGGAGTGGTGGGCCTTCACCGAGCAGGCGAAGAAGCAGGGCAAGATCCGTTTCCGCGGGATGTCCGGCCACGGCAGCGACCTGGTGAAGTGCCTCGACTACACGATCGAGCACGATCTCGCGGACGTGATCCTGGTGGCCTACAACTTCGCGCAGGATCCGAGCTTCACCGACCGCCTGCGCCACACGTTCCACTGGGCCGCGATCCAGAGCGATCTGCCGCCGCGCCTGAAGAAGGCCAAGGAGAAGGGCATCGGCGTACTGGCGATGAAGACGCTGATGGGCGCACGGCTGAACGACATGCGTCCGTACGAACGTCCCGGGTCGACGTTCTCCAACGCGGCATTCCGCTGGGTGCTCTCGGGCGGCTATGCCGATGCGCTGCTGATCTCGATGACGAGCAAGGCGGAAGTCGACGAGTATCTGCGCGCGTCCGGCGACACCGCAGTCAAGCAGGCCGATGTGCAACTGCTGGAACGGTACGCGCAGATGCAGGCCGCGAGCTACTGCCAGAGCGGCTGCAACGCCTGTGCCGCAAGCTGTACGGAGCATGTCGCCATCGCCGAGGTGCTGCGCACCCGCATGTACGACGTGGATTACCGCCGTCCGGAGCTGGCGCGCAGCGAGTACGCGGCGCTGGGCGCGCCGGCGGCGGCCTGCCTGACCTGTGCGCACCAGTCATGCACGCATGCGTGTCCGGCCCGCATCCCGATCGCCAGCTTCACACGCGACGCGGCGCAGCGACTGGCGTGACCGGATGCATGGGCTCGGGCAGGCATCGCTCCTCGATGCGCGGACCGAACTGCCGCCGGGTATGCGCTACGTCGAGGATTTCCTCGACCTCGAGGAGGAAGCGAGCCTGCTGCAGTCCATCGGCGGCGTGGCCATGCACCATGCACGCTACAAGTCCTACACCGCGCAGCGTCGAACCGCCGGGTTCGGCGTCATGTTCGACTTCGAGGGGAACCGCATGGTGGAGGCGTCCCCGATTCCTGCGTTCCTGCTGTCGTTGCGAGCGCGCGTGGCGCGCCTGGTCGAGGTGGACGAGGAACGATTCGCGCATGTGCTGATCACCGAATACTCGACGGGCGCGGCACTGGGCTGGCATCGAGACGTGGGCGCTTTCGGACTCATCGCCGGCGTCTCGCTGGGATGCAGCTGTCTCATGCGGCTTCGACCCTATCCTCCGCCCGCAGGGCGTAACGGACCGCGCGTGAATCTTCGGCTGGCGCCGCGCTCGCTGTACGTGCTCAGTGGCGAGGCGCGCTCTGCCTGGGAACACGCGATACCGTCGACGCCGGCGCTGCGCCACTCGATTACCTTTCGCACGCTGCGCCACCGATCGGAGGGATAGCGATGCTGCGCTTCTTTGCACACTTCCTGTTCATCCTGGCGGCCTGGACGATCGTCATCAAGTATCTCTTCCCCATCGGCTACGCGCTCTCGCGCGGCGAGCCGCCGACCTCGTACGTGTACCTGGATTTCTGGCCGGTGGTGCACGTCTGGGTGGGATGGGCGCTGCTGAACTGGCAGCGTTACACCTATGCCCTCGCCACGGTCGTCTCCGTGGCCGAGATCATCATCGTGGTCAGCAAGTTCGTGCTGTTCCTCTCGGCGCCGGAGTGGACGATCTTCCGTACCAACTGGTTCGTCAACAAGGTCTTCGTGCTGGGCTGCTTCACCCTGTTGCTGGCTTATCTGATGGCGAATGCCGCCACGCTGCGCGCGCGCGGCACCTCGCAGGCGTCCATGCCTGCGTAGGGGGCTCAGCCTGGGGGAAGCGCCTCCAGCGAGCCGTTGAGCCAGCCGCGCACGTCCGCCGCGCCGTTCAGGCGCCAGCGTGCGCGCGTGACACCAGGTCCGATCTTGATCGATTCCCCGCCGAGTTCCTCCACGGCGGCGAATCCGAACTCGTCCGTGACGTCGTCTCCGAGAAACACCGGAACGCGGCCGACGAACGGCGGCTCCTGCATGAACGCGCGGATCGCGCCGCCCTTGTCGGTGTGCGCGGGCTTGAGCTCGAACACCATCTTGCCCGCCATCAGCGTGTAATGCGGTGCCAGGTGCTCGGCGAGCGACTCCACCTGCGTGCGCGCCGCATCGGCCAGTTCCGGTGCCAAACGATAATGCAGGGCGACGCTCGCACCTTTCTGCTCGACCAGAAGTCCTGCATGGCGGCGCGAGAATTCCGTGAGCGTTGCCACCGCTTCGTCCAGCGGAGGTGCGAGCACTTCGGAACGATGCACGCCCAACGAGGCATCGCGGCGCTCATAACCGTGCTGCCCGGCAAGCGGCAGCACCAGCGGATCGAACAGCTGGTCGATCTCGGCGATGGACCGCCCGCTCACCAGCGCAAGCGCGCCGCCGAGCGCATCGCGCAGCCGCGTGAGCAGCGCGCGCAGCGCCGAGTCGACGCGCACATCCTGCGGGCGTGCGACGATCGGCAGCAGCGTACCGTCGACGTCGAGGAACAGGGCGTCCCGGCGCGTGAGCAGGGCAGGTCGCAGGCTCATGTAGTCATCGTGGGTTGCTTGCGCCCGTTGCACGCGCCGCCCGCATCGAGGGATCGTCCGATGTCGGGGAGCGAGGATGAGGCGACGATATCGGTCATCCAGTGGCTCCTTCTCCTTCCGCAGGGTAGCGCATCGACGCTGCGGCTGGAACCCCCGTGGCCTGTCGTGTCACGAGAGCGAAAGTGTGCACACGATCGGGGGCGCGTGATGGTCGCGCGGCCGTTGCGGTGTGTGAGGTGGTGATCGGCCATAGCTCATGCCGTCGTCGCGCAGGACGTTGCAGTAGTTCCAGAGCTTCTGAACGAGGGTGGAACTGTTCATCGACGTCAGCTTTCCATCATGCCGCCGAGCATTGCGTCGAGAAGAGCGCGCGCCCGGTCGGGGTTGCCCG
Source organism: uncultured Burkholderiales bacterium (assembly GCA_964570955.1). Lineage (GTDB taxonomy): Bacteria > Pseudomonadota > Gammaproteobacteria > Burkholderiales > SHXO01 > SHXO01. The sequence continues at coordinate 2,255 of CAZNBS010000125.1, read as the reverse complement.
GCGCCATTTCGGATGGAAGTCGCGCCGGTGTCCCCATATCGGCCTGATCGGCCAGCACGCGCCCAACCCTCTCGATGCCCTGGGCATCGAGCAGCGCCCGAACGTCATGCCCGAGCATCCTGGCGCCTGCCAATTCATAGTCGAAACTATCCTCCTGTGTCCAGTCAACGAACTCATCGAACAGGCGCCCCTCGTTTCCGGCAGGCAGGTAGCTTTTCACGATGAGCATCAGGTCATGCGCATCCTTGCGTGGCGCCGCATAGTGACGATCGTTCCAACACACGATCTTCAGCATTGCAAGAGCCGGTAACGAGACGACGTGGGCCGGCACGTCGCCAGGCAGAAGCACGTCAATTGCGGTTGCCTGTGCTTCGCGGAAGCCAAACGCGTCCATCACTACCTCGCCGCGCGGGGGCCAGGCGATCTTTCGCTCGCGGGTCTCGACATGACCGAATGGGACCAGGTCGATCGGCAAGTCGCTCCGGTGGCGCAGCCGATGTGCTGCCGCCGATGAGCGTGAGAACCGTCCAGTCTTGATCAACCGCTCCTGAAGCTCATCAAATGCACCCCAATCCCGCACGGCCAGAGCGAAGTCGATGTCCTCGGTCTGTCGCAGTGTCTCGATGCCATGGCCGTAGAGTAGATGCAGATCCCGCGCGAACGCGCCGACAATCAACGGCGTGATGCCGAGCGGTTCCGCAACGCCGCTGATGTCCGCGACGATCTGCGCGTGCAGACCGAGATCAGGCCGCAGGGTGAAGTTCAGCAAGGTAGGCGTCATAGATCATCTGCGCGGTCTCGATGCAACGACCATCGCCCGTTGCGAGCAGGTCCGCGTACACGAGCACGGGCGGTACGGTGTTGCCCGGAACGTCGTTCAGTAATGTTTCGCCCCAGAAAGGCTTTCGCACTTCCAGATACGGGGGCAAAGCTAATGCTCCTGTAGGAACAATGCGCTTCTCGATCATCAGCTTCGGCGGCAGCTTGTCTGCGTAGAGGGTCAGCACGCCCGGCTTCAAGTGGCGTACCAGGAGGTGCGCGGCGGGTTCACCGCCCCATCGAGCCTGGTCCGGGTGGATCTTCCAGTCCTTCCACGCTTCGAAGTGCGGGGTGGTGTACGTAGCCGTGATCGTCTTCGGTCGCAGCAATCGTGCGTATGCGAGAGCCCATTCGTCGAGCAGACGCTTGGTCGCGTTCAGCCGGCGGTGCCTCTTTGCAGTCAGCAGGTGGCCCGCTTCCCGGAGGGCAGCCAGTACGGCAGGGACGGCGCCCAAAGCCACGCCCGCAGCGGCTGCAATTGTCCGGTGCGGTTCTGCAGCGAGCGCCGGATCGCATAGCAGCGCAAACAGGACTTTCAGACCGTTGGGGGTGAACGTTTTTGCTGTTCGAGTGCGGGCCTGCTCGGCTGGCGGCTTGCGACCCACCACGTAGACGAAGAGGGCAGGTCCCTCCAGGTATGCGTTCCCCACGGCATCCGCGAACTGCTGCTGCTGTTCGCGCAGCTTTTCTGCAACAGGAGGGGTCAAGTAGTCGGCGATCAGCAGCGCAGGCCGTTTCGCGGTGGCGCCTCGATCGCGAAGCTGTGCCAGCGTTGCGCCGAGGGTGGCAGGGGTCACGACACGCTTGGTTGCGACCAGGTAGTCGGTCGTCTCCTTGCCCTTGCCGATGCGCAGCCAAGCGTCCACTCGGAGAGCGCCCGCGCCGCGCGGCTCTTTGAGCACGACGACCTTCAGCCCCAGGTCTCGAAGTCCCTGCGTTGCACGGTCGATCAGCTCGGTTTCGGTAGCCTTGTTCATTTCCGCATGCCGTTCATGACGAGTGAACGATATGGGATTATGAACATTTCCGGAGTTCTGTTCAAGTTACCGGCGCGTTCATATATTATGAACAAAGGCTAAAACTGAACGTTTCGAGTCGATCTCAGCGTCAGCGTGCCTGATGAGCGAAACGTTGTTTACCTGACCACGGAGGCGATCAGACTCTTGATGCGGTGCTCGTCCCACACCCAGCTGCGCTGGAAATCGGGGAGTTGCAGAACCCCTCGGTGGCAGTCCAACAGCTCATGTAGGTCGTATGGGTTGGTCTGGAAGGTAGTGCCAGCCACTTCGTGCTCCCTGTTGTGTATTCAGACGGCGTTCGCCCTCGCCATCTTCGCAGATCACCTCGCCGGACGTGGGCGCGATGCCGTCCACCATGGCCGGGATCAGCGCGCGCGGCGTGAAGTACTGGCCGGCGCCGGACTTGATGTCCTGCGC
>CAZNBS010000124.1:0-14147 GCA_964570955.1 uncultured Burkholderiales bacterium | reverse complement strand
AGCTGCATCCGGACGCCGGCATCATTCGGTTGCCGCTTCAACCAATCATTGAGCGTCTGCTCGCCTGCATCCGCCTTTCCGCTCTGGACGAGCGCCAGGTAGATTTTTTGTGCGAGACTCGCCGAAGCCGACATGGTGTAGGCCTTGTCGTACGCGCGTACCGCCTCGCCATAGTTCTTCGCGGCCATCCTCGCGTCGCCCTCGACGATCCAGCCTAGCGGGGACGCTGGCGTTTGCAGCTTCATTTGCTCGGCCACCTTCAACGCCTCGGCAGGGCGACCCGCTCGAGACTCGGTCATTGCGAGCAGGTGCTGCGCCTCGGGAAACTGCGGCCGGAGTCGGATCGCCTTCCGAAGGACATTCAACGCGCCATCGACATCATTGTTCGCCAGGTGCGCAGTCGCCAGGCCATACAACGCGGATGCCGATTGCGGCTGCATCGTCACCCATTTCGAGAAGGTGGCTAAGGCGCGGTGCATCTCGCCCGCAGCGAGTTGCACACGCCCCGCCAACTCCAGCACCTCCGGACTGTCCGGGGCGCCGATCAGGGCCTTCTCCATGATTTCCAGCGCCTTCTTCGGCTCCCCCGCCTGCAAGTGCAGGCGCGCGAGCATTACGAGCGGCTGAATGGTCCCTGGGCCTTCCCGCCGTGCCGCCTCCAGCCAGTGCTGAATCTCGGCCGGCTTAGCATCGATGCGCGGGCCGAGCGAAGCGAGTGCGATGTAGGCCTGCACATTGGAGCGATCCCTCGCGATCATGTCCTCGAAGCGTTTGCGCGCGGCCGCCTTGTTGCCGTCCCGAAGATCAAGCTGCGCCAAATTCATGGCGGCCGGCGTATAGCTCGGCTGCAGCGCAAGCGACTTTTCCAACGAACGGCGCGCCGCCGCAAAGTCGTTGGCGCCGATGTAAGCTGCCGCGAGCAGGTTGTACGTCATGGGATTGTCGGGTTGCTTAGCTTCGAGTGCACGCGCGGCGGTTAGCGCCTGCGCGTACTGGCGACGCTGCAGGTGTGTGGCTATCAACAGTACATCGGCCTGATACTTGGTCTCATCGAGAGCGGATGCGGATTGCAGCTCCGCGGTGGCCGCGTCGACTTCGCCCGCAGCGAGCTGGCTCAACCCAAGTCCGGTGCGCATGGCAGCATTCTTCGGGTCGAGTCGAGCAGCCTGCTCGAAGAACTTCTTCGCCTGGTCGTAATCGTTGAGTTGCATATGGACCTCGCCCGCCAGGGCGAGCATCGCCGCATCCTTGGTCCCCTGTTTAAGCACGGGATTGAGCAGTTCCAGTGCCTTGTGCGTTTGGCCCGCCCGCGCGTACGATGCAATCAACAGGCGCCTTGCATAGGTATTGCCCGGAGCTCGCTCGAGCACATACTTCAGCCGGGTTTGTGCAAGCTCCTGCGAACCCAAGGCGAATTCGACCGCGCCTCCAACCAGCACGCTGGGAAGATGTTTGGGCGCGACCTTGAGGACTGCGCCGATCGCGTCGCGTGCGGCCTTGAAATCACCCTTGCGAAAATAGATCAAGGCATCGAAGTACGACGCCATAGCGTTGCCGGGCGCCGCTTTGCGTACGGCCGAGAGATGTCCGCGCGCCTCGTCCAACTTGCCCGCGGCAATCGCCAGAGATGTCAGAGCAAGGAGCGCCTCGACGTGGCCCGGATGGTTCTCTACCACCGACTGGTACGCCGAGCGCGCTTCGTCAACGCGCCTGCTGGCACGAAATAGGTCGGCTTTGAGCATGAGCGCTTCGGTGGATTTGGGTGCCGAGGCGAGGGCGTGATCGACCTCCTTGAGCGCATCCTCGATCTTGCCTTGCCCCGCGGCCAAGCGCGCTTTCCCCAGGAGCGCGTCGACGTGATCGGGCCGCAGGGTCAGAGCCTTGTCGAACGATGCTTTCGCCTCGGCAGGCTCGCGTAGCGCGATATGCGCCAATCCTCGTGCGGCGAGTATGCCGGCGAGCGCGCCTGCGTCTTGCGTGGCGTCGGCCGAAATTTCCGCCAGGACTTTGCGCGCTTCGCCTTCGCGCACGAGCACCTTGCCGAGCGTCGGCAGTACGCGCGCCGGTTCGATACGCAGATCCAGTGCGCGGCGCAGCTCTTTTTCCGCACTGCGATAATCACCCGTCTCACTGTACAACTGCCCCAGGTACAAGCGTGACTCGGCATGCTCGGGATGCTCTTGCAGGAGGCTCTTCATCGCAATCACGGCAGCCGCAAGCTCACCTTTGGCGGCTTGCGCCTTCGCGGCATCGAGGCGCTGATCCGGGTCGGCGCCTGCGCACGAGACCAGCACGAGCGCAAGCAGCAGGAGTAGTGCGGTTGCGCCGAAACCGGTATGGGGTGACCGCTTGAAATAACCACGCATTGTCTTCGTCTCAGCGTGCCGATTTGAGGTCGTAGCGGTTGAGCAAATCGTAGAGCGTCGGACGGCTCACGCCGAGCAGCTCGGCGGCCTTCACGAGATTGCCATCCGAGCGGCCCAATGCGCGCACGATCGCCTTGCGCTCGGCCTCTTCACGCACTTGGCGCAGATTCACCGGATCGGGCTTTCCCCCGGCTCCTGCGAGACCCAGGTCTTCGCGGGCGATTCGCGTACCGTCGGCCATGATTACGGCGCGCTTGACCGCATTCTCCAATTCGCGCACGTTACCAGGCCAGGGGTGCGCTTCGATCGCCTCGGCGGCTTCCTCCGAGAAGTGCATCGAGGATTTGCCTTGTTGGTTGATGAATCTCACCAGGAAGGCGTTCGCGAGCAACATCGAATCACCTTGACGATCGCGCAGTGCCGGGATCTCGAGAATGACTTCACTCAAACGGTAATAGAGATCCTCCCGGAAGCGGCCCTGCTGCATCATCTCCTTGAGGTTCTGGTGGGTCGCACAGACGATGCGTACATCCACCGATATCTCTTCGCGCCCGCCGACTCGTTCCACCACGCGTTCCTGCAGGAAGCGAAGCAGCTTGGCTTGCAGCGAGTGCGGCAGATCGCCAACCTCGTCCAGAAAAAGAGTACCGCCATTGGCGTACTCGATCTTGCCGCGCGTCTGCTTCGCTGCGCCGGTGAAAGCGCCCTTCTCATACCCGAACAGTTCGCTCTCGAGCAGATTCTCCGGAATCGCGGCGCAATTGATCGCCACGAAGCGGTGCGAGGTACGCGGGCTCAGGTCGTGCAACGCGCGCGCGAACAGCTCCTTGCCCGTCCCGCTTTCGCCCATGAGCAGCACCGTGGCGTCCGACGGCGCGAGCTTCTCCACCGTGCGCGTAAGACGCTGCATCGCCGGATCGTGACTGATGATGCCTTGCGCACCCGATGCTGCGGAGCGAGCCATCAACTTGCGGTTCTCGGCCTGGAGCTGGTGGAGCCGAAACGCGCGATCGATGACGAGTCCGAGCACGTCAGGATCGAACGGCTTCTGGTAGAAATCGTATGCCCCCATGCCGACAGCCTGAACAGCGTGAGTCCGATCCTGATTGCCGGTGATCACGATCACTTTGGTTTCCGGAAACAGCTCCAACGCCTTTCGCAGCGTCTCAAAGCCTTGGGAAACGCCGTCGGGGTCGGGCGGCAAGCCAAGGTCGAGCGTCATCACCGCGGGCTCGAAGCGGCGCATCTGTGCGATGGCCGAATCGCAATCGCCCGCCAGCACCACCTCGTAGTTGTCGAAGCCCCAGCGCATTTGCTTCTGCAGCCCCGGGTCGTCCTCGACCACGAGAAGACTCGATTTACCGTTCTTGCTCACCCGACACCTTCACGCAGAGTTGTTTCATCGACAGACCGTAGCCGCTCCGTGACCGGCAGGACGATCCGAAACGTCGATCCATGGCCGGTTTGGCTGCTGACCTCCATTCGACCACCCAGTTCCCGGATGTACTCGCGACTCTCGTAGGTTCCGATTCCCATGCCCTTGCGTTTCGTACTTTCGAAGGGTTTGAACAGCGTGTCGCGAATAAATTCTTCGCTCATGCCCTCGCCGGTATCGCGCACCTCGATCGTCGCATCGTCCCCGCGCTGCGAGACGCGCACGTCGACTGTCCCGTGCGCGGGTGTAGCCTCCATGGCATTCTGCACCAGATGACCGACCACACGCTCCAGGCGCTCGGCACTGGCCGTGACCCACACGTCCTGAGGCGGGACCTCCAGGCTAGGCGTGGGACGATAGGCCGATTTCGACGCAACGGCTCGTGCGACCACGTCGCCCAGGCGAACCGGAACCGGGCGTTCCACCGGCAGCCCGCCGCTACGCAACTGCATCAGGATACGGTTCATCTTGTTCACCGACGACTCGATCGTCTCCAGCATGTCTTCCTGAAATGCAGGGTTGTGCTTATGCCGTTGCGCATTCCTCAGCAACAGGGATAGTTGCGCGACAAGATTCTTGAGGTCATGCACCACGAAGGCCGACATCTTGTTGAACGATTCGAACTGTTTGGACCTGGCGAGCGCGTCCGCGACCTGCGCCTGAGCAACATACGTTGCGGCCTGACAACCCGCAGTCTTTAGCAAGTCGCTCACTTCCCAATTGATCGTCACGCGGCCTCGCGAGCGTGCAAGCACCGCCAACCCGACCACCTCGTCGTGCATGCTAAGCGGCACGATGAGCCAAGCCTGGGGTAATCCGGTCAGCCAGGCAGGCAGTTCCAATCCTTCATAGACCTCCGCACTGCGCTTGTAGTCGTCGAGGTCGATCACCCATGGCCGCCGTTCGAAGAACCGAAGAAGGCCACTGCTTTCGAGCTCGATGCCATCGGTCGTCGGAAAGTTCCACTGCGCCACGCGCTCGAACGCCCCGCTTTCCTGTCGCATCCAGAGCACGCCGCCGGGGCTCTCGACTAACTGTGCGAGCGCCTCGATGCATCGTTCCTGCAGCCTCACCCCCGGCGTCATCGTCGACAGCCGCATGGTGAATCTGAGCCATTCCTCCCGGTAGTCGTAGCGATAGCTGAAAAAATGCTTGCTGACAAATATCTTGAACCTGGCCCTCAACGTCCCCGAGAACAGCATGAGGATCAGCAGAACGCCGGCGCCGAAAAGGAACGTGGCCTGAAGCAGCCCGCCCCACGTCCCACCGAAAAACCGAATGTAATAGCCGGCGATCGCCATCACCAGCAAGTAGCCGGCAGCACCGAGCAGCGTCGTCGAATGCAGCACAAACTGCCGCGACACCGAAACGTCGAGCGACCAGGTCGGATTGCGTGCCGCGGACACCGCCAGTAGGGGTGCAATCAGGGCAGCGACCACACCGCGTGCGCTCCAAATCTCCGGGTTGATTCTCCGAAACAGCATGGCGTCGGAGAATAGATAGAAGTCAAAGGCGAAATACGCGCCAAGTCCGAGGCACAGAAACTTGAGGCTCCAGCGCTGTTGCGGATTGGTATTGCGGTACAGGTGCTCTACCAGCAGCATGCCGATCAAGGACAGAAGGCCGGGCGCCAGGATGGAAGTTAGGAAACGCCATTCGCGCATCGTGGCCGAATCGGTCGGAAGGCGCAGAATGATCGTCAACGCCATGATCGCTACACAAGCACCGAGAATCGAGACGGCGACCTTTCGCAGTCCCGCATCGACCGGTCGTGTGGCATGACGGGCGTAGCCCAGCAGAACCAGCAGGAAGACAAGCCAAGCTGCCTTGTGCCCGATCTCGAGCAGATCCGCCGGCAGCTTCCAAGCATCCGGCCGCGCGGCCTGATAGGCCATCGTGCCTGCCCAAAGAGCGGTAATCAGACTGGCAAGTGTCAGCAGCGCGCCGGGGAGGCGTCCGCGCCAACTCGTGAGCAACAAAGCGCTCACAAAACAGTACGCGGCCGCTGCGGCCGCGTAGGTCAACGTACCTATCGATATCGCCATTGCAGGCCATATCCCAGCGCAGCCGTGGCTAGCGAGCGCCCTTGCCCCACAACACCACCTGCACGGTTTCGATCAAGACCATGACATCGAGGAAAAGCGTATGATTTTTAACGTAATACAAATCATACTGGAGCTTTTCCACGGCATCGTCAAGCGAAGCGCCATAGGGGTAGCGCACCTGCGCCCAGCCCGTGATGCCGGGCTTGATCGAGTGACGCGCCGCATAGTATGGAATCTTCGAGGCCAGCTGATCGACGAAGAACGGACGCTCGGGGCGCGGGCCGACAAAACTCATGTCGCCGCGCAGAACGTTCAGGAACTGAGGCAGCTCGTCGATTCGCAATTTACGGATGATGCGCCCGATGATCGTCGTGCGATCGTCGTCGGTTCCAGCCCAGCGGGGCCGCCCGTCATGTTCCGCATCGTTTCGCATGCTGCGGAACTTAAGAATCGTGAACGTTCGCCCCCCCTGGCCCACTCGTTCCTGACGGTAAAGAATGGGTCCGCCGTCCTCCAGATAGATGCAAAGCGCGGTGAGCAGCATGACGGGCAGCGCCAACAACAGCAGGATGCCGCTCGTTGCCACGTCGAAGAAGCGCTTGACCGTTTCGCGAATGAATCCCTGGCGGAAGCCTTCACCGAAGATCATCCAGCTCATATTGAGCGACTCAAGATGCAGCTGGCATCGCTCGCGCTCGAAGAAGGATGCAAGATCCGTGATCGCGATGCCGCGTAGCCGGCATTCGAGCAATTCCTGGACGGGAAGCACGCCCCCTCGCCGGTCCCGCACGGCAATGACGACCTCGTCGATCCGATGCCGCTTCACCGCCTCCACAAGCGTCTCGCTGCGCGCCAAAATTCGGCCGGTGTCGACGTGATCCTGCGCGCGCTGAGTCGGGAGGTAGCCGACGATCTTGATGTATGCGTCCTTCCCCTTTACAAGATCTTCCACGCTGGCAGCTCTGCTGCCTGTCCCGAGGACCAGCACGCGCCGCTGAAACGCACGCGGAGTGATCCAGCCGACGACCACCAGTCGCGTCAGTGCGCTTCCGGTCAGGGCTACTGCAAACGCGCTCATGAGCGCGTTGGGTCCCAATGCGAGCGACGGAACCAGCGTGATCGTGAGTCCCGCGAGCACCAACCCGAGCACGAAGGCAAGCAACAGACGCAGCAGTGTTACACCGACTGCTTCCCGCACCTCCGAGTCGTACAGGCCCATCGCAGTCATGGTCATCAGGATGAATACAGCCAGCATCGCGACCATGGGTGCAATCGAAAACGATTGCGCGCTGGCCGGGTCTAGCGAAACGCCGCTCAAGGCGAGCCCGAAATGGATTGACCAGACCAAGACCAGCGTCTCCAGGCCAACCAGGAAGAGCGTTCGTATCTGGATGTAGTGACTGAATATTCGAATCATGTTGCCCCCGCATCCTTTGGATCTACAGCCGGACACGAACGCATCACATATGCCAACCAATCGCGGCTCGGATCCGGAAACAATGTGTTGTTATTTCATATTGTTAGCAAGATCCCTCGGGGCCAGGTGGAAACCCGATGTTAGGATTTCAGCGGCCGTGGCGAGGGTGCGACGACGGTCGATGCCGGTTGCGTCGGGTGGCGCGGTAGCGCGCCCGATGCAGCCCGCTGGCATTACGACTTCACAGGTGGAAAATTGAGCGCCGGGTAGGATCTAAGCCGGAGTGCGGACGGCCTTGATCACGCCGTCGAGCAAGAAGAAGATGGGGTGGACGATGGGACTCGAACCCACGACAACCGGAATCACAATCCGGGACTCTACCAACTGAGCTACGTCCACCACTTCCGGACCGTGGCGTGCCCGACAGGACTCGAACCTGTTACCCCCAGCTTAGAAGGCTGGTGCTCTATCCGGATGAGCTACGGGCACCAAAGACCAAAGTTCGAGACTACTTGCGCCTTCGAAAAAAGCGACGCATACCGTCTGGGCCGCAACCTGTTTGATGCGATCGTACCTTGCCCGCGTTCGGCCGGTCAACAAGACAAGAGGGTTTGTTCCCGCGACCGCGTCTACCAAGACCCGCACACTGGCCATGTCCGGCCGATTGCTGTTCGCATGATATTGAATGCTCGTGAGCGCCGGAGCGAATCGAGGCTCGAATTGGCGCCGGATTCGCCGGTCTTTTTGCCTTATTCGGCGGACCCTTTCCGGTATAATGCGCGACTTTCAGTCGGACCCCCAGTCGCCATGACCCAGAGAGCGCTGATGGAAACGGAATTCACCAAGCAGTTCACGCCCTACAAGGCGAAGGCCCGCGAAGAGTACATGAACCCCAAGCAACTCGCGCATTTCCGTGGCATCCTCGACGCGCTGAAGACCGAGCTGAGCAAGGACATCGACCGCACCGTGCATACGATGCAGGACGAAGCGACCATTTTCGCTGACCCCAACGACCGCGCGAGCCAGGAATCGGACATGGCGCTGGAATTGCGAAATCGCGATCGAGAGCGAAAGCTCATCAAGAAGATCGAAGAAACGATCGGCAAGATCGACGCCGGAGAGTACGGATATTGCGAGAGTTGCGGGATCGAAATCGGACTGCGCAGATTGGAGGCGCGCCCGACGGCGACACTGTGCATCGATTGCAAGACGCTGGAAGAGATCCGGGAAAAACAAGTGGCGAAGTGATCTGACGACAGCTTACGTTCGGCGCAGCGGGCGTCACCCCCGGTCCCTGTCTCGGAGGGAGAGGGAAGACAGACCCCTTTCTCTCCCCGGAGAAGGGCTGAGGACGAGGGAACGTTGTCGGGAATTGGATAAGAAAAAAGGGCGGCCATCCGCCCTTTTTTCTTCGCGCGCTACTGAGCGCTTAACCGATCTACGGCGCTGCTGTCGCGGCGACTTCCGCCTGCACCGCCTTCATGCTCAGCCGTAAGCGGCCTTTCTCGTCGGCCTCGAGCACTTTCACGCGCACGTTCTGACCTTCCTTGAGATGATCCGCCACACTGTTGACGCGCTCGTTGGCGATCTGCGAGATGTGCAAGAGGCCATCCTTACCGGGGAGCACGCTCACAATCGCACCGAAGTCGAGGAGCTTAAGCACCGTACCCTCGTAGATCTTGCCGACCTCGACTTCGGCGGTAATCTCCAGGATTCTGCGCCTGGCGAGCTCCCCGCCCTCCGAAGACACGCTGGCGATCGTCACCGTTCCATCTTCCCCGATGTCGATGGAAGTGCCGGTCTCTTCCGTCAATGCCCGGATGACGGCGCCGCCCTTACCGATGACATCGCGGATTTTCTCGGGCTTGATCTTGATGGTGATCATGCGGGGCGCATAGGCCGAGATATCGGCACGCGGATTGGGGATCGCCTCCTTCATGATGCCGAGGATGTGCATGCGTCCTTCCCGCGCCTGGTCGAGAGCGACCTGCATGATTTCCTTGGTGATGCCGTTGATCTTGATGTCCATCTGCAAGGCAGTGATGCCCCGGTCGGTCCCGGCGACCTTGAAGTCCATGTCACCGAGGTGATCCTCGTCACCGAGGATGTCGGTCAAGACCGCGAAGCGGTTGCCTTCCTTGATCAATCCCATGGCAATGCCTGCGATATGGGCCTTCATGGGTACGCCGGCATCCATCAAAGCGAGACAGCCGCCGCATACGGAAGCCATGGAACTCGAACCATTGGATTCGGTGATCTCGGAGACGACGCGAAACGAGTAAGCGAACTCCTCCGTAGAAGGCAGCATCGAGACAAGCGCGCGCTTCGCCAGTCGTCCATGGCCGATTTCGCGTCGCTTGGGCGAGCCTACGCGCCCGGTCTCGCCGGTGGCATAAGGTGGCATGTTGTAGTGGAACATGAACCGATCCCGGAACTCGCCCTGGAGCGCATCGATGATCTGCTCGTCGCGGCTCGTGCCCAAGGTGGCGACAACGAGGGCTTGCGTCTCGCCGCGCGTAAACAGCGCCGAACCGTGCACCCGCGGGAGCACACCGACACGCACCGACACCGGGCGCACTGTGCGCGTATCGCGCCCGTCGATCCGGGCTTCGCCGCGGAGGATCTGCCCTCTTACGATTCTCGCTTCGAGTTCTCCGAACAGACCCTTGATCAGACTTGCGCTGGCAGCGGGCGTGTCACCCTCAGACAATTCCTTCAGGGTGCGCGAGCGAATCTCGTCGATTCTCTGCGAGCGGGATTGCTTGAGCTTGATCTGATACGCGGCTTCGAGATCGGCTTGCGCGAGCGCCTCGAGGCGTGCGACCAGGCCGGCGTTCTGCTCCGGAGGCGCCCAGTCCCACAACGGCCGGCCGGCCTCGTCGGCAAGCTCGTTGATCGCATCGATCACCGGCTGCATCTGCTGGTGGCCGAATACCACCGCGCCCAACATCACCTCTTCAGGTAGCTCGTGCGCTTCCGATTCCACCATCAATACGGCTTGTTGCGTGCCCGCGACGACGAGATTCAGATGCGAGATCTTGAGCTCGGCGGCGGTAGGATTGAGAACGTACTGCCCGTCCACATAGCCCACGCGCGCCGCACCGATGGGCCCGTTGAACGGAACGCCCGATATGGCGAGCGCGGCCGACGCCCCGACCATCGCCGGTATGTCAGAGTCCACCTCGTTGTTCGACGACAACACCGTCGCAATGACCTGTACTTCGTTGAAGAAACCGTCCGGGAAAAGCGGCCGGATTGGCCGATCGATCAGCCGCGAGGTGAGGATTTCCTTCTCCGAAGGACGCCCTTCGCGTTTGAAAAAACCGCCGGGAATCTTGCCAGCGGCATAGGTGCGTTCCTGATAGTCGACGGTGAGCGGGAAAAAATCCTGACCGGGCGAGACATCGTGCTTCGCCACCACGGTCACGAGGACGACGGTGTCGTCCATATCGACGACTACGGCTCCGTGCGCCTGGCGCGCGACCTCGCCGGTCTCCAATGTCAGCCGGTGCCGGCCCCACGCCAGCGATTTCCTGACTTGCTTCAAGTGATGTTCCTCGATGATGAGCGAGTCGACCGCCGAGTCCGCGATAGTGCGGCCGGCGATGCGATTGCGAGCCGTAATGTTAGATGGGGAGCTGCTACTTCCTCAGTCCCAGGCGCTCGATGACGCTCTTGTAGCGATCGGCGTCGGTGCGCTTGAGATAGTCCAGAAGCTTGCGCCGGCGGCTGACCATGCGCAGTAACCCCCGCCGCGAGTGATGATCTTTCACGTGCGATTTGAAGTGCTCGGTGAGACTCGTGATTCTTGCTGAGAGCAAGGCAACCTGCACTTCCGGAGAGCCGGTATCGGTCCCGCCCCGCTGGAAATCACGTACGATCCTGGACTTGTCCGACAGATCCATGAAGGTCTCTTCGATCAGGAAAAACGCGCATTTTACCGGCTACGGCGGTGCAGTCTCAAGACATTTGTTGGACGGGCGCTCGCTCGGAGTCTGAGACGAGTCGAAGCGCGCGCAACATTCCGCCCGATGCTTCGGCAAGACCGAGAAATGGTCCCGAGCCTTCACCGTACAACCGGTATGTACAATCGGATAGCCCGGACTGCCTCAGATCCAGTTGCACGCCGTGGCGAATACGGGCGGCCTGATCGCCCGAAAGCGCAAGATGGGGGAGACCATCCAGGCCCGCATCGATCGGGAGCAAGCGCGCCACTCGCTCCCGCGGCAGTAGACGCTCCAGCGCATCGATCGAAATCGCATCGGCAACATCGAACGGGCCGACTCGTGTGCGCCTCAAGCGCATGAGCGTGCCTCCGCACCCCAACGCGACGCCGATATCCTCGGCCAGGACGCGGATGTAGGTACCTTTGCTGCAGGCAACCCGCAGGCCGATTTCATCGGCACGGCATTCACCCAGCAACGTGAGCTCGTCGACGCGTATCGGGCGCGGTTCTCGCAGCACGACCTCGCCGCGGCGCGCCATCCGGTACAAAGGCTGACCGCTGCGTTTCAGTGCGCTGTGCATCGGCGGAACCTGCGTAATCGACCCACGGAAACGATCGAGTACCGCTTCGATCGCCTGCTTCGAGCACTGGACCGGCTGCCGCGTCAGGATCTCGCCCGACACATCGCCCGTGGTCGTGCGCACGCCCAACAGAACGGTCGCCTCGTACGTTTTCGACGCCTCAGCCGAGAAAGAGGCGAACTTGGTTGCTTCACCGAACAGTATGGGCAGCAGCCCGGTGGCCAGCGGGTCGAGTGTCCCGGCGTGACCCGCCTTACGGGCTCCGAAAAGGCGCCTGGTGCGCTGCAACGCTTGGTTGGAAGTCGGCCCGGCCGGCTTGTCGAGCAAGAGTACGCCGTCGACGCTGCGCCCAGGGCGCATGAGAATCCCTCTGAACGCGCGCGCCTATCTTGGGTCGCGACCGGGTGCGTTGTCGTCTGCGCCGGGCTTCACTACGCGATCGTCGAGCACCGCGGATTCGATGAGTCGGCTCAGCCTTGCGCCGCGCTCGACGCTCGTGTCGTAAACAAAGCGCAAGGCGGGTACCGCGCGTGAACGCAGGCGCTGAGCGAGGCCATAGCGCAGGAACGCGCTCGCTCGGTTCAATCCCTCAAGCGTCAGATCCGCATCCGTCGGCCCGAGCACGGTGACGAATACCTTCGCCTGCGCCAAATCGTGGGTCACCTCGACGGCGGTCACTGTAATCAATCCGGTGACGCGCGGGTCCTTCAACTCGAGTCTAAGCAGATCCGGCAGGAGCCGCTGAATCTCTTGCCCCAGCCTGCGTTCCCGGCCGCCTCGGGCCATGATATCTCTCGATCCTCGCCTCGCGCAGCCCGCTACAGCGTGCGCGCCACCTCGACCACCTCGTATGCTTCGAGTTGATCGCCGACCTTGAGGTCGTTGAAGTCCTTCAACGACAGGCCGCACTCGAATCCCGCCTTCACTTCTCTCGCGTCGTCCTTGAATCGCTTCAACGAGGACAACTCGCCATCGTGGATGACGACATTGTCGCGCAGCAATCGCACGCGAGCCCCGCGTCGAATGGCGCCTTCGAGCACATAGCAGCCGGCAATCATGCCAACACGAGAGATACGAAAAACCTGGCGAACATCGACCAGGCCCAGGATGCTTTCCTTGCTCTCCGGAGCCAACATGCCGGAAAGCGCCGCCTTGATCTCATCCACGGCCTCATAGATGACATTGTAGTAACGCACATCGATACCGTTGGCCGCGATTAGCCTGCGCGCAGTCGCATCGGCGCGCGTATTGAAGCCGATCACCAGCGCCTTGGAGGCGAGTGCAAGATTGATGTCCGACTCGGTGATACCGCCCACACCGCAGTGCAGGACATTGACCTTGACCTCATCTGTCGAGAGCTTGCCGAGCGCGTGAGCCAACGCTTCGTACGAACCCTGTACATCGGCCTTGATGATGATCGATAAGGTTTTCGCCCCGCCCTCACCCATCTGCTCGAACATGCTCTGGATGTTGGAAGCCTGTTGTCTCGCCAGCTTGACATCGCGGAACTTGCCTTGTCGGAACAGCGCAATCTCGCGCGCCTTTCGTTCATCCCCGAGCACCAGGAATTCCGAGCCCGCCGCCGGCACATCTGCAAGCCCCTGTATCTCGACCGGTATCGAAGGACCGGCGGCATTAATCGCATCCGCGTTCTCGTCGAGCATCGCGCGAACGCGACCGAACACCGAGCCCGCGAGCACGATATCGCCACGCTTCAAGGTGCCCGATTGCACCAGCACGGTGGCCACCGGCCCACGCCCCTTGTCCAGTCGCGATTCGATGACGATTCCACGCGCGTGAGCCTCCTTCGGCGCCTTCAGCTCCAGCACCTCGGACTGCAGCAGGATACTTTCGAGCAACCCATCCACACCTTGCCCGGTCTTGGCCGAAACCGGAACGACAATGGTGTCGCCACCAAGGTCCTCTGGCACCACCTCGTGCGCGAGCAGTTCCTGGCGCACCCGCTCGGCATTGGCCTCCGGTCGGTCGATCTTGTTGATAGCGACTACGATCGGCACCTTTGCGGCTCGCGCATGATGGATGGCCTCAATCGTCTGTGGCATCACCCCGTCATCGGCTGCAACCACCAATACGACGATGTCGGTGACCTTTGCTCCACGCGCCCGCATGGCGGTGAATGCCTCGTGTCCCGGTGTGTCGAGAAACGTAATGACGCCTCCCGGTGTCTCCACATGGTAGGCACCGATATGTTGCGTGATGCCACCGGCCTCGCCGTGGGCGACCCGGGTGCGCCGGACGTAATCGAGCAACGAGGTCTTGCCGTGGTCGACGTGTCCCATCACCGTAACCACGGGCGCGCGCGGCTCCAGGCTCGCCGGTTCGTGCTCGGTCGTCTC
>CAZNBS010000123.1:0-14267 GCA_964570955.1 uncultured Burkholderiales bacterium | reverse complement strand
GATACCCTCAAGCGGACGGACGATGGCGTGCGCATCGCCGCGGCGCTGCCGCGGGCAGGGCTGTGGGCGGCGCAGACGCCGCAGATGTTCCGGCATGGGATGCTGTGCGCGGCGCTGGAGGATGCGCCGCTGGAGGCGATCACCGACGAGGCCGGCGCGATGGAGAGGACGGGCGTGCGCCCGCGCCTGGTGCTCGGCGGCGCGCAGAACGTCAAGGTCACGCTGCCATCCGATCTGGCATTGGCCGAGCGCATGCTCGCGATGGACGGCGCGCGCTGAGGGGAGGAGAGAGATGGTCAGAGTCGGACAAGGATTCGACGTCCACGCGCTGGTACCCGGGCGGCGGCTCGTCGTCGGCGGTGTAGAGATCGCATACGAGCGGGGATTGCTCGGCCACTCGGACGGCGACGTCCTGCTGCACGCGATCTGCGACGCCCTGCTGGGGGCTGTCGGGCTGGGCGACATCGGTCGGCACTTCCCGGACAGCGACGAGCGCTACCACGGCGCGGACAGCCTGGAACTGCTGCGCGAGGTGGGGGCGCGCGTGCATGCGATGGGCTGGCAGATCGGCAATGTCGATGCCACGGTCATCGCCCAGGCGCCGAAGATGGCGCCGCACATTCCGGCGATGGTTCAGGCGATCGCCGGCGCACTGGGTTTGCAGACTGCGCAAGTGAACGTGAAGGCGAAGACGACGGAGCGGCTTGGGTTCACCGGCCGCGGCGAAGGCATCGCCGCCGAGGCGATCGCGTCCGTCCAGCGCGGCTGAGCTGCCCCATGCGGAAGCGTGCGCGGGTGTTCTTCGCTCTGTGGCCAGACGAGCCGGTGCAGCGTGCGCTGCACGATGTGGGGCGCCGCCTGCATCAGACGCTGAAGGGACGCCTCACGCGCGCACCGTCGATCCACCTCACGCTGTTGTTCATCGGGGACGTCGAGGAGGAACGCCTGGACGCCTTGCGTGATGCAGCCTCGACGGTATGGGTCGAGCCGTTCAAGATGTTGCTGGATCGCGCGGCGTGCTGGCGACATAATCGCATCGCCTGGGTGGGACCCTCGAACCCGCCGCAGGCGCTGGAGGGGCTGGCGGTGCGCCTGCGCACGCGCATCGCGGAAGCAGCGTTCGCGTTCGATCGCAAGCCGTTCGCGGCACACGTGACGCTCTTGCGCGACGCCGACTGCGCCGCGGTGGTGGAAGGGATTGCGCCGATCGACTGGGACGTGCGTGGGTTCGTCCTCGTGCGCTCGCGTCTGGATGCCGCCGGATCGCGCTACGAGGTGATCGGGCGATGGGGAGGAGGGTGAGAAGGGTGATCGAAGAAGAGTTGAGCATGCATCGCGGCGGTTGCCACTGCGGGCGCGTACGCTTCGAAGTCGATGCGCCGCGTATGCCCGAGGTGCAGTCCTGCAACTGTTCGCTGTGCAGCATGACGGCCTACCTGCACCTGATCGTGCCGCGCTCGCGCTTTCGTCTCCTCACGCCCTGGGAGGAACTGAGCGAGTACACCTTCAACACGGGTACGGCGAAGCACCTGTTCTGCCGAACCTGCGGCATCAAGTCGTTCTACGTGCCGCGCTCGAATCCGGACGGGTACAGCGTCAACGTGCGCTGCCTGGAGCCCGGGTCGCTCGGCGAGGTGCGGGTGGTGCCATTCGACGGACGCAACTGGGACGCGAACGGCGACGCACTCGCGCACCTGACGAAGGAGGCGTGATTGGTCGTCCTGTTCTACAGCGAGATCGACGATCCCGCCCCCTGGCGTACGGCACTCGCACGCGCGCTGCCCGACATCGACTTCCGCGTCTGGCCCGAGGTCGGACGCCCGGAGCAGATCGACTACGCGTTGGTGTGGAAACCACCGAGCGGCATGCTCGCCTCGCTGCCGCGCCTCAAGGCGATCCTATCGCTGGGTGCGGGTGTGGATCATCTGTTCGAGGACACGCAGTTGCCTGCCGGCATGCCCATCACGCGCATGGTCGATGCAGGGCTGGCCGTGCAGATGGCCGAGTACGCCATGTACGGCGTGCTGCACTTTCATCGCGCCATGGATCGCTACGCCGCCATGCAGCGCGAGCGGGTGTGGCGGCAGCTGCCCGCCGTGCCGCCGTCCCAGCGTACCGTCGGGGTCATGGGGCTGGGCGTGCTCGGCGGCGATTTCGCCTGCAAGGCGCAGGTCATGGGCTTTCGCGTGATCGGTTGGAGCAGGCGCGCGCGCGGCCTGGAAGGGGTGGCCGAGCATCACGGCATGGAAGGCCTCGCACCATTCCTCGCCGCAACGCAGATCCTCGTCAACTTCCTCCCGCTCACCCAGGACACTCACGGCATCCTCGATCGGAACCTGTTTGCGCAGCTGCCGCGCGGCGCATTCCTGGTCAATCTCGCGCGCGGCGGTCACCTGGTGGAGAACGATCTGATCGAGGCGCTGGACTCGGGTCAACTCGGCGGTGCCTTGCTCGATGTATTCGTACGGGAGCCGCTGCCGGCGGAACATGCCTTCTGGACGCACCCGAAGATCGTGGTGACGCCGCACATCGCCGGGCAGGCGATCGCCGATCTGATGGTGGAGCAGGTGGTGGACAACATCCGGCGCCTGGAGCGCGGCGAGACGCCGAGCGGACTGGTGGACCGCAGGCGCGGTTACTGAGGCGTTCTGTCATCCCGGCAGGCTGCCCAAGGACTGCCCCCATCGGAAACCAGCCGGGACGAGGGCACCCTGCTACTCGAGCGACCCGTACAGGCGGAATTCGTGTGCGATGGCGACATCGCCGCCACTGTGGCTCTTCAGCGCGCGCACCTTCAGGTACTTTGCCGTCACCGGAGCGAAGCGGAACTCCTGATACGGATTCTTCATGATGCGCACGTTCTGCGTGGCGAAGATGCCGATGGATGCGAACGGCCCGGCTGGCTCGTTGCCGGCGAACAGTTCGAACTCGCGCAGGTTGTTGTCGCCGGTGCCCGGGATCAGCACTGCGAACGTGTCGAACGTCGCGGCACGGCCATCGCGGAATCCGTACACCGCTTCACCGGTGTCCACCCACGCATAACTGTCGTCGTTGCCGTCGATGGTCATGTTCCAGCGTTCGTGCGAGGCTACGACGATCTCTCCCCCCTCTGCGGGCGCGATCAGGTTTGTGCGGCCGGCGGCCGCCGGCACGCGGGGCGGCTGCACGTCGCCGGTGGCAGCCGAGGAGTCTGCCACGGGCGCTTCGGCCGGCGCCGCCGAACTCTGCTGCGTGACCGGCGCCGCGTCGGATGGCGTACGTTCGCCCATCCAGCGCATCGCGAGCGTGGCGACGATGCCTGCTGCGCCGACCAACGCCATGATCTTGAGCAGGGTCAGCTTCGAGGAAGGCGTTCGCGGCGCGGCCGGCGGCGGCGCGGAACCCTGCAGCAGTCGTTCGACTGCCGCGAGCAGCTTGCGCAATTCCGGATGGTCGCTCGCGCCCGACCAGTCGCTCAGATCTGCAGCCTGGATGCGCTTGAACTCGATGGGCGGTGCGACCGCCTCGATCAAGGCGGGCACCAGCTTGCCCTGCGCCAGGCCTTCGCCGGCCTCGGTCTTCACCCAGTTGGACTTCACCGATTCCGCGGACCACAGGACGACGATGCACTTGGCCGTCTGCAGCGCCTCCTGGATCACCTCGTCGAACACACGCCCGGGTGGGATCGTGCGATCCCACCACACCTTCAGTCCGCGTTCTCCGAGGGCCTCGGCCAGGACGCGCGCGCGTTCCCGGTCCGAACTGGCGTAGCTGAGGAAGATGTCGGCCATGCGCCTCCCGGCGGCTGTGCACGTGGCGGCAATTCTACGCCGCCCCCTCGAGGTCCGGTGACCGGGCCGAGCGGCAGCGACGCTGCGGGTACACTAGCGGTTTCCCCAGGCGAACGACGGCGTATTCAGGAGAGGACATGGCGAACGAGCTGCATTCCAACTTCATCGCGGGCGAGTGGGTCGAGGGCACGAACGTCACGCGCGACGTGAATCCATCGGACGTGAGCGACGTGGTCGGCGAGTACGCGCAGGCGGACGCGCAGCAGACCGATCGCGCCATCGCGGCCGCCCGTGCGGCGGCGCCGGCCTGGGCCGCGTTCAATGTCCAGGCGCGCGCCGACATCCTCGACAAGATCGGCAACGAGATCCTGGCGCGCAAGGACGAGCTGGGCAGGCTGCTCTCGCGCGAGGAGGGCAAGACGCTTCCCGAGGGGATCGGCGAGGTCGCGCGGGCGGGGAACATCTTCAAGTTCTTTGCCGGCGAGGTGCTGCGGCGCACGGGGGAACTGGTGCCCTCCGTGCGGCCCGGGATCGACGTGGAGATCACGCGCGAGCCGGTGGGCGTGGTCGGGATCATCTCGCCGTGGAATTTCCCGGCCGCCATTCCGGCCTGGAAGGTGGCGCCCGCGCTGGCCTACGGCAACTGCGTGGTGTTCAAGCCGGCCGACCTGGTGCCGGGGTCGGCCTGGGCGATGGCGGAGATCATCACGCGTGCCGGACTGCCGGCCGGCGCCTTCAATCTGGTGATGGGACGCGGCAGCGTGGTGGGGGAGGCGATCATCGGCGACCCGCGCGTGGATGCGATCAGCTTCACCGGATCGGTGGACACGGGGCGCAAGGTGGCGGCCAAGGCGGTCGCCGGCATGAAGAAGATCCAGCTCGAGATGGGCGGCAAGAATCCTCTGGTTGTACTCGACGACGCTGATCTCAAGACCGCGGTCGAGTGTGCGGTGAACGGCGCTTATTTCTCCACCGGACAGCGCTGCACCGCGTCGTCGCGCCTGATCGTGACCAAGGGGATCCACGACAAGTTCGTCGCGGCGATGACGGAGCGGCTGAAGTCGCTCGTCGTGGACCATGCCCTGAAACCCGGCGTGCAGATGGGACCGGTGGTGGACAAGAATCAGCTCAACCAGGACCTGTTCTACATCGAGGAGGGCAAGAAGGAGGGGGCGAAGCTGGCCTATGGCGGCAACCTGCTGAAACGCGAGACGGAGGGTTTCTACCTCGAACCGGCGCTGTTCACCGAGACGCGCAACGACATGCGCATCAACCGTGAGGAGGTGTTCGGTCCGGTGGCGACCGTGATCGCCGCCAACGACTACGACGAGGCGCTCGCGATTGCCAATGACACGCAGTTCGGGCTGGCCTCGGGAATCGTCACCGGGTCGCTCAAGCATGCGGCACATTTCCGCCGCAGCAGCCAGGCGGGGATGGTGATGGTGAACCTGCCTACGGCGGGGGTGGACTACCACGTGCCCTTCGGCGGACGGAAGGGCTCGAGCTACGGTCCACGGGAGCAGGGACGCTATGCCGCCGAGTTCTACACGGCCGTGAAGACGGCATACGTGCTGGCCGGCTGACCACGGAGAACCGAGGCATCACCATGACCGATCTCGCCAGAACCGATCGTTCGCGCGTCAAACGCCTGCACGAGCGTGGTCGCTACGACTTCGACACGGTCGCCGCGATCCTCGATGCGGGTTTCATCGGCCACGTCGGTTACGTGATCGACGGCAAGCCCTATGTCACCCCGACCAGCTACTGGCGGGAAGGCGATCGTGTCTACTGGCACGGCTCGAGCGCCTCGCGCATGTTGCGCGCGGCAGCGCAACCGGGCGAAGTGTGCCTCACGGTGGCGCACGTCGACGGCCTCGTGCTGGCGCGCTCGGCGTTTCATCATTCCATCAACTACCGCTCCGTCATGCTTTTCGGCCAGGCGCACAAGGTCGAGGACGAGGCGCACAAACTTCAGGCGCTGGAGAACTTCGTCGAACGCATGGTTCCCGGACGATGGGCGCAGCTGCGCCCCGCCAATTCGCAGGAGCTGAAGGCCACGATGGTCCTGTCCATGCAGATCGGCGAAGGGGCGGCCAAGGTGCGCACCGGCAACCCCGTCGACGACGACGAGGACTACGGCTGGCCGGTATGGGCGGGGGTGGTGCCCCTGCACACTGTCGCGGCGGTGCCCGCGGACGACGGACGCGTGGTGGCGGATGCCGTCGGCCAACCGACTGCAGCGAGTTTCCGGCACCTGGGCATCGAGTCCCCGTGATCCTTCGCGCGAGGTGATGCGCGCTGCCGGGACGACAAGAACATGAGCACAGCCGCCCACCCCACGTCCAGTCACGCGCTTTTGTCGGTTCTCCAGGCGAACGGCATCGACCGCGTGTTCCTGGTGCCGGGCGAGAGCTACCTCGGCATCCTGGACGCGCTCCACGATTTTCCTCGCATCGACCCGGTGACGTGCCGACACGAAGCCGGGGCCGGATTCATGGCCTGCGCCGACGGCCGCCTCACCGGCCGTCCCGGCGTACTGCTGGTCAGCCGCGGACCGGGCGCGTCGAACGCCGCCATTGCCGTGCACACCGCTCAGCAGGATGCGATTCCTCTGATCCTCCTGGTGGGACAGGTGCCCCGGGGCGACCTGCGGCGCGAGGCCTTTCAGGAGATCGACTACACGCGCATGTACGGCGGCATCGCCAAGTGGGTGGCAGAGGCCACCGAACCGGCCCAGCTGCCCGAACTCGCGTTCAAGGCGATGCGCGTGGCCACCTCCGGGACGCCTGGACCGGTGGTGATGGCGATTCCCGAGGACGTGCAGCAGCAGGCACTGCCGTTCGATGCTGCCGGGTGGATGGCGCACGAAGCTCCCGCGGCGCTGCCCGAGGCCGGGACGATCGCCCGGCTGCGTACCATGCTCGAAGCCGCGCGGCGGCCGCTACTCGTCGCCGGCGGCAACTTCGACCGGCCGGGAGGACGCGAGGCGCTGCGCGCCTTTGCGCATGCCTGGCAGCTGCCGGTGGCACTGTCGTTCCGGCGCCAGGATCTGTTCCCAGCGCGCGATCCGCTGTACGTCGGCGACCTCGGACTTGCCAACCCCGCGCAACAGATCGACGCGTTCCGCGACAGCGACCTCATCGTCGCGCTGGGAACGCGCATGGGCGATATCACCACCCAGGGCTACACGTTTCCGGACCTACCCCGGCCGCGGCAGCGGTTCGTGCACTGCCACCCCGATGCGCATTTCGTCGGGCAGCATTTCGTGCCCGACCTCCCGCTGGTGTGCGATGCGGTGGCGCTCGCATGCGCCTGTCTGCCCACGACCCCCGTAGCGCACGACGCGCGCGCGGATTGGGTCGGACGCCTGCGCACGATCTACGAAACATGGGCCGCATGGCCGTCGGCGACCGGCGATGCCGGAGTCGAATTCGTGGACTTCGTGCGGGCGCTGCATGAGCGCGCTGCACCGGATGCAATCGTCTGTCTCGACGCGGGCAGTTTCGCCGCCCCGGTCTATCGCCATTTCCCGTTCGCCTTTCCGCAGCGGCTCATGGCGCCGCTTTCGGGCGCAATGGGCTACGGTACGCCTGCGGCGATTGCCGCCAAGCTGCGCAGGCCGGAGGCTCCGGTAGTGTGTCTGGTGGGCGACGGGGGTGCGCTGATGACCGGCAACGAACTCATCGTGGCGGTCGAGCGGCGGCTGCCGATCGTCTTCGTGATCTCCAACAACGACTGTTATGGCTCCATTCGGTTGCACCAACAGCGTCACTATCCGGGACGCACCGTTGGCACCTTGCTAAGCAATCCCGACTTCGTGGCCTGGGGCCGGGCATTCGGCATGCAGGCCGAGCGCATCGACCGCCGCGATCAGATCGGGCCGGTACTCGAGTGCGCGTTCGCCGCGCCGGGGCCATGCCTCATCGAAGTCGCGAGCCGTCTGTCCGGCGCACCGCCACGAGGCGATCGCCAGGAGTGAAGAGGACAAGGCCAGTGATGAGACCGGTGATGAGAATGCTGGGCTGGCTGTATATGGTTGCGTGGTTGTCCCTGCCGGCGGCGGCGCAATCGCCCGACGCCGAGCAGGATGCGCGCGCCGGCATCGACGCCGTCGCCGCGCAGATGCAGCGCGTGCAGGCGGCGCTGGCTGCACTCGACGCGGAACAGCAGGCCGTCTACCGCCAGTTCCAGATGATCGAGGCGCTGCGCGCTGGCGTGTTCGGCGAGCTGAACCGGTCGACCGTCATGCACCAGCCCGCGCTGACACCGGAGAGCTATGACGAGCTGGCGGCCGAACGCGCGCAACGAGAGGCGCGCCTCGCCGCCTACGCGGAGGAACTGCAGCGCCTGTATGCACGCTTCGGCGAGATCCAGGCGCAGCGGGCGCCGCTGATCGACACGTTGCGCGCGCTCGCCCAGACGCGCTGACATTTGGCGCTGTCGCTGCGCGCAGCCAGGAACGATACCCGCTGTATGGGAAGGATCTTCCTACGCCCGATTCTGGCAAACATTCGTGCATCGCGAGGTGGACTCGTCACGTCGATCGCTGGCGGCATACACGTATCGTGTCCTGATCGCCGTCGCCGTCCTCAGCCTGGCATTCCTGCTGTGGCAGCTGTCGCACGTGCTGATGATCGCGTTCGGCGGCGTGCTGCTGGCGGCGGTCCTGCGCGCGCTCTCCGATCCGCTGGATCGCATCACGCCATTGTCCTCCCGCCTGTCGCTGCTGATCGTCGTGATCGGTCTGGTCGTCGTGGTCGGCGCGGCCGGCTGGCTCATCGGCGGGCAGGTCGCCCGCCAGCTGCAGCAGCTGGCGGACGTTCTACCCGGAGCCATCGAGGGTGTGCGCAAATGGATGGATCGGAATGCACTCGGCCAGATCCTGACCGAACTGGGGCAAACCGGCATCGAGGGGACGCGTGGTGCGCTGTCGCGCGTGGCCAGCGTGGCTTCCAGCACCTTCGGCGCCGTGGCCAATACGCTGCTGATCGTTTTCCTGGGTCTGTACCTCGCGGCCGATCCGTCGCTCTACCGTCGTGGCCTCCTGCATCTGATCCCGCCTGGCGCCCGCGAACGCACCGGTGCGGCGCTCGATCGCGCGGGTCACGCGCTCAAGCGCTGGCTCCTCGGCCAGTTCATTGCCATGATCGGCGTCGGCGCGGTGACCTGGGCCGGCCTGTACCTGCTCGGCGTGCCGCAGGCGCTTTCACTCGGCCTGATCGCGGGACTGCTCGAGTTCGTACCCTTCATCGGACCGATTCTCGCCGCCATTCCTGCGCTGCTGGTCGCGTTCGCACAAGGCGGCATGACGCCGCTCTACGTCGCGCTACTCTATCTGGGAATCCAGCAGGTGGAGGGGTACCTTCTCATGCCGCTGGTGCAGAAGTGGGCCGTGTCGCTTCCCCCCGCCCTGACGATTCTGGGCGTCGTGGTGTTCGGCCTGCTGTTCGGGCCGCTTGGGGTGCTGTTCGCGACGCCGTTGATGGTGGTCGTGATGGTTCTGGTCCAGACCCTGTACGTGGACGCCGCGCTGGAGCAGAAGCCTGCGCACACGGCGCGCTAAGCGCGAGGTCGGGCGAGTTCACGGCCGGGTTGCGGTGACGATGTGCGCCGGCGTGGGGACGTGCACGCTTCCATCCGTTGCCACGAACCCGTGCAGGGTCTCCCTCGCGCGAGACAGCAATCGCTCGATCTGGCTGTCGTCGAGCATCCCTCCCAAGGTCCATCCCTTCACGTTCATGACGATCCACGCCTCGAGGGAGGGATAGCGTGCCTCGCCGGCGTGCGTCGCGATGTGCGCGTCGCGGATGCGCGAGGCGGCCAGAAGACCTCGCAGTATCTGAATGTCGCCCAGGCAGAACGGCGCCTCCAGGCTGGCCGCCGCGTCGTCGCCGAACAGTTCACGCAGCAGGCTCGCCAGAAGTCGATACCCCGCAGAGTGCTCGAGGTTGTCCCACACCGCGATGGCGAGGCGGCCGGACGGGCGCAGCACGCGCCACATCTCGTCCAGCGCGGCCACGCGGTCCTCGAAGAACATCAGGCCGAACTGGCTGAGCACGGCATGCAGGCTGCCATCCGGCAAGGGCAGTGCCTCGGCGCGCGCTTCGCGCCCTTCGATGTGCGGAGCCAGCCGACGCGCCACGGCGAGCCACCCCGGGGTGGTATAGATTCCCACCACCGATCCGGTGGGGCCGACGCGCCGTGCGAGCTCGCGAGCCAGTATGCCTGTGCCGCATGCAATGTCGGCAACCGATTCACCACTGCGTACACCAACGGCATCCGCCACTCGCGGGGCCCAGGGCTGGAACAGTGCCGGGACGAACATTGCATCGTACATCTCGGCTGCCTCGGCGCTGACCTGGCCCCGCTGCATCTGGCTCCGGTTCATGGACGGTTCTCCTCGCGTGCGTGGCTTCCCCTTGGTGCGGGGATCGAACACGCACGCAGTGTAGAATCGGCCGATGAGCGCAGGCCATGACGAATCGTCCGGATTCGTTGGCGGATCGTCCGCGGCAGCCCCGCGCATAGACTCCGATGCGCTGCAGCGCGTGGATGTCCTGTCGGATGTGTTGCGGGGCATCCGGCTGGCGGGCGCCACGTTCTTTCTGGTCGAGGCCAGTCATCCCTGGGCAGCGGAGGCTCCCGCAGCGCCGACGCTAGCGCCTGCGCTGGTGCCCGGTGCCCGTCACGTGATCTCCTATCATGCGGTGGTGCGGGGCTGCTGCTGGGGCGGACTGCTCGGGCAGCCGCCGGTGGCGCTTGGCGCAGGCGACGTGCTGATCCTGCCGCAGGGCGATGCCTATTGCCTGTGTACCGCGCCTGATGTGAAGAGCGGGGCGGGCCTCGATGCGACCCTGTCGTTCTTTCGGGCGATGGCGGCCCATGCGATGCCGCCCGTGGTGCGCGCATCGGCCTTCGACGCGCACCAAGTGGAGATCGTGTGCGGCTTTCTGGTGTGCGATGCCCTGCACGACAGTCCGGTACTGACCGCGCTGCCGCGGCTGCTGGTCGTGCACGGCAATGATCCACATCGCAGCGAGCGGTTGGACCAGCTGATCGAGTATGCCGTGGGGGAGACGCGCGAACTGGCCGCGGGTGGCGACTGCGTGCTGACCCGGATCGGAGAACTGATCTTCGTCGAGGCGGTGCGCAGGTATCTCGCCGTCGAGGTGGAGGAGCACGCCGGCTGGCTGGCAGGATTGCGCGATCCGGTTGTCGGTCGCGCGCTGGCCCTGTTGCATGCACGGCCGGGAGAAGCGTGGACGGTCGAGCGGCTCGCAGCGGAGGTCGGCCGTTCACGTTCTGCGTTGGCGGAGCGCTTTCGCGCGCTCGTGGGGCAAGCGCCGATGCAATATCTGTCGCGCTGGCGAATTCAACTCGCCGTTCGGCGCCTGGAGCAGTCCCGCGTGAAGATCGGTGCGCTGGCGCTGGAGCTCGGCTACGAGTCCGAGGCGGCATTCAGCCGCGCATTCAAGCAGGCGACGGGCATGCCGCCGAGCCGCTGGAGGCCGCGGGGATAGGCGCGCGTGATTGCGTCAACGATGCGCCGGTGCGCGCGCGATCTCCGCGCGTACGGCGTCGGTGACATCGCGCGTCGAGGCCTGACCGCCCAGGTCGGGCGTGAACACGCGTGCCCGCGTCACGGCTTCGATCGCCGACATGAGCGTGTCCGCCGCGCGTTTCTGACCCAGGTGCTCGAGCATCATCGCCGCCCACCAGAAGGTGCCAATCGGATTCGCGATGCCTTTGCCCACGATGTCGAAGGCCGAACCGTGGATCGGTTCGAACATCGAGGGAAAGCGCCGTTGCGGATTCAGGTTCGCCGTCGGCGCAATGCCGAGGCTGCCGGACAGGGCGGCCGCCAGGTCGGAAAGGATGTCCGCATGCAGATTGGTCGCCACCATGACATCGAGCGACTGCGGCTTGAGCACCATGCGCGTGGTGGCCGCATCCACCAGCATCTTGTCGGTGCGCACGTCCGGGAAGTCGTGCGCGACCTCGTGGAAGATCTCGTCCCACAGCACCATGCCGTGGCGCTGGGCGTTGGACTTGGTGATGAGCGTGAGCAGCCTGCGCGGGCGCGTGCGCGCGAGTTCGAAGGCAAACCGCATGATGCGCGTCACGCCGGCACGTGTGAAGATCGACACCTCGGTCGCAACCTCCTCGGGCAGGCCGCGGTGCGAGCGTCCACCCTGGCCGGCGTACTCCCCCTCGCTGTTCTCGCGAATGATGACCCAGTCGATATCCTCGTCGCGCTGCAGCTTCAGCGGCGCGCTCACACCCGGCAGGATGCGAGTGGGGCGCACGTTCGCATACTGGTCGAACCCTTGGCAGATGGCGAGCCGCAGGCCCCAGAGCGTGACGTGGTCCGGCACGTCCTGGGCGCCGACCGCGCCGAAGTAGATGGCGTCGAACGCCTTCAGGGTTTCGAGCCCGTCCTCCGGCATCATGCGGCCGTGCTGCCTGTAGAAGGCGCTGCCCCAGGGGAAGCGCTCGACCTCGAGCCGGAAACCCCCGTCCTGCGCAGCCAGCGCATCGAGCACGTCGAGGCCTGCCTCGACGACCTCGGGGCCGATACCGTCTCCGCCGATGGCGGCAATGCGATGCGTCTTCATGCGTGCTTCGCTCGATCAAAAGGAGAACCGCTCACCGCAAAGGGCGCAAAGGACGCAAAGGACGCAAAGACACGTAAGAAGTGCTTTCCTTTGCGGCCTTTGCGTTCAATGCTTTGGTCGTTTTCGTCCTGCCCAGGTCAGAAGTTGACGCTGTTCCCGCCCTTGAGCTTGAGCATCTCGCGCGCATCGTCCGGGGAGGCCACTTCCAGCCCCAGTTCCTCGAGAATGCGGCGGATCTTCGCGACCTGGTCGGCGTTGGTCTTCGCCAACTGACCCTTGCCGAGCCACAGGCTGTCCTCGAGGCCGACGCGGACGTTGCCTCCCATGACGGCCGACTGCGTGGCGATGTACATCTGGTTGCGGCCGCCGCCGAGCACCGACCACAGGTACTGGTCACCGAACAGGCGATCCCCGGTGCGCTTCATGTGCATCACGTCCTCGGGATGGGGGCCGATGCCGCCGCGGATGCCGAACACCGACTGGATCAGCAGCGGCGGCTTGATCAGCCCGCGGTCGAGGAAGTGCGCCGCGGTATACAGATGGCCGATGTCGTAGCACTCGATCTCGAAGCGCGTTGCGTTCTCGCTGCACGACTGGAGAATGTAGGCGATGTCCTTGAACGTGTTCTTGAAGATGCGATCCTCGGATCCCTCCAGGTAGGGTTTCTCCCATTGGTGCTTCCACTCCTTCACCCGCGCGATCATTTCGTACAGGCCGAAGTTCATCGAGCCCATGTTGAGCGAGGCGACTTCGGGCTTGAGCCGGAGCGCCGGCTGCAGCCGCTCCTCGATCGGCATCGTCGGTGCGCCGCCGGTGGTGAGATTCAGCACGACGTTGCAGCCGGCCTTGATCTTCGGCAGGAACTGCTTGAATACCTCGGGATCCTGCGTCGGACGACCGTCGGGCATGCGAGCATGCAGATGGACGATGGCGGCACCGGCCTTGGCCGCGCCGATGGAAGCCTCCGCGATCTCGTCCGGGCTTACCGGCAGGTAGGGCGACATCGACGGTGTGTGGATCGAGCCCGTGACGGCGCAGGTGATGATGACCTTGCTCTGCTTGGCTGACATGCGTGTGCTCCTGGCGAATGGTGTATCGGATCGGGTGTGATTGACAGGCGCCGCCGGCTCACCGGTGGCCTTCGTCCTTCGTCATCTTGCGCTTGTGCGCGATCAGCGCCATCAGCCGGCGATCGCGCCAGGCCTCGCGTCGGCCGTGGTCGTTCTGCGGCATCAGTTTGCGCCGCTCGGCCTCCACGCGGGCGATGAGTTCCGGCTCCCAGGGCTCGTACACGACATGTTGCATCATTCCCTGCAGCTTCGGGCCGTAGCGTGCGGCGTAGTCCGCCACGCCGCCGGGCGCGTTCAGATCGATGGTCTCGAACGGACCCATGAATGCCCAGCGCAGGCCGAGGCCGTCGCGAATGGTCTTGTCCAGATCCTCCACACTGACGTAGTCCTCCTTGACCAGGCGCCACGCCTCATTGAGCAGCGCGGCCTGCAGGCGGTTGAGGATGAAGCCCTCGACCTCGCGCTTGACCGTGATGGGCACCTGTCCGACGCGCTCGTGCAGGCTGCGGGTGCGCGCGACCGCCTCGGCCGAGGTGAACGGAGCGGGCGAGATCTCCACGATCGGCACGACGTGCGGAGGATTGACCGGATGCGCCACCAGGCAGCGGTGCCGACCGGGCAAGCCGTCTGCAAAGCGCGAGGTCTCGATCGTGGACGTCGAGCTTGCGAGAATGCACTCCGGCCTGGCCGCCGCGTCCATCTGTGCGAACACTTCGCGCTTGATCTCCAGGTTCTCGGCCGTGTTCTCCTGCACGTAGTCGGCGTCCTTCAGCGCATCGCCGATCACCCGGTTGACGGACTGCTCGACCACG
>CAZNBS010000122.1:0-14301 GCA_964570955.1 uncultured Burkholderiales bacterium | reverse complement strand
TCCAGGCGCAGGCCTCGGTCGACGAACGCTACCGGATGTACGAGGACATGGCTGCACGCGACGGCACCCGGTTCCTGCCGCACTGGGAGGACGTGACGGCGTGATCGGTGTTGACCCGGGGCCCGACCAACCCGGGCTCGATCCGGCGCAACCGGCGATAGCCTCGGCCTCGGCGCTGACCTGCGACATCGGCCCCATCTGTCGCTCGGCCGGCGCTGGCGCGGCGGCAGCGGTCATCGCATCGACCGCCGCGTGGTGAGGCGTGTCAATACCGCTGCGGCGGGCGCAAGTCGCGCAACATCTCTCGGCGCATATTCTGCAGCACGCTGGCGGCGAACAACGTCAACGGTTCGCGCAGCTCGGCCGGTGCGTCCCGAAGCGCCTCCCGCAGCGCGGATTGCACCAGCCGCATGGTGTTCGGATCGGCCAGCGCAGCTGCGACGCGCCGCTCGATCGCGTTGCCCAATCCCTCGACCGGGTCGGGCTGCGCCGCCGCTTCGCGCAGGATGCTGGCCGCGATGCCGATGACGAGCGCGCGCACGAGCGGATCCATCGCGGGCTGTCCGGCGTTCGCCGCGCCGGGGTGCGGAACCACAAGCGGCTCAACCGGTTGTGACGGGAACGCTGCGACCGGCGGGCGGGCTTCGTGAGCCACACCGGTAGCGGCCACGGCCATGGCAGCACCCGCCACAAGACCGCTGATCCCGCGCATGCATGCATTCATGACGTCCCCTTGCGATTCGCTGCGAACACGGCGCAACGATACTGCAACGTGCCGGGCGCAGAAACGGTTTACGGCGCCAGCGTAACCTGTTGATTCGGTAAACGGCGGACAGGCCCCTTGCCGCACCGCTTTGCGCTCCCGCCGGAAGCTGCGGATGGGCGCGAGCAGTCACAGCTCGTTAGAAATCACCCCACAGCGCCTGCATGGCGGCCAGCGCCGCCAGGGCCGCGGTCTCAGTTCTGAGCACCCGTGGGCCGAGACTGACCGCGACGAATCCTAGGCGCACGATCAACGCTGTTTCCTCCTCGGTGAAACCCGATTCGCCTCCGACCAGCAGAGCGATCTCACCGGCCGGCGGCGCGACCTGCGCAAGCCGCAGCGCCGAGCCCGGAGCGAGCAGAATACCGGGCGAGACGCCGGGTTGCGAGCGGGGCAGCGCGCCCAGCCAGTCGGTCAGATGTCGCACCGGCTTCACCGCCGGCACGCGGTTGCGGCCGCATTGCTCGCAGGCGGCGATCGCGATCCGCTGCCAGTGCTGTACGCGCTTGCCCGCACGCTCGCCATCCAGCCGTACTTTGCCCCGCTGCGCGAGCAAGGGCTGTATCCACGCGACGCCGAGCTCGACCGCCTTCTGCACGGTGAGATCCATGCGCTCGCCGGCGGACACCACCTGGACAAGGCCAACGCGCAGAGCGGACTCTCGTTCCACGAGGGTATGCGCTTCGACCCGGACGCGCACGCCATCGCGCTCCAGCGTTCGAATCGCCGCGCGATACTCGCCCGCGGCGCCGTCGAACACGATGAGGGCGTCGCCGGGGCGCATGCGCAGCACCCGCGTGAGGTGTTGCGAGGGACCCTGCTCCAGCGTGATGTCGCGCCCGACCTGCAGCGCAGCGCGGTGGTAGACTCGCGGAAGTTTCATGCTGCACGCTTCGGTCGGTGGCGGCAACGCAGTTTGCGGACCGTCATCTTGGCACATCGACATCGCTTCGCCAAAACGCCGCATCGAGTCTTCGCTTGTCCCGCTCCGGTCCGCATGCCGACGCACACCTCGTCGAGCCGGTGCTTGCCATCGTGCGCGAGGTCGCGGCGCGCGAGATCATGCCGCGCTACCTGAAGGTCGCGCACAGTCGCAAGGCCGACGGCAGCCTCTTCACCGAAGCCGACCTGGCCTCGCAGGACGCGTTGAAATCGGCCCTGTCGAGGCTGGTCGCGGTGCCGGTGCTGGCAGAGGAAATGAGCCAGCAGGAGCAGGCGCTGCAATGGCTGCAAGGCGACGCCGGACTGTGGTGCGTCGATCCGATCGACGGCACGTCGAATTTCGTCAACGGTCTGCCGTACTTCGCCGTGTCCGTGGCGCTGATGCGTCACGGCCGGCCGGTGCTGGGCGTAGTGTACGACCCGGTCGCGGATGAAGCTTTCCACGCGGTGCACGGACGTGGGGCGTTCCTGAACGAGGAGCGACTGCCGATCAAGACCTACGTGCCGGTGCTCAAGAATGCCATGGCCGGCGTGGATTTCAAACGCCTGGAGCGACGCCTCGCGCAAAGTCTCGTCGCCGCACCGCCCTACATGTCGCAACGTCACTACGGCGCGAGCGCCCTCGAATGGTGTTACGCCGCGGCCGGGCGCTTCGATGTCTACCTGCACGGCGGCCAACGGTTATGGGACTACGCGGCCGGCGCGCTCATCTTGAGCGAAGCCGACGGCTGCATGTGCAGCCTGGAGCACGACAACTTCTGGGCTGCTCCGCCCTGGCGCCGCTCCGTCGTGGCAGCGCTCGACCCGGTGTTGTTCGAGGCATGGAAGGCGTGGTTGCGCGCCCATGCCGGCGAGCCTGCCTGAGCTGCGGTTTGCCGGTACGGTTCGAACCTGGCTCGGCGGGTTGCGCCATCCGGCGCTAGAATCGCGCTTTTTGCATCGCGGCGACCTTGAAGATCCTCATCCTTGGCGCCGGCCAAGTCGGCTCCAGCGTAGCCGAGAGTCTCGTCTCCGAGGCCAACGACATCACCGTCGTCGACATCAGCCTTGCCCGCCTGACGCAACTGCAGGATCGCCTCGTCCTGCGTACGGTCACCGGCAACGCCGGCCATCCGTCGGTACTCATCCGGGCCGGCATCGAAGATGCCGACATGCTGGTGGCGGTGACGCAGAGCGACGAGACCAATTTGGTCGCCTGCAAGCTTGCGCACAAGCTCTTCAACACGCCGACCCGGATCGCACGCGTTCGCGCCGCCGACTACCTCGATCACCCGGAGATCTTCGCCGAGGATAATTTCGCGGTAGACCTCGCGATCTGCCCCGAGCAGATCCTGACCAACTACATCGTCAAGCTGATCGAGTTCCCCGAATCGCTGCAAGTACTCGAGTTCGCCAACGGACGCCTGTCGCTGGTGGCCGTGCTGGCCTTCCACGGCGGGCCCTTGGTCGGCCATCAACTACAGGAAATCCGCTCGCACATGCCGCACATCAATGCGCGCGTGGCCGCGATCTTCCGCCGCGACAGTCCCATCCTGCCCGAGGGTAGCACCGTGATCGAAGCGGGCGACGAGGTGTTCTTCCTTGCCGCAAGCGAGCACATCCGCGACGTCATGCGCGAGCTGCGGCGCATGGACCGGCCGGCGCGCCGGATCCTGATCGGCGGCGGCGGCAATATCGGACGCAGGCTCGCGCGCGCGCTCGAAAAACAGTATGACGTGAAACTGATCGAGTTCAACAAGGCTGGCGCCGAGCGCCTCGCTTCCGATCTGGATAAGACGCTGGTGATCGCAGGCGACATCACCGACGAGGAGCTGCTCGAGTCCGAGAACGTCGACGAGATGGATATCTTCTGTGCCGTCACCAACGACGACGAGAACAACATCATGTCGTCGCTGCTCGCCAAGCGCATGGGCGCGCGCAGGACGATCGCGCTGATCAACCGCACCTCCTACGTCGATCTGGTGCAGACGGGTCGCATCGATATTGCCATATCGCCCGCGCAGGCGACCATCGGCACGCTGCTCGCACACGTTCGCAGGGGCGATTGCGTCGCGGTGCATTCCCTGCGCCGCGGCGCCGCCGAGGCCCTCGAGCTGATCGCCCACGGCGATCGCAAGTCCTCCAAGGTGGTGGGACGCAAGGTCGAGGAGATCGACTTGCCCAAGGGCGCCACGATCGCCGCCCTGGTGCGGCGCAATCCCACGCCCGACCGGCGCGATGGAAGGCACCCGGCCGACGAGGTAATCATCGCCCACCACGACACCGTCATCCAGGCTGATGACCATGTCATCGTATTCGCGGTCAACAAGCGCCTCGTGCCAAGGGTCGAGAAGCTGTTCCAGGTCGGCGTCGGTTTTCTCTGAGCATGCCGATGCCTGCATGCGGGGATGGTGTCATGTACTGCGAGCGGACTTGACCAGCGTCTTCACCGTGGCCCCGCTGCTGGGGCTGATCGCGATGGTCATGAGCTTGTGGCACCTCGTGCCGCTTGCGGTCTCGACCGGTCTGGACGACGGCGCGGCGCTCGCATTCGCGCAATCGATGGCGCTCAATAGCGCCGCCGGCTATGTGCTCTGGCTCGCGACACGGCGCTTTCGACGCGACTTGAAGCCCCGTGACGGCATCACGCTGGTCGTGTTCGCCTGGGTCGGTGGTGCTGCCTTCGCCACGGTACCGCTGCTGTTGTCGATCCCCGATCTGAGCTTCACCGACGCCTACTTCGAAGCCATGGCCGGGCTAACTGCAAGCGGCGGCACCGTGCTCACGGGGCTCGATCGCATGCCGCCGTCGATCAACGTCTGGCGCGGCGAGCTGCAGTGGCTGGGCGGACTCGGCATTCTCGTCCTGGCGGTCGCGATACTGCCCCTGCTCGGCCTGGGCGGGCGCCAGATCTACCGCGCCGAAATCCCCGGACCGATGAAGGATGCCCGCATGACGCCGCGTATCAAGGAAACGGCCAAGGTTCTCTGGGCCGTCTACGTGGTGCTGACCGTGCTCTGCTTTCTCGCCTACGGGGCGGCCGGGATGGACTGGATCGACGCGCTCGTGCACGCGTTCACCACCATGGGGTTGGGCGGCTTCTCGTCCCACGACGCCAGCATCGGCTACTTCAATTCTCCCGCCATCGAGGTCGTGGCAATCATTTTCATGCTGGTCGCCGGCATCAACTTCGCCACCCACTTCGTCGCCTGGCGCGGCCGCAGCATCAGCGCCTATGGCAAGGATCCTGAGGCGATCACGTATCTGTTCCTGCTCAGCGCGAGCGTGCTGCTGATCGGTGGCTACCTGTGGATGCACGGCGTCTATCCGGATCTGGCGACTTCGATCCGCTACGCGGCTTTCAACACCATCTCGGTCGCGACCACGACCGGATTCTCCACCACCGACTACGGCGTGTGGCCCTCGCTCGCCCCGCTTTGGCTGCTTTTTCTCGGCACGTTCGCCACCTGCTCCGGTTCGACCGGTGGCGGCATCCGAATGATTCGCGCGATCGTGCTCTATCGCCAGACCTACCGCAATATGGTGCACAGGTTGCATCCGAGCGCCATAGTCCCAGTGAAAGTCGCCGGCCAGGTGATCCCCGGACGGATCATTTTCGATGTGCTCGCCTTTTTCTTCGCCTGGACCGCGACCCTGGTGCTCGCCACCCTGCTGCTGGCCGCGACGGGCCTGCCCCCGCTCACCGCGCTGTCGGCTGCAGTCGCATCCCTGTGCAATATCGGTCCAGGGCTGCACGAGGTCGGACCGGCGGCGAATTTCTCCATCCTGTCGGATGTCCAGGTCTGGATATGCACGCTCACCATGCTGCTCGGCCGTCTGGAGATATTCACCGTCGTCATCCTGCTCACGCCCGCGTACTGGCGCACCTGAGTCGACGTGCGCCCGGCCGCTCGCCCCAAACGCGCGCAAGGCACCGCCCGCAAGGGGCGGTTACGATCGGGCGCGCATGCGACCAGTAGTGCGCGGCCCGCAATAAAGCGGGCGCCCGCTGTGCACGCCCGATTCCCGGCGAGGTGCCTGAATACACGCGATAAACGTCATCGCACGGGGCGGCGCCACGGGTTTCGTTGTGAACCCCGGAGGGCGCGTTTACAATGCCCGCATGCCGAGCATGAACCTCACGGATCACTTCCTGATCGCCATGCCGAACATGGTCGATCCGAACTTCTCGCGCACGCTTACGTATGTGTGCGAGCACAACGATCAGGGTGCGCTCGGCCTGGTGGTGAACCGCCCGATCGATATGACGTTGTCGGCGTTGCTCGCGCAGGTGAGCGTCCCGCACGCCGCAGCCGAATTGGCGAAGACGCCCGTGCACTTCGGCGGGCCGGTACAGGTCGACCGCGGCTTCGTGCTGCATCAGCCGGTCGGTGACTGGCAATCCACACTGGCCGTCAACGGCCGCATCGGACTGACGACCTCCAAGGACATTCTGGTCGCGGTCGGCAGTGGCGAAGGACCGAGCAAGCTCCTGGTCACCCTCGGTTATGCCGGCTGGGCCCCGGGACAACTCGAGAACGAGCTGTCGCAAAACGCCTGGCTCACGGTCCAGGCTGCGCCCGAGGTGATCTTCGATGTGCCGGTCGAAGAACGCCTGCCGGCGGCGATGCAGCTTCTCGGCATCGATTTCGCGAGTCTGTCGGAGCAGGCCGGTCATGCCTGAGCGCGCGCGCGGCGCGCCGACGCGAGCGCGAGGCGCGCAATCGTGAGCGCGACCGGCTGCAGCGCCGCCGGATCGCACAGCGCCGATTCCTCCGACCTCGATGCCGTCGCGAAGATTCGCGCGCAACCCCCGCGCGCAGGCGAGCCTGGCGCGAGACGCCGCGGCAGCGAAACCAGCGCGAACTTGCAGCGCGCAATGGCGGCGGGCCGCGACGATCGCGCGGGCGCCGTGCTCGCGTTCGATTTCGGCGCCAAGCGCATCGGTGTCGCAGTCGGCGACACCGCGTTGCGCATCGCACACCCCCTTGCAACCATTGCCGCCGAAGATAACCGCCGGCGCTTGGAAGCGATTGCGCGCCTGGTCGACGAGTGGCATCCGGTTCGTTTCGTCCTCGGTTGCCCGGCGAGCCGTGGCGCCGCCCCACACGCACTGTTGCCGGCGCTTGCGCGCTTCGAGCGGCGCCTTGCTGCGCGCTTCGGCCTGCCGGTCGAACGCGTAGACGAAACCCTATCGTCGTGGCACGCGAGCCGTCGTCTCTCGGCAGCAGGGCGCCCGGCACACAGGCAGAAATCACACCTCGACGCCATGGCTGCGTGCGTGATCCTGGAGGACTGGCTTGAGCGTTCGTCCGCGCCGCGCGCGGGCGCGGATGGGGATCTCGCGTGACGACTAGGCTGCCCGATGCAGAGACGTTGCTGCAAGCGCTGGCCGTGCAGGTGAGAAACGCCGTGCGCGACAACACCGCGCTGATCGGGATCCATACCGGCGGCGTGTGGCTGGCCGAGCGGCTGCATCACGAGCTCGGGCTCGCTGTCCCCCTCGGCACGCTGGACGTGAGTTTCTACCGCGATGATTTCGAGCAGCGCGGCCTGCGCCCGCAGGTACGTCCATCGACCATTCCGTTCGAGGTCGATGGGCGTGATCTGCTCCTGGTCGACGATGTGCTCTACACCGGACGAACCATCCGCGCGGCGATGAACGAGCTGTTCGATTTCGGCCGCCCGGCGAGCATTCGCCTCGCCACATTGATCGATCGAGGCGGGCGCGAGTTGCCGATCGCGCCGCAATTCGTGGGCGCATGCATCGAGGTCACGCCCGACCAGAACATCGAGCTTACGCGCGATGCGCGCGGACGGCTCGCGCTCAAACTGAGCGAGCATACGCCGGCGGCGGGACATTGATGACTGCAAACCCGCAACTCAACGCCAAAGGCGAGCTTACGCACCTGCTCGCCATCGAAGGCCTGCCGGCGTCGATCGTGTGGCAGATCCTCGATACCGCCCGCTCATTCGTGAGCATCGGCGAACGCGAGGTGAAGAAGGTTCCGCTGCTGCGCGGCAAGAGCGTCTTCAACCTGTTCTTCGAGCCGAGCACCCGCACTCGCACGACTTTCGAGATCGCCGCAAAGCGCCTTTCGGCCGACGTGATCAATCTCAACATCGCCACATCGTCGCAAAACAAGGGCGAACGCGTGCTCGACACGGTGGCCAACCTCGCGGCGATGAATGCCGATATGTTCGTCGTGCGTCATTCCCAAAGCGGTGCGGTGCACTTCATCGCCGAACACGTCGCCGCCGACATCCATGTCATCAACGCCGGCGACGGTCGCCATGAGCATCCGACGCAAGGGCTGCTCGACGTATTCACCATCCGTCACTACAAGAACGATTTCTCCAGACTGCGCGTCGCGATCGTGGGCGATGTGCTGCACTCGCGCGTCGCGCGCTCGCAGATCCATGCCTTGGCGACACTCGGCTGCCCCGAGATCCGCGCGATCGGACCGCGCACGCTGCTGCCGAGGGGCATCGAGGGTCTGGGCGTGCACGTCTACCACGACATGGCCGCGGGCCTGAAAGATGTCGACGTGATCACGATGCTGCGGCTGCAGAACGAGCGCATGAACGGGCCGCTGCTGCCGAGCCCACAGGAATTCTTCAAGAACTACGGGCTCACTCCGGAGAAGCTCGCGCTCGCACGACCCGACGCCATCGTGCTGCACCCGGGCCCGATCAACCGAGGCGTGGAGATCGATTCGGCCGTCGCCGATGGCCTGCAGTCGGTGATCCTGCCACAGGTGACCTTCGGCATCGCGATCCGCATGGCGGTCATGTCCATGGTCGCGAGCAGCTGATGAAGATCCACATCCACGGCGGCCGCCTGATCGATCCCGCGACCGGCCTCGATTGCGCGCACGACCTCTACATCGCCGCGGGCCGGATCGTCGGCATCGGCAGCCGCCCGGAAGGATTCCGCGCCGAGCGCGAAATCGATGCGAGCGGTCTGGTGGTCTGCCCGGGGCTCGTCGACCTCGCCGTGCGCCTGCGCGAGCCGGGCTACGAGCACATCGCCACCCTGGAATCGGAAATGGACGCGGCGGTCGCAGGCGGTATCACGAGTCTCGCGTGCCTGCCCGACACCGATCCGCCGCTCGACGAACCCGGCTTGGTGGAAATGCTCAAGCATCGTGCGCGGGGACTCAATCAGGCGCGCGTGTATCCGCTGGGCGCCTTGACGCAGGGACTACGGGGTGAGCGGCTGACCGAAATGGCGGAGCTGACCGAGGCTGGCTGCGTCGCGTTCACCCAGGCCGACGCGCCGCTGATCGATACCGCCGTGCTGATGAGCGCGCTGCAATACGCCGCCACGTTCGATTATCGGGTGTGGTTGCGAGCGCAGGAGCACTTCCTCGCTCGCGGCGGCGTCGCCCACGACGGGCGTGTTGCCACGCGGCTGGGATTGGCCGCGATTCCGGTCTCGGCCGAGACCATCGCCATCGCGACCATCCTGCACCTGATGCAGGACACCGATGCACGGGTGCACTTCTGCCGCATCTCCAGCGCCGCCGGGCTGGCGTTGCTGCGAGAGGCCCGCGCCCGGGGCTTGAAGGTCAGCTGCGATGTGTCGATCCATCACCTGCACCTGAGCGAGATCGACATCGGTTACTACGACTCCAATTGTCACCTTGTACCGCCCTTACGTGGCGAGCGCGACTGCGAGGCGCTGCGAGTGGGCCTGGGCGATGGAACCATTGATGCCGTGTGCTCGGATCACACCCCGGTGGACGAGGATGCCAAGCAGCTTCCCTTCGCCGAGTCCGATGCCGGCGCCACCGGCCTGGAACTGCTCCTGCCGCTGACGCTCAAATGGGGTGAAGAAAGCAAGTTCCCCTTGCCGGCCTCGCTGGCGCGGATCACCTGCGAGCCGGCGCGCATCCTCGGCATCGATGCTGGCCGGCTGGCGCTCGGCGGTAACGCCGATGTGTGCGTGTTCGATCCGGAGTGCTATTGGCGCATCGACGCCCAATCGCTCCGCAGTATGGGCAAGAACACGCCGTTCTTCAAACGGGAGCTACGCGGACGCGTCCGCTACACCCTGGTGGCTGGCCAGGTCGTATACGCGCTCTGAAGGTGCATCGATGAAGTCATTGAATCCATTGCTGGATTATTCCGGCTTGCCGCGCTTTGGCGACTTTGAGCCGGCGCTGGTGGCAAGCGCGATAGAAACGTTGCTGGCCGAATGTCGGGCGACTGTCGCGCGCCTGACGCAGATGCAGTCTGCGGTCACCTGGGACGATTTCGTACAGCCGCTGATCGATGCCAACGAGCGCCTCGGCCGCAGCTGGGGGCAGATCGCGCATCTCAACGCGGTCGTCAATACGCCCGAGTTACGCAAAGCCTACAACGCCGCGCTGCCCAAGGTGACGCAATATTGGACCGAACTCGGCCAGAACGAAGCCCTGTTCGAACGCTATCGAACGCTGTCGCGGTCGCCCGATTTCGCCGCGCTCAGCCCTGCCCGGCGCAAGGTTATCGAGAACGAGTTGCGCGACTTCCGCCTGGGCGGCGCCGAGCTGCCGCCCAGCCGCAAGCAACGCTTCATGGCGATTCGCGAACAACTGGCCGAGCTCGCTTCGCGTTTCTCGGACAACCTGCTGGACGCCACCGACGCGTTCCGTCATGTCGAGACCGATCCCGGGCGCGTTACGGGCATCCCGCAGGACGTCCTGGCAGCGGCCCGCGAGGCGGCCCGCGAGGCGGGGCAGGAGGGATGGCAATTCAGCCTGCAGATGCCCTCGTATCTGCCCCTCATGCAGTATGCGTCCGACCGCGGTTTGCGCGAGCTGATGTATCGCGCATACGCAACGCGTGCCTCGGAATTCGGCAAGCCGGAATGGGACAACACGCCTATCATCGCGCGCATCCTCGAGCTGCGCCACGAGCTCGCGCGGCTGCTCGGTTTTGATAACTACGCGCAGTACTCGCTGGAACCGAAGATGGCGGGCTCTCCCGCCGAAGTGCTCGAGTTTCTGCGCAACCTCGGTCGGCGCGCGAAACCGTTCGCCGAGCGCGATCTGCGGGAATTGCAGGATTTCGCACGCACCGAGCTGGGTCTGGACAGCTTACAGGCCTGGGATATCTCCTATGCGTCCGAGCGCCTGCGCATCGCGCGCTATGCGTTTTCGGACCACGAGGTGAAGCAGTACCTCCCCGCGGACCAGGTCCTGAACGGCTTGTTTGGTTTGGTGGAACGACTCTACGGCCTGACGGTAAAGGAAGACCGCGCACCCGTATGGCATCCGGACGTGCGCTTTTTCAGCCTGGTCGATCGCGCAGGCGAGCCGATCGGTCAGTTCTATCTGGACCTGTACGCCCGTTCGGGCAAGCGCGGCGGCGCATGGATGGACGATGCCATCCCGCGCCGGCGCTGCGGTAGCGTGATCCAGGCGCCGGTGGCGTATCTCACGTGCAACTTCTCCGCGCCGGTTGCGGGCAAGCCGGCGCTGCTCACACACGACGAGGTGAGCACCCTGTTCCACGAATTCGGACACGGCCTGCATCATCTGCTCACGCGCGTCGAGGATCTGCCGGTCGCCGGCATCAGCGGTGTGGAGTGGGACGCGGTCGAGTTGCCCAGCCAGTTCATGGAGAATTTCTGCTGGGAGTGGGAGGTGCTGGCGCCGATGACGCGGCATGTGGAAACGGGCGAGCGCCTGCCGCGCGATCTGTTTGACCGCATGCTGGCGGCGAAGAATTTCCAGATTGGTATGCAGACCGTGCGCCAGATCGAGTTTTCGCTATTCGACATGCTGCTGCACAGCGAGCACGATCCGCATAGCGGGCAGACCGCCGAGGACGTCCTGGCCCGCGTGCGCGCCGAGATCGCGGTGCTCGTGCCTGCGCCTTACAACCGCTTTGCTGCGAGCTTCAGCCACATCTTCGGCGGGGGTTATGCGGCGGGCTACTACAGCTACAAGTGGGCCGAAGTCCTGTCGGCGGATGTCTACAGCGTGTTCGAGGAAACCGGTGTTCTGAACGCCGCGACCGGCAAGCGCTTCCGCGACGAAATCCTGGGCGTGGGCGGCAGCCGCCCGGCGCTCGAATCGTTCGTCGCCTTCCGGGGGCGCAAGCCGCGTATCGATGCCCTGCTGCGCCACACCGGCATGAGCGAGGCCATGACGGCGTGACGCGCTGCCTGCACCGCGGCTAATCGGCTGTGTTACAGTGAATCGACCCTGGTGTCGCAGCCCCGGGCTCGGAACACACGATTGAGATTGAAACGAATCTCGAACTCCAAACACTGGCTCGAAGCGAGGGGACAATGAGATTGCTGGTTCTGGCGCTCGCCGCGGCGCTCGCGGTACCGGTGCACGCGGCCATGTACAAGTGGGTCGATGCGCAGGGACGCGTGCAGTATTCCGATACCCCCCCGCCGGCCAACGCACGTAAGGCCGAAGAACAGAAGATCGTTCCCAACACCATTCAGACGACGGGAGCACCGTTCGCCGTGCAGGAAGCCGCCAAGCGCAACCCTGTGACGGTGTGGATGAGCGACTGCGGCGACTTGTGCAACCGGGCGCGTGAATACCTCGCACGCCGGGGAGTTCCGCACAGCGTGCGCAACCCTGCGCGCCAGAGCGAGCAGGAAGCGTGGAAGCAGGTGAGCGGCGGAGACAATTCCGTGCCCTTGCTCGTGATCGGTGGCTCGCAGAAGCTCAAAGGCTTCGACGAGGCGCAATGGAGTGCCGCGCTGGATACGGCGGGCTATCCGCGCAACGCCCCGGCGTTGAAGCCGCAGGCCATTCCAAATGTGGAAGCGCCCGTGGTGGTCAAGCCCGCCGCCCCTGGCGCGCCTCAGCCCGCACAAGGCGCGCAAGCGGCCGCGCCGGCCAAGTAGTCACCGGAGCATGCGTTGTGTGGGACAAGACCGAGTCTTGCCCCACGGAAAAGACCCTGCATCGCCGCCGGGCAGTCGGTGCTTGCTATCTGATCTTGAGGCCGACCTCTTCGATGAGCTTGCCCCAGCGTGCCGCTTCGCTGCTCATGAAGGCGCCGAATTCCTCCGGCGTACTGGCGATGGTTTCGACGCCCAACTCGCCGAGTCGGGATTTCACGCGCTCGGATCGTAGCGCCTTGCCCAGATCGGCATTCACCTTGTCCACGATCGGACGCGGCACGCCAGCCGGGAACAGGATGCCCCACCAGTTCACCGCAGCGAACCCCTGGATGCCCGATTCCGCCAGGGTCTAGGATTCGACGCGCACCCCCCGCCAGAAGGCGATGTAGCCCGCAATGTTGGCGGCCTGCGACTCGGGATGCGGGTAGTACCAGGCAGCGTCCTTGTTCACTTCGCCGCCGACGACGACGTCATGATAGCTGGCCGTTCCCTTCCAGGAACAGACGGTGTGCGTATCGCTCGCACGCAGGCGGCTCATATCGACGCTGCCGGGTGGGAAATAGTGATTGCCCTCGACCACGATGGTCGCATCGCTTTGCGCAATCACGGCTCCGTTCCAGAGTGCTCGTGTCATCGTGCCTCCTCATCGTTGTTACGACTTTCCGGCAAGAGATCCGTAGTCCTCATCCTCGGCTCCTTGCCGAGGGATCGAATAACGTATCGCCAGTCGTGCCTGACTGACGATACGGTGGCGAACGCGCCATTGTCTACGCATCGTCGCACGCCGTCGCGCTCGGTTCGGAATCGATGCCGAGCTCGCGGATCTTGCGCGTGAGGGTGTTGCGGCCCAATCCCAGGAGCTGCGCCGCCTCGATACGCCGCCCGCCGGTGTGGGCGAGCGCCCTGCGGATCACGGCTCGCTCGAAGCTCGCACTGAGGCCATCGATGATGCGCGATTCGCCGCGGTTGAGCGCGCTCTGCACCTCGCGCTCCAGCAGCGCGGTCCACGACTGGTCGGTCGAGTTTCTCGATTCGCCGCGCAGCTCCGCGGGCAGATCGCTCACCTCGACGGTCTGCCCGGGCGCCATGACGGTCAGCCAGTGGCACAAGTTCTCGAGCTGACGCACATTTCCCGGCAGCTCTTGCGCACAAAGGAACGTGACGGCAGCCGCCGACAAGCGCTTACCCTCCACGCCGAGCTCGCGCGCGCTCTTTTGCAGGAAGTAGCGCGCGAGCAACGCAATGTCATCACGCCGCTCGCGCAGCGCCGGCAGCTTCAGGCGAATGACGTTGAGCCGATGGAACAGGTCCTCGCGGAACAGGCCGCGCGCGACGCGCTCTTCCAGGTTCTGGTGGGTGGCGGCGATGACGCGAACATTGACCTTGACGGGCTGGTGCCCGCCGACGCGGTAGAACTGGCCATCGCAGAGCACGCGCAGCAGGCGCGTTTGCAGCTCCGGCGGCATGTCGCCGATCTCGTCCAGGAACAGCGTGCCGCCGTCGGCCTGCTCGAAGCGGCCGCGGCGCTGCGCCTGCGCGCCGGTGAATGCGCC
This sequence comes from uncultured Burkholderiales bacterium, assembly GCA_964570955.1. GTDB lineage: Bacteria > Pseudomonadota > Gammaproteobacteria > Burkholderiales > SHXO01 > SHXO01. The sequence goes on along the minus strand of CAZNBS010000122.1, from coordinate 206 downwards.
GCGCTCGTGGCCGAAGAGCTCCGACTCGAGCAATTCCTTCGGGATGGCGGCGGTGTTGATCGCGATGAAGGGTTGCGACGAGCGCGGGCCGTGTCGGTGCAAGGCGCGGGCGACTAGCTCCTTGCCCGTTCCCGATTCACCGGTAATGAGCACGGTTGCATTCGACTGCGCGAGGCGGCCGATTGCGCGGAACACTTCCTGCATCG
>CAZNBS010000121.1:0-14444 GCA_964570955.1 uncultured Burkholderiales bacterium | reverse complement strand
CCGGTGGCGGCGACGTGCTGTTCGGCCATGGCGGCGACGACAACCTTCTTGGCGATGACGGCGACGACTACCTCGACGGCGGGGCGGGTGATGACGTGCTACAGGGCGGACAGGGGCACGATCTGCTGGTGGGCGGCGAAGGCGAGGACGTGTTCATCTTCAATCAGGGCGAGGAGATGGGCGATGTTCTCGACTACGAAGGTTGGCTGGAGCTGCGCGGCGACCAGTTGCAATTCAACGGCTACGGGACGGACGCAAGCATTTCCTACACAGGGGGCGACAGTGGTGTTTTCCGCATCGACTACGTCCTGGATGGTGTCGAGATGGTCGATCATCTGACCCTCGTCGGAGTCGTGGCACTGAGCCCCATCGGGGACTACGTCTTTCTATGACGCTGGCACGCGTGCTGCACGCCTACAATCTACACCGGGGCGGCGGTGGCGGCGACACGGGCGCCATGGCCACTATCTCCGCGCTGCGACGTCGCGGGATCGAAGTAGATACATTCGTGCGCGATAGCAGCGACATCGCTTCCAATCTCGGAGGCAAGCTACGCGCTTTCGCCGACGGGTTGTACGCGCGCCAGGCCGTAAGGGAGTTCATCCAACGGATCGAAGCATTTCGCCCGCAGGTCGTACACGCTCACGAGCTGTATCCGCTGATTTCGCCCTGGATTCTCCCAGAATGCACCCGCCGCGGCATTCCGGTGGTGATGACGGTGTACGACTATCGACTGACCTGTCCCGTTCACACACACCACCACAACGGTGAAACATGCATTCGATGCGTGGGCGGCCGGGATTACCAGTGCGCACTGCAGAACTGCAGGAACAACCGCAGTGAAAGCGTCGCGTTCGCGCTTCGCAATGCGGTGGCGAGATGGTTCGGCCTGTTCGCCCGTCATGTGAGCATGTATATAGCGCCGACACGCTTCACCGCCGACTGGCTCACCCGGTACGCCGGCGTGTCCGCCGGCCGTATTTCGGTCGTGCCGTTCCTGATCGACATACCAGCCACCGCGGTCGATCCCGCCGCGGGGCGCTATATGGCGTTCGCCGGCCGTTTCGTGCCGGAAAAAGGCGTCGATGTCGCGCTGTCGGCTGCGCGGCGTGCGCGCCTGCCGCTATGGCTGGCCGGCAACGCTGGGGACTACCCGACACGGGTTGCTCAATCCGAGAACGTGCGCTTCGTCAACAACTTGAACGCGCAACAGCTTGCCGAGTTTTATCGCGGCGCGCGTCTGTTCGTCATGCCCAGCATATGGTTCGAAACCTTCGGCATCGTGGTCGGCGAGTCGATGAGTCACGGTGTCCCGGTGCTCGCATCGCGCATCGGCGCGTTGGCCGAAACCACCGTGGACAACGTTACCGGCTTGCTGTTCGAACCTGGTAACGTGGACGAACTAGCCGAAAAGATGCGGCGCGTCTGGAACGATGCGGAGCTGTGCCGTCGCCTGGGAAGAGGCGGGCGTGAGTACATCACTCGGATCGCGCATCCAGACACGCATGTTGATCTCATTCTGACGGCGTATGAAAACGTGCTCGCCGGAAGCTGAGGAGGCGTCCCGCGCGACGTCATCCAGCGATGCCCGGCAGTCTCGCGAGTCCAATGCATTTGCGGGCTTTGAGGTAACGGATCCAGTTGCTCTGGGGTTCCACCGCGGCGGGTGGGAGATTTTTCAGCACCGCCGCTTCGTCGAGATATACGCGCGCCACTATCACGCCGAGATCGTATCTCACCACGGGCTCTTGCTTATCGCGCGCAAGCTACCCATCTTGGGCATTCTGCATGCTCAACTGCTCAGCCCCGAGGCGGCGAACGAGCGACCATGGCATCACCTGCTGGCGGACCTTCCAGCCGGCCGAGTCGAGATCTTGACCAATCGACGTGCCGTCGAGACCGATATCCTGCCAACCGCCATCCCAGACTTCTATTCGATGGTGGTGGATCTGCGCGCGTGCAACGAGGCGGCATTGTTCGCACGCCTGGAGCGACGCACGCAAAAAGCCATACGCCGGGCGAGCAAGGCCGGCATGCAGACGCATTTGGCCGAGGGCGCCCGCGAAGTGAGAGAGTTCCATGCCTTGCTGGAACGAGTGACCGGCCGTGGCCGTCGTTACGGTGTCCCACCACTCACCCTCTTGATCGCGCTGCAATCTGCAGAACTTGGCCGGCTGTACGTCGCGCGTTACGGCGGGCGCACAGTCGGCGGCATCTTCATAGTCGCGCGGCAGTACTCGCACGGGCTGGCAGCCGGTTTCGATGCCGCGGCCTGTGGCGGATTACCCGGAAATCTTCTCTATTGGGACACCATGAGGAAGGAGATGACTCGCGGCATGCCGCTATTCGATTTGGGCATGCAAAGTCTGTCAGGAAACGCCGGCCTCACCTTCGCCAAACGCGCGTATGCGCCCAAACTGGTGCCCGCGTTTCGCTACCAACTCGGTCTATCAGCTTGGCGCGACCGGCTTGATGCCAGTCTGAGAATCGTGCGCGGGCTCGCCCGGCGCTCCAGTCCGCATACCTGAAGAGGGCTGGGGAATGGCCAAGGTCCATGACGGCGATGGCGGCGCGAGATTGACCTTTTGGCCCCATCGACGGCGGACAAAATCCGGTGCCAGTAGCGCGGCGAGCAAATACCACCAGATAGTCGGCCCCCAGGGAAAGAGACGTAGTGCCCGGCCCAACACGGTGATTGCCTTGGCGTTCTCACGCGCGACAATGAGGATGACACCGAGATTACGGTAATTGTAGGCAAGTAGCCGCCGCCGCAATCGCTCGGCTTTGCCCGCGAACCTGCGTCGCTCAAGCAACGCCACCATCGTTTCGACCATGTAGCGGGTGAGGAACGCACCGTCGGTATGGCGCATCGAACTGTCGTGCCAGCGGTAGGCGACAAGGCGCTCGGGCGTATACCACGCGCGCAGCCCACGCTCGGCGATACGGAGAAACACGTTGAACTCGAATGGATAGATTCCGCCAATGTCCGGGTCCACCAAGCCGTATTCGGTGATGCGTGATGTCCTGAATACGGTACCGGATATGGAAAACACGCCATAGCGGAGTAGTGGTTCGAGCGTGCTGTCCATCCTACCTTCGCGAAATCGATCGCGCGCCTGGAACTTGACGTACTGCTCGGTAAGTACCGGCTGATGCCGACCCTGGCTGTCGATCAGGTACTGGCTGCTACTGAAGAACGCAAGGTCGCCTTCCTTGTCGAGTACCGCGAGCGCCCGTTCCAGGTAGCCTGGATCCATGCGATCGTCATCGTGCAGGATGCAGAAATATGGCTCCGCGCACTGCCCGATCAGATACCGCCCCTGGCCGTACTCCCCACCGTCTATGGGCTGCAGGTAATACGACACTCGAGGATCATTCAGCTGCAGGATCCAGGACGAGATATCGGCGGCAACTTCCGGGCTGGAGGGGTTCTCGCTGACGACAAGGCGGAAATCCGCCATGGTCTGGGAGCGTACACTCTGCACCGCGTCGCGAACAAACTGCGGACGATTGCGAGTGGTGATTCCGACTAGGACGCGAGCCATCTATCGAAGCAGCTCACGTCCCCTAACGGGGCCGAGCGTCCTCGAACCTATGCCTAACCGGCGGAATCGAGCGATCAGCGAACCCGGCGCCGTATTGCAATCAGACCGATCGCTCCCAGCAGCAGTAACGCGACGCTCGACGGCTCTGGTACGCGTTCCACCTCGACTAGGAATGTCGTCACGATCTGTGTGGGGCTCGAAGTCGCACCGGTCAGCGCGAAGACCGACGACCAGTCGATGGGCGACTGAAACAGCAGGTTGAGCCCGCCGGTGTCAAACCCGGCCGTAAGCGCCGTGACGTCAGTCTGTGCCAGCGCGCTTACCCCGAAATCAATGGCGATGGACGCGGCAAGCAGCCGGCGTACACCGCCGTCGGACCAATCCAAATCCGAGATCAGGAAAGAGAACGGAAGCGCGCCGTCTGGCAAGGCGCCGAACGTAAACTGAAATGCCAGCAGATCGCCGCCACTCGCACCCGCCCCGGCCAGAAACTGCTCGGTCATCGACAGCAACCCGCTACTGCCGGGCACGCTTTCAGTACTGAGGTCACCCAACGCGTTGAAGGTGAGGCCGGAACCCGGGGTGATATCGAGCGGAAAGTTCTGCGCCCCGAAACCGAAGGTGTCGCCGATGGGGGTCGCCTTGGCGGGCTCCACCCAAGCTAAACTCCCAACGACCGCGATGACCCCCAACGCGGTCGACAACAGGTCGTGTGCTTTCATAGCGCCCCCTGATGGTTGTCGAATCCCCCAAGCAATATGCGCACCATCGTTCCGTGCATGTCGCGCGATCTGCGCAGCGTTACGACTCCTCGCTCGGCGCGCCCTCTCAGCGAGCAACCGATGGATACCGGATTCACTCATCCAAACAACGTACAAAAGTGCGACCGTTCGTCCCTGTACCCGCACCAGCTGAAGGGGGCGTGCCGGATGTGCTGCCCGTCTGGCGACCATTCCGCGGCGCGCAGCCAGGGTGACCTGCGCACGGAAATGTAAAAAACATCGACAGTGTAGTCCGAGCGGTCGATCGCCTCAGTACACCCGCCTCCCGCCTCGCGCAATGTATTTACCACGTGTTTTCATTTGCTTATGTTTTGTGACCGGCCGTGTGTCACTGTAAGATTCGCTGACATGCAGCGTGGATGCGGGCAGCAAGCCCTGGATGCGATCAACCGCTGATTTCTCCGAACACCTCTGTCTGATAGCCCCGTCCGTTCCTCTCGACGCTACGAAGATGCGCGTGCTGGTCGTTTCAACCATGTACAACTCCACGCCACCGATCGGTTACGGTGGCATTCAGAGAGTCGTCCACTCGCTCGTCGAAGTCTTGGTTCGACTCGGGCACGATGTAATCCTGATGGCCCCACCACGCAGTTATTGTTCTGGAAGAACCGTCCACGTTGCTGCTTACGATCCGGATCGGCCGTGGTCCGCCGTCCGCGGCGAGGACGACCTGCTGTCCGAAGAACCGCTCTACGAGGCCATGCGCACGTTCCTAGATCGGGAGCGGGTCGATGTCATACATGACTGGTCCTTCCAGTCCCTGTTCTTGCGCCGCCACCCCGAGCGCACTCCGCATGTAATCTCCACTTCCGTGCCACCCCTAGCCGGTTTTGCGCGTACCAATCTGGTGGCTTGCAGCGAAGCGCACGCAAGGCTCCTCGGCGGAACTACCCGCTACGTGCACTATGGCTTGCCGCTGCATGCAATCGCACATCAGTTGCACAAGTCCGAACCCCCGATTCACATCGCGAAGATCGCGCGCTTCAAGGCGCAACACCTCGCGGTAGTCGCTGCGGTCTGCGCAGGCTCGGAACTGGTCGTCGCGGGCAACGTGGAGAGCACCCGCTACTTCAACGCGGTCCTACGTCCATTGATGTGGTTGGCGCCCGGGATCCGCTACATCGGCGAAATCCGCGGTGCACAGCAGCATCTCTTGCGCTCAGCAGCCCTGGTCCAAACCCCGCGCTGGTTCGACTGTTTTCCGCTGGTGGTGCTGGAGGCCTTGGCCAGTGCCACACCCGTAATCGCCCTGGCCGAAGGCGGTTTACCGGAACAGATACGCCACGGCGAGACCGGGTTTCTCTGTCATGGTGTGAAGGACCTCGTCGATGCCTTTCGCCATCTGGGCGATATCGACCCTAGAGCATGCCGCATTGACGCCGAAACCCGCTTCTCGGACACGGTGATGGCGCAACGCTATCTCGAACTCTATGCTCTCGCCGTTGCGGGCGAGCGCTGGTAGCAGCTGTCGCTCAGGTCGGACGCACGGTAACCACGGCGAACGCATGGCGCGCCAGCGGCAAGTCGGCGCTTGCGTCGCGCAACTCCAGGGTTCGCGCGCTCCACGCGACTGCTCTAGAGAAAAAGTGCTCCCCGGTCAGCTCGCGCACCTCCACTCGTGCGCGCGTAATGCCCTTGATCGCGAGCCGCACGAGCGCCTGCTGTCGCGGGTGGCGGTTGACTATCGCAACCCGGATCACCCCCTTCTCGCTCACGGCGTGTGCGGCGACGACCGGAATATCCTTCTGCGCGGGAACAAAGCCCGCACGTGGCGTCGCCATGACCGGCCCGGCCAGTTCGGTAGCGAGCAACTGGCCACGCGCGAGGTCGCGGTAGGCTTCCAGCACGAAAAACTGCGGGCGCGGCCTGCCGTCATGACCAATAGCACCGTACCACCAGTTGCCCACGAGGGACCAAAAATTCGCCATCAGCAAGTCATCGGTCGTACTGAAAACGCGCAATGCATCCGCCGTATACAGGGCGCCCGCCACGCTCTCGATGTAGCGATCGGTCTTGGACATGACGAGACTCGCCAGCCCCCAGCGCAGGATATCGAGGGAGTAGAGCACATTGTATTCGGTCACGGCCAGTGGAACGCTGCGGCCCGATTTGCGCAGTGCCACCCTGGTCGTCTCCATGTCCTCCTGCATGACGCGTGTGGCGGCCATCGTCGCCAGGAAGAGTTCCTCCTCCGTCTCTTTCTTCTCAAATGTGACAGGGAAGTAGCTGCTGTGCAGGGTAGCGAACTCGAAGGGCTCGGTCACTGCTTTCAATACGATGTCGTTGAAGCCTTTGAATGGTGTTGCCTCGACTCCGCCCAGGGTATCATTACGCAACGGCAAGCCGACGCGGATGGATGGATCGACCGCCTTCATCGCACGGATGAACAGGTTCGCGCGGCGCGCGAACTCTGCCGGTGTCATCGCTGCTTCGGCGAGGTGGGCCTTGAGATAGGGCTCGTTTCCGATCTCCCAGAATCGTACCCGTGGTAGATCGCTCCCCCTACGGTTGGTGTACCTGACCCACTCCGCGGCTTCCTCGGCTGTGCCGGTCGCGAGGTTCACGGTGATCAACGGCTCGGAGCTCCACCGCTTGCACAAGGCGAGGAACTCATCGGTGCCGATGCTGATCACTTCCTGATTGCCTTCCATAGTCTTCGTGGGCTTGCGCTGCGGGTAGGGTCCAAGCCCGTTGCGCCAGTTGTAGAAATCGGAGTTGGTGCCGCCGGGATAACGAAGCGCGGTCGGCGCGAGACGATCGGCAAGTTCCAGGAATCCCTTCTTCACGCGCTGGCTTCTCTCTTCGTAGAAGCCTTGGCCGCTATGCGTCCAATCGATGTTGTTGCCCAAGACGAGAGGCGTGACCGGCCGCACTGCCTGCTTCGCGTGCACGATGAGCGTCGCCGTCAGAGCGCCTCGATCCGTACTTACGGAGGCCTTTTTCTGCGGCGACGCTTCGACTGGGGCCTGGGTGGTACAGGCCGCGAGCGTCCCGAACGGTGCCGCCAGGCGCACCGCTGCCACCGATACGCCACCCATGAGCCGCCTACGTAACTTGTTCACGGCACCCCCTCGGCGTAGCCGCACTCATGTGCGATCGTGCCCGCCAGTTCCCGAGCGTTGCTCACTGCAGTCACGATCTTGCCCCCAAGCACCGACCAACAACCGAATCCGTGTGCTGTGACTACGGTGGGGCGACCGTCGAAATCCTCGCTATTCGCCTCCAATACTTTCACGCCGATGCGCGACTCGACGTACTGTGCTCGTTTCAGGACCGGCATGTATCGCAGGCCGTGCCTCAGTAGGTTCACGTGATTTGACTGGTAATTCCCCCAATGTGGTGGCAGACCATCGCCCGTGATTCGCCTGGCAAGCACCGACTCGTGGATATGGGATAGGATGAACAAATCACCGCTGCCCAGGCTGGTGAGACTGGTGAAAGGCGCATCTAGCACGGTCATCATGAACTTGCGCGCTCCCCGAATACGGTACACGGCCAACTCCACCAGGTCGAATCGCAGCGGACGTATCGGAAAGCCAAGCCAATGACCGATGATGTTGGTGTTGGCGTAGCTTGCGTTGATCAGAAAATCGTACTCTTCGGTCGTCCTGCCTTGCTTCGAGCGGACGTTCAGACGCTTGCGCCCATCCGACAACAGGCGGGCGCCGCACACGTCACTGCCCAGGCGCACACGCACGCGGCGTGACGCGTGCAATTTCGCGGCTAGCAGCCGTGCGAGGCGATCCATCTCGACTACGGTCTCATCGGTCTTCAAACATACGCTCACCCGGTCGGGATAGACGACGTCGCGCGGCGGCTTCACCTCGCAGAATGTCAGCCCGTTGGCTGCGCAGGTAGCGATATACCGCTCGCGGGTAATCTCTTTTCCGAAGGCGGAAACGGCGAAGTACGCGTCAACACCGGATACGATGGCATCCGAGTAGACCGCCTCGAAATCACGCTTGGCCGCCTGCACCTCCTGGATGGTTTCGATACTGCGAGGGTAGTGAAATCCGGAATGGTGGCGCCATTGATTGTGGTACGAGGCCTCCGTCAGAAGCCGCGAGTGACGCTCGAAGAGCGTGACCTCACAGACGCGGGACAACTCGATCGCACATGTCGCGCCGAACACGCCGCCGCCGATGATCGCAACGCGCGGCCCGTCGTGGCGGCGACGTCGTCGCTGCGCGATTCGCGGCCTCTGCCGCGCGCTCAACCGCGCACGATTCATGAGGGACATTACGTCCAGAACCTGCTCGCGGTGCATCGCGGTGCGCTCCGTTCCAGCTAGGGAGCCGAGAAACGTGACGAGTTCGTCGCGCAGTGCGACCGGTCGCTGATCGAGGAAGCACTTCTCGGTGCATTCGCGTCGCGTCTGCTCGAACGTCCCGTAGCGATAATCGCAGCCGATGCGGCAATCCGGGTAGGATACGGACACGCGCCGCACGGGCTCTCGGCCTTCCCAACCGCAGCGCAGCACGGCACGCATGCCTGCGCGGGTCGCGATGCTGATCTCGGTAACCGAGCGGTTGCGCCATGCGCTGCATGCGCTCACCGCGTCCGCGCTTACCGTGCGCAAAAGATCGAAGGCATGAATCCATTCCAGAAACGGATCCTGACCGGGCACGTACTCGTCGCTGGGATTCGTGAATACGACTCGCAGCGACTGCGCAGCGTCGGTCTGGGATCGCACCGCTTGCCGCAGGCGTGCGGTCAGTGGTTGATGGCGATAGACATGACCGACCATGAGCGTTCGTCGATGGCGCTCGGCCAAGTGGTACAGCGCCCTGCCTCGTCGCGGATCGTCGCATAACGGTTTTTCCACGAACACGTGCGCATACGGAAGGCACGCGGCAACCAACTCGGCGTGGGTGGGCGTCGGCGTCACAATGTCGACCGCATCGACGTTCTTCAGCAGCGCGGGAGTGAAGCCCGCATGCACCGGCCAACGCCTATCCCGCGCTAATGCGGCCCGGCTTGTCTCCGAGGCGACGACTAATCCCGCGAGACGCGCGCGACCTTCTTGAACCAATTTGCACCATTCGGCCAGGTGCTCCCGGCCGAAGCGGCCAACTCCGATCAGCAGGACCGAGGGCGCAGGGGATTTCATGAATGCGCGATGGTGCGCGTTTCCCGACCGAGGCTCTCTACCATGATTTCCAGGGCGCCGCACCGCTTGCCCAGAGATCCTCCAAGTAGTTCTTCTCGCGCAGCGTGTCCATGCAAGACCAGAAGCCGAAATGGCGGTAGCCCATCATCTGACCCGCCTTAGCTAAGCGCATCAACGGCTCGCGCTCCCACGGCGTGTCGTTGCCGTCGATGTAGTCGATCACTGCCGGATGCAAAACGAAGAAACCGCCATTGATCCAGCCCTCGGCATCTTCCGGTTTCTCGTAGAAATTCTCCACCCGGTCGCCTTCGAAGCCGATTCGGCCGAAACGCGCCGGGGTCTTCACCGTGGTCACCGTCGCAAGGCGGCCATGCGCGCGATGAAACTCGACCAATCTTCCGAGGTCGATGTCCGACACGCCGTCGCCGTATGTGAACATGAAGCTGCTCTCGCCACTCAACCACTCGCGCAATCGCTTCAATCGGCCGCCTGTCTGCGTCTGAATCCCAGTGTCGATCAGGTGCACCTTCCAGCACGGCTGCTTGCCTCCGTGGATCGTTGTGGAGCCGCTGCTCAGGTCGATGCTGAGGTCGTTGTTGAATGCGTAGAAATTTAAGAAGTACTCCTTGATATATTCCCCCTTGTACCCGAGCGCGATGATGAACTCGTCGAAGCCGTGCTTCGCATAGATATTCATGATGTGCCAGAGGATGGGCTTACCCCCGATCTCCACCATCGGCTTGGGCTTGGTCGCGGTCTCTTCGGACAGCCGCGTCCCGAGTCCTCCTGCCAGGATGACTACTTTCATGCAAGTTACCCGCGATTTGTCATCGGTGGATCTGGCGACAACGCCTAAGAGTCCAGGCTGCGTAGATGTCAACGCACATGTCACCTGCATCGCCCGACGCCGGCCGTACCCGCACTCCGGTCGGCCCGCGCCGCAGCTATCGCATTAATCGCGCTGCGTCGGCGATTCATTGCAACAGTGGACTGCCCGTCAAGTCTCGTTAGAGTATGTCCGGGTACGAACGCACGGTCAACCTGCGTTTGCGGCGTCGCCCACTTCTCGGTCAGCGCCATCCAGCGCGATTCCGTCATCAGTCAGACGTCGTTACGGTACAGGGCGTCGCACACGGATGTGTCCGGGCTCTGTTCGCGGTACAAAAAGCTCAGTCGACCATCGGATTGACCCGTAACGCTGCCGCAATCAGCGGGCGTCTTTGGAGGCTGCGCTCTATTTCAGCCATACCGCATCTTCCGCGTCGTCGCCTGCAGTCCCTGAAGTGAGGGAGGCCGCGCCGCTTACGATCGCCGAACTCCTTGACGGCCGCTCCAGCCGGTAGCGGATGGCGGGCGCAGTCTTTGTGCCGGCCAGATGCGCGGCCGCGAACGAGTCGACCGCCTCGCGGGCGGTAGGCCGCGAGGCTGCGGAAACGGTGACCTCGCGGCCGAACATGGCGTCGGAGCAGTCGACACCTGATCGCGTGCCCATAAACCATCTGCCGGTTCGAATTCCAGGTGGAACCATGGCCGGACTTTGCCGGTTCGGGTGGGGCTTCACATGACGGTCGATTTTCTTGAAACTACAGCGGTTCACCGAACATATGTACCTCTCTGGAGTTCACTGGGTATTCCCGGAACACCTATGCGTTATTGGCTGATGAAGTCCGAGCCCGATGTCTACAGCATCGACGATCTCGCCCGCGACAAGACGACCGCGTGGAACGGTGTACGTAATTACCAGGCGCGAAATTTCATGCGCGATCAGATGCGCATTGGCGATCCGATCTTTTTCTATCACTCCAATTGCACGGAGCCCGGTATCGTCGGCGTCGCCGAAGTCTCGAAGCTTGCGTATCCCGACGAGAGCCAGTTCGACCGAAAGTCCCATTACTACGATCCGGAGTCGACGCGAGCGGCTCCGCGTTGGCTCAACGTCGACGTCCGCTTCGTGAAGAAGCTCGCACCGGTGGGCTTGTCGGAGCTGCGCCAACATGAGGCGCTCGCCGGCATGCGCATCCTGCAGCGGGGCAACCGGCTCTCCGTCACCCCGGTCGATCCGGACGCGTGGAAGTACATCTTGCGTTTGGCCAAGAAGGCCGATCGCGACCGCTCGCGAACGGTACGAGACCCCCTGCGCTAGAGTATGCAGGCTATGCTCGTTGCGCGAGCGAGCATGCGGGATCGGCCTTGCCGTAGAACGCGCGCTGGCGCAAGGGCGACTACGCCAGAGTACGCCAATCTGCCGGAGGGGACGCCATCATGACGAACGCGCGCTCAGCGCTCTCTGCATCAGCACGCTATCCACCCAGCGTTCGTGCTTGAAGCCGATGTTTGTCAGCGCTCCGACCATCCTGAAACCCAGCGCCGCGTGCAGGCCGATCGAGGCGGCATTGGCGCTGTCGCCGATCACCGCCACGATCTGCCCGAGGCCCAGTCGCTCGCAGCGGGCGATCAGCTCGGCGAGCAGCGCTCGCCCCAGTCCCCGGCGCGCGCCGCCGTGGCGCACGTACACCGAGTTCTCGACCGCGAAGCGGTAGGCCGAGCGGCTCCGATAGGATGTGACATAGGCATAGCCGAGAACACCCGATTCGTCCGCGGCGACGAGGTAGGGAAATCCGCGGGCAAGCACGTCGTCGCGGCGGCGCGCGAACTCGGCGACATCGGGCGGTACCTCCTCGAATGAGGCCAGACCGTTGCTCACATGCCAGGCATAGATCTCCTGAATTGCCGGGAGGTCCGCCGGCGCCGAATCGCGTACGATCAAGGTCACCTTGCGTTTCTCGCCGCCGAACGATCAGATTGCTCCGGCGGCGCGCAACGCGGCAATCTCGTCGCTCGATCGGCCCAGCACTTCACCCAGGACCTCGTCGGTGTGCTGACCGAGCAGCGGCGGCGCAGCGGCGAACTGAAGCGGCGTGCCGGAAAACTTCATCGGGCTCACCACCTGTGGGACGCGGCCGGCGCCGGCGTGAGGCAACTGCTGCAGCATGCCGCGCGCTTTCACCTGCGGTTCCTCGAACACCTGCTGCAAGGTATTGATCGGCCCGCACGGGACGCCGGCTGCCTCGAGCGCCGCCACCCATTCGCGCGTGCTGCGCGTGCGCGTTACTTCCTCGATTAGCGGCTCGATCTCGGCACGGTTACGTACCCGATCGGCATTGGTTGCGAAGCGCGCGTCTCGCGCCAGGTGCTGGCAGCCGGCCACATCGCAGAACTTGCGGAACAGGTTGTCGTTGCCGCAGGCGATGATGACGTCGCCATCGCGCGTGCGGAAAGGCTGATACGGAACGATGTTCGGATGGATGTTGCCGGCAGGCGTCGGCGCAACCCCGGTGGCCAGGTAATTCATCGCCTGGTAGGCGAGCACCGCGACCTGGCAGTCGAGCAGCGCGAGATCCAGATGCTGGCCGCGTCCGGACTCAGCGCGATGCGCGAGCGCGGCGCACACCGCGATGCTGGCGTACATCCCGGTCATGATGTCGGCGATCGGGATGCCGACACGCTGCGGGCCGCCGCCCTTCTCCCCCGTCACGCTCATGATGCCGCCCATGCCCTGGATCATGAAATCGTAGCCGGGCTTTTCGCGGTCGGGGCCGGTCTGGCCGAAACCCGTGATCGAACAGTAGACGAGTCCGGGATTGGCCGCGCTCAGTTGCTCGTAGCCGAGCCCATAGCGGGCAAGATCTCCGAACTTGTAATTCTCCAGCAGCACGTCGACCTTGGCCGCCAACTCGCGCACGAGCTTTGCCCCCTCGGGCTTGGAGATGTCCACCGTGACCGACTTCTTCCCGCGGTTGGCGCAGCAGAAGTAGGCCGACTCGCGTGTCTCGTTTCCGGCGCCATCGCGAATGTACGGCGGCGCAAAGCCGCGCGAATCGTCGCCCTTGCCCGGACGCTCGACCTTGATCACCTCGGCGCCCAGGTCACTCAGGTTCTGCCCGGTCCAAGGTCCGGCCAGCACGCGCGTCATGTCGAGTACACGGATGTGGGAGAGCGGTCCCGCCATTTCCGGCTACCTCTTGGTTGCTGATCGATGGTCGCGGCGCATCGCACCCGCGTGGCGCGAAACCGACTGGCGAACTGCGCGGATGGCGGGATGTGAGGAAGCGCGAACCAGCGCAATCGTACAGGAAATCGGCCCCGGCTCGGCGCCTCGCAACGGCGCGAAAGCGCTTAGCGTGTGGCGTGAGTTCGCTGATGCGCCCGGCTATGCGACGGCCTCGCCGTGCGCCGGCTCCGGGGGGACGAGCGCATTCAGCGTGGGAAGGAGATCTTGCGCCACGCGGCTCTTGGGCACGAACGCGTCGGCCCCGGCTGCAACGGCCGCACGGCGCATCGTCTCGGTGTCGTGCAGTGTGACCACGATGACGACCGGCGGCCCCACCAACGCCTTGATGCGACGGATGGCGGCAAGCCCGCCAATGCCGGGCATCTCGAGATCCATCAACACCGCATCGGGACGGTCGGCCACGATGCGGGCAAATGCGAGCAGCCCTGATTCGACCCGATCGCACACGGCAACGCGTGACTCCTCGCCGAGCAGAGCGACCAGTCGCTCGGCGACCACCGGGTTGTCGTCGACCACCATCACGCGCAGGGCCTGTGCTTGCATATCCGACCTCCGGCCACACCCGTTCTGTTTGTAGCACAGCCCGCAGCGCAGTAAAAGCTTGAACAGACGTTGCCCGCGCTCAGTTCATCGCGGCTTGCAGCACTCTTGCAACGTGCAGCGCTTCGCGCCCGGCGCCATCGCGAACCTGATGGCGGCAACTCGTGCCGTCGGCGACGATGAGGGTGTCCTCTGCGCTCGCTCGGATTCGAGGCAGCAAGCTCGCCTCGGCCATCTTCATCGACACCGCGTAATGCTCGGCTTCGTAGCCGAAGGCGCCGGCCATGCCGCAACAGCTCGACACCACAGTCTCCACCTCGAGCCCGGGTACGAGCGCGAGCACCCGCTGCACACTCGGCATGACGTCGAACGCCTTTTGATGACAATGGCCGTGC
>CAZNBS010000120.1:0-14696 GCA_964570955.1 uncultured Burkholderiales bacterium | reverse complement strand
AGTGACCGTCTTGTCTGCGCCGGGAAGGGCCTTGTCCACGTCGCCCTCCAGCACCCAGGCTGCGCTTTCCTCCGGCTTGTCGGCGAGCGCCGTGAATTCCTCCATGATGTCGGACAGGTTCAGCTTGCCGTACGGACCGGGGTCGCTCTGGATCTTGAGCGCCTTGGCCGCCTTCACTGCGGCCGGGAAGGTCTCGGCCAGCGCCACCACCCAGCCGGTGCACTTGCCCATCGAGTCGTCGATCTTCACCGCCCGCAGATAGCCGGGGATCTTCCGCGCCTCGCTGTCGTCGATGGACAGAACCTTGGACTTGTAGCGCGAGCGCGGCGGCACGAGCGAGCCGTAGGCCATGCCGGGCAAGAACACGTCCATCCCGTAGCGCGCCTGACCGTTGGTCTTCACCGGGATGTCGAGGGCCGGAAGGGACTTGCCGATCAGCTTGTACTGGCTGCGGTCCTTGAGCTTTACCTGCCTGAAGTCGTCGGGATACTTGAACTTCCGCTCCAGCTTCACCTTCTGCAGGATCTCGCCATAGCCGATCGACCGGCCCGAGGCCTGGTCGATGACGCGCCCCTGCTCCGCGCGGCAGTCGGCGAGCTTGGCGCCGAGCAGCTTGCAGCCGGCCTCGGTGAGCGCGATGCGACCGATCGCGCCCGCGCGCGAGATGCGGTCGAATTCGGTGGTGACGCTGCCGCTGTTCACCGTGTAGGCGAGTCCGTAGACAGCGAAGTTCTCCACGCTTTCCAGCGGCGTGTCCAGTCTCACCTTGTCCCAGGGCACCTCCAGTTCGTCGGCGATGATCTGCGCGAACGCTGTGCCGATGTGCTGGCCCATCTCCGCCTTCACGATGTGCATGGTGGTGATGCCGTCGGGCGTCATGGTGAACCAGATCGACGGGGTGTACGAGGCGGTTGCCACAGCCGCCTCGGCCTTGCCCGGCACCAGGCTGGGGCCGACGCCGATGCTCAGGAAGGCGCCGCCGGCGATGGCGGTGGAGCGCACGAGGAAATCGCGGCGGGTGATGCCCTGTTCGACGGTCTTAGCCATTGCTCGTCTCCTTCATCATCGTCGCGGCCTTGCGCACCGCGCCCACGATGCGCGGGTAGGTGGCGCAGCGGCACAGGTTGCCGTTCATGCCCTCGACGATCTCCTTGTCGCTCGGATCCGGATTCGCGGCGAGCAGTGCGGCCGCCTGCATGATCTGTCCGGACTGGCAGTAGCCGCACTGGGGCACCTGCAGGTCGATCCACGCCTTCTGCACGGGATGCGCATCGTCAGGATGCAGGCCCTCGATGGTGGTGACGGCGGCGTTGCCGACCTCGCCCACACTGATCATGCACGAACGGACCGCCTGGCCGTTCAGGTGCACCGTACAGGAGCCGCACAGGCCCATGCCGCAGCCGAAGCGCGTGCCGGTCAGGCGCAACTCCTCGCGGATGACCCACAGCAAGGGCGTGTCGGGTGGCGAATCCGAGAAGTAGCTCTGGCCATTGATCTTGAGGGTGGGCATCGTGATCTCCTTGTCGAAGGCGAGGGAGGGGTGCTCGGACCGGATCCGCGCGGTGTGGCTTAGGGCGCATGACGGACTCGGGCGATTGTGTCCGGCGGCTCCAATGGTCGCATCCGACCGACGAACGATTAGCCGGGATCCATTGGTACCAGTCGAGAATCACCCTTTCGGGTGAGAACGAATGGCAACAGCCGCGGCACGCACCGGGTACACCAGAACCGGGTCGCATCCGCGTCAGAACTTGATCAGGCCCCGCTTCGCGGCAAGCGCGATCGCCTCCGCTCGGCTGGTCACATCGAGCTTGACGAACAGGCTCTTGAGGTGGCTCTTCACCGTGCTCTCGGTGATGAACAGCGACTGGCCGATCGCGCGGTTGCTCTTGCCCTCGGCGAGCAATGCCAGGATCTGCACCTCACGCTCGGTCAGCGTCTCCTCCTGCATGCGCTGGGCAAGCTTGGCCGCGACCTTCGGCTGCAGGTAGGCCTCGCCTGCGTGCACGGCGCGGATGCAGCGGAACAGTTCCTCGGGCTGGACATCCTTGAGCAGGTACGCCTTTGCACCTGCGCGCAGCCCCGCGTAGATGTCCTCGTCATGGTCGAAGGTGGTCAGGACGATGATCGCCGCACTGGCGTCCTCGGCACGGATGCGGCGAATCGCCTGCACGCCCTCGACCTTTGGCATGCGCAGATCCATCAGCGTGACGTCCGGGCGCAGGGTGCGCCACATCCGCACCGCCTCTTCGCCGTCGCCGGCTTCGCCCACGACACTGGCGTCGTCCTCCATGTCGATGATGGCGGCCAGCCCACGTCGCACCAGCGGGTGGTCGTCCGCGATCAGCACGCGGATGCACGATCCCCCGGCGTGGAGTAAGGAAGGGGGCTCGGCAGCGCGCACGGGCTGCTCAGCGCAGCGACAGGCTGGTCTCGACCCGGGTACCCAGGCCGGGTGCCGCGTCCACCCTCAGGGCGGCGCCGATACGGCACGCCCGCTCGTGCATGCCGATCAATCCGAAGCCGTCGTGATGCGCGTGCGGATCGAATCCGCGACCATCGTCCGCGATGGCGAGGGTGACGCACTCCACGCTCCAGGCGAGGCGGATGCGCACGGTGCGCGCCTGCGCGTGCTTGAGAACGTTGGTGACGCTCTCCTGGGCGATGCGCAGCAGTTCCGCCTCGGCACGCCGCTCGAGCACCGCCGGCTCGCCCTCCATCTCCAGCGCGGCGTTGATGCCGAGCGGGCCGAACCGTTCCACCTGGGCCCGCAGCGCCTCGGCCAGGGAAGCGCTCGCGGACTCGGGCCGCAGTGCACGCACCGACAGGCGCGCCTCGTCCAGGCAGCTGCGCGCCAGATCGCGGGCGTGCTCGATGTGCTCGAGCGCCACCCGCGCGTTGTCCTTGCGCAGGCTGCGCGCCGCTGCCTCGAGGTTGACCACCACGCCGGTGAACCCCTGCGCCAGGGTGTCGTGGATGTCGCGCGCGATCCGGTTACGCTCGCCCAGCACGGCGGCTTCACGTGCCTGCTCCCCCAGCCGGGCCATCTGCACGGCGAGCGTCGCCTGGCCGGCGAGCGCCTCCGCCAGGTGGATCTTGCTCTCGAACTCGGAGGGATCGGCACGACTGCTGCGCACGCAGATCCAGCCGACGGTCTCGCGGCCGAGGACCATCGGCACGGTGAGCAGCATGCGCACGCCGAGCGAGTTGATGTACGCCCGGTTCTCCTCCGGCATCCCGTCGACGCTTCCGCTCAGGACATACGTCTCCGGGTGTTCGATCGGAAAGGTGGAGACGCCGCGTCCGCCGATGGGCAGCGGCTGCACCACCGCCGGGTGCTGCGACTGCCCGGCGGGCAGGACGCGGGAATCCACATACTCGAGATGCAGGCGCGTGGTGCGCGTGTCGGGATCGGGGAACCACAAGGTGCCGCCGACGCCCTCGAGCTGCTGCACCGTGACCTTCAACACGTGGCCGAGGAAGTTGTCCAGGTTCGATTCGGTCAGCATGCCCAGCGACTCGATCAGCATCTGCGACTGGTCGCGCGCCAGCTCCTCGGCCAGGCGATGCTGGATCACTTCCCGTTCGAGGGTTCGGTTGACTTGCTCGAGTTGACGGATGCGTGCCTCGAGCAAGGCCACCGGCGAGGAAGGCGATCCGCTCGGCGGCGGCGCGTCCTGACGGGATGCGGATTGCGAAGCGAAGGCGCGCGACAGGGTGGTCATGCGTGCTGGCGGAAGGCGGGCCGAGTGCCATCTATACTGCCGGGCCAGTCCCGCGGTCAACCCTTTTCCCCCTCCGCCGCGTTGAATGCCACTGCAACCCGTTCAATGGAGACGACATGAAGAGATTCGCTCGCGTCGGTGCGATCGTGCTGCTGTCTGCGCTGTCCATGGGCGCCGCGCAGGGGGAGGCGCCCATGACCCACTCGCTCACCATCTACAGCAGCACCGAGGCGGGGGGGGTCCCGCCCGAGGTATTCCGAGGCGGCGGCCAGCAGGGCTACGCCGTGCCCGGCTACGCGGTGATACGGCACGAACGACCCATCCAGCTGAAGAGCGGACGAAACGAGCTTCGCTTCAGCGACGTCGCCGCGCTGATCGACCCGACTACGGTCTCGTTCCGATCGCTCACCGATCCGGCCGGCACGCGAGTGGTGGAGCAGAACTTCCAGTTCGATCTGGTCGGTACGGCGAAGCTGCTGGAGAAGTACGTCGACCGCGAGATCGTGGTCGAGCTGGCGCGCGGCGATTCGGTCGAGGAGATTGCCGGAACGCTGCTGTCGATCTCCGATGGACTGGTACTGCGTCTGGCCGACGGCAGCGTGCGCACCATCCCGCAGCACGCCGGGGTGCGCCTGCCCGAGCTGCCCGGCGGGCTGATCACGCGGCCCACGCTGGTGTGGGACATTGCCGCGAAGCAGGGCGGCGAGCATCGCGCGCGTGTCGCCTACCAAACTGCGGGCATCACCTGGTGGGCGGATTACAACCTTCTCTTCACGGAGGGCAAGGACGCCAACTCCTGCAGGCTCGACGTGGGCGCATCAAGCTGATCGCCGGCGACGTGCACCGCGCCCCGCCGCCCGCGTCGGGGCTGGCGATGCGGCGCGCCATGGCGGCCGAAGCGGTACCGGACGAAGCCAAGGGCTTCGAGGAGAAGGCCTTTTTCGAGTACCACCTGTATACGCTCGGCCGACCCAGCTCGCTGCCGGACAACTCCACCAAGCAGATCGAGCTCTTTCCCCAGGTTGCCGATGTCGCCTGCGAGCGCACCCTCGTCTACCAGGGCCAGGACCGATTCTGGGGCTACGGTGGGGCCCCGTACACCGATCGCAGCTTCGGCGTCACGGGCAACAAGAAGGTGGACAGCTACCTGAGCTTCCGCAACGACCAGCAAAACGGCATGGGGGTGCCGCTGCCCGCCGGTCGCGTGCGCGTGAGCAAGCTCGACACCGCCGATGACACCCTCGAGTTCATCGGCGAGGATCGCATCGATCACACGCCGCGCAACGAGAACATCCTGCTCAAGCTCGGCTCGGCCTTCGACGTCGTAGGCGAGCGACGCCAGGTCGAGTACAACCTGGACTCGCTGCGCAAGACGATTACCGAGGTGATCGAGGTGAAGCTGCGCAACCGCAAGGTCGAACCGGTCAAGGTGCTGATAAGGGAGCGGATGTACCGGTGGTCGAACTGGAAGATCCAGTCGAGTAGCCACAAGTGGGAGAAGCAGGACGCCAATACCGTTCACATTCCGGTGACGGTACCGGCGGACGAGGAAGTCACGGTGCGCTATTCGGTGCGCTATTCCTGGTAGACCGGTGCGCGGTGGATCGAGGCGAGGCGGCGGCGCGGGGAAGCGGCCGCCCCCTTAGCCTCACGCGGCGCGCACGTCCGCGATGCGCCGTACGCGATAGCGCGCGATCTCGAATCCCGTCCCGCGAGTGGTCACCCGCAGCGGCTGCAGCCGGTATCGCTGGTCGTAGGCGCGCATTTCGCAGGGCGTGTTCGGCGAGAAGCTGCCACGACGCAGCAGCAGCGTGACTTCGTCGGTGGCGTTGTCGCGGCTGGAGAGCAATGCGCACAGCATGCCCTGTCCGGGGACCGGCTCGTCGTTGCGCCCCAGAGGGAGCAGCGTCACCCCGGCGCCGCCGTGCGCGACGATCTCGATTCCCACGCGGCGGTCGTTGGCGTCCGCGCGTGCGAGGCGGCGTACGATCCCCGTGCGCCAGGTGCTTTCGTCCACCTTGCGCAGCGCGATGAGGGCGCCGACTTCGAGCCAGCGGCCGTTCGGACTGGACACTCGTGCCTGCAGACCGCTGCGGCTCTCGTCCTCGACCAGCCACTGTTCCTGTTCGCTGACGAATGGATAGTCGGGGGTGAGCCCGGCTACGTTCGCGGCCACCTCCTCGAAGTCGTGCACGACGCTGACTTGTGCCGCCTGGCCGCGGCGCTCGTGCCGGCGCAGCGGCAGGGTCGGCCCCCATTGACGAACGAGGTGCCTCACGGTGGCCAGCACCATCTCCCCATCGAATTCGTCGATCAGGCGGCGCGTCGCGGGAAGCGGCTCCTGCTCTTCGATCTCGGCTTCGGTCGCCTTCAGCTGTTCGAGCGCCTGGCAGGCGCCGAACGCGCGTGCACTCGGCGACAGGTGCGCCTTGGGTTCGATGCGTTGCGGACCTGCTTCACAGGCGAGATCCACGTAGTGGCGCAGCGACTCGGCGGTGTGGACGGCAAGCACGAAGTGACGGGCATTCGCGGCGATCAGACGATCGACGATCTCGATCTGCTGCGGCAGCAGCGCCTGCGGTGAGGCCACTGCCAGCATCAGCGCACGCAGGAACTCCTCCTCGACCGAGGTATCTCCTTGCGCGGTGCGATAGGGATTGACCCGTGCGCGTGCGAGTCCGCCGCTCTCGGCGAGCGCGTAGAGCGCATTGACCTCGCCCCACTGGCGGGCGTCGAGCGTGCTGTAGCGCAGATAGTGCCACTTCATCCTCGCCGCGTGCACACGCATGGCCCGGGTCGCAATCAGCGGCAGCATGGGCTTGAGTTCGAGTGCGCCATGCGCGCCCGTCTCGAATTTCGACAGGCAGTGGCGGTAGGCGAACGCCACCTGTTCCAGGTAGCCCGACACTGCGCGCCAGATCTGCTCCTCCTGGAACTTGGTGAGTTTGCGGTGGCGCGCGAGGTAATCGCGGGCGACGGCACGGAAGTGGGAGCGTCCGCCGCGGTCGAGCAGATCGACCACGTCGTAGGCCTCGGTCGGAGTGGCCTCGTCGGCTGCGCGCATGCGGTCGAGGTGACCGGACAGGGCGTGCAGCGAGACCAGAGGTTCGTTGCGCGGCAGGGCCAGGATCAGGGCGTTGGCGGCACTCACCGGGTCGCCGGAGCGGCCGCCTTTCTGGTTCTTGCTCAGTCCGAACATGAGATGGGCTCGTGGGATCGGCCGAGCAAAAGCAAGGGCCGGGCCGGAAACACCCGGCCTGCGGTATCCTCGCCTGCATGACACCGACCGACATAGAGGCCGCCGCCGCGCGCATCCAGGGGCACGTGCGGCGCACGCCCATCATCGAACTCGAGTCACGCGCCTTCGGCGTTGCCGCTCGCCTCGTCCTCAAGCTCGAACTGATGCAGCACGCCGGTTCCTTCAAGTCGCGTGGCGCGTTCAACCGCATCCTGGCGGCTCAGGTGCCGGAGGCTGGCGTGATCGCGGCATCCGGCGGCAATCACGGCGCCGCAGTGGCGTACGCGGCGCGGCAGCTGGGTCACCGGGCGGAGATCTTCGTGCCGGAATCCACTCCCGACGTGAAGATCGAGCGGCTGCGCCGCTACGGTGCGCAGGTGATGCTGAGTGGCCCGAGCTATGCCGAGGCCTGGGCGGCCAGCCATACGCGCGCCCGCGAGACCGGAGCACTGGAGGTGCACGCCTACGATCAGCCGGAAGTGGTCGCGGGGCAGGGCACGCTGGGGCGCGAGTTCGAGGGCCAGTGCAAGGCAAGCGACCTCTCCGGGCTCGACACCGTGTTCGTCGCGGTGGGTGGCGGCGGGCTGATCGGCGGCGTCGCGGCATGGTTTGCCGGTCGCGTGAAGGTGGTTGCCGTCGAGCCCGAGCGTTGCCCGACGCTCTACACCGCCATCCGGGATGGCGAGCCGGTGGACGTCGAAGTCGGGGGCATCGCCGCGGACTCGCTCGGCGCCCGCCGCATCGGCCGGATCGGATTCGAGGTGGCGCGGCAGTACGTGGACAGCATCGTGCTCGTCAGCGATCAGGAAATCCGCGACAGTCAGCGCGCACTGTGGGACAGCGTACGTTTGCTGGTCGAGCCCGGCGCCGCGGCAGCACTGGCCGGCCTGCGCACCGGGAAATACCAGGTCGGTGCGGGCGAGCGCGTCGGCGTGGTGGTGTGCGGGGCGAATACCGATCCGGCGAAGTTCGCGGCGTAGCGAAGCGGGGCCGGCGCCGTGTACCGTGCCGGTCGCCGGGGTGCCATGCGGTTGCCGCGCCGTCATGCCGTCCCCCGGTGTCATCCCGAGACGATGCCTGAGACGATGCCGAGGGATTCTCGGGGTGCAGCGTCCACGCCGAGGATTCGCTTCGCTACCAACGACATCGTCGTGCCGTTCGATGTCGCCGTGCCCGCTCAGCCTCGCTTCGCCCGCGCCTCGAAGAACTTTTTCATCGCCGCCTGCGGCTCGCCGCTGCGGTATGCCTCCTTCTGCGTCTGCTTCGCGCTGTCGAGCGCGGCGTCGAAGCCAGGTTGAGTGAGTTCGCGGAAGCGGCGCTTGGTTAGGCGCAGCGCGGTGGTTCCGTGCTGCGCCAGTTCGCGCGCGACGTCCATTGCCTTCTCGAGCACCCGCTCGCGCGGCACGAGGTAGTTGACCAGACCGATCTCGTAGCCGCGTTGTCCGCTGATCAGCTCGCCCGTGATGGACAGTTGCTGGTTGAGCGACAGCGGCAGATGAAGCGTCATCAGGTACGACCCGACGATGCTTGCCAGTCCCGCCTTGATCTCGGGCTGGCCGAACTTGAGTTCGGGATAGCCCACGCGCAGATCGGCGCACAGTCCGATCTGGTAGCCGGCACCGGCGGCCACGCCGTTCCAGGCGGCGATGCAGGGCTTGTCGAGGTCGCGTACCGACTGGTACATGGCGTGCTGGCGCGTCAGCCACTCGTCCACGTCGTCGATCGTGTACTGCATCGTCTCCGCGAGATCCTGCCCCGAGCAGAACGCGCGGTCCCCGGCGCCGACAATGACCACGGCGCGCACGCGCTCCTCGGCGTTGAGCGCATGCAACGTTGCGATCAGCGCCTCCCGCATTGCGCGGTTCACCGAATTGAGGGACTCGGGCCGGTTCAGCCGCACCAGTGCGACGTCGTCGTGTCGTTCGAGTTCGATCTCCCGCATGGTTCCTCTGGTCTGCTGGCAGTCGGTTGCAGTATTGCATGGCATGACGGTCGGAGTGCGGCGATAGAATGCGCCGATGCCCAAGCGTGCCGCCGGATCATCGTCCCTGGTCGAGATCTTTCTGGCTTTTCTGAAGCTGGGTGTGACGTCCTTCGGTGGACCGGTGGCGCATCTCGCGTTCTTCCGGGAGGAGTTCGTCGCCCGTCGGCGCTGGCTCGACGAGAAGGCCTACGCGGATCTGGTCGCGCTGTGCCAGTTTCTGCCCGGGCCCGCGACCAGCCAGGTCGGGATGGCCCTGGGTATTCTTCGCGGCGGTGTGCCGGGTGCGCTTGCCGCATGGCTGGCCTTCACCCTGCCGTCCGCGATCCTGCTCGTGCTGTTTGCCTTCGGGGTGAGGTCGTTCGCAGGTTGGCTGCACACCGGGGTACTCGACGGGTTGAAGATCGCCGCGGTCGCGGTGGTCGCGCAGGCGCTGTGGTCGATGGCCCGATCGCTGTGCCCCGATGCGCTGCGTGCGACTTTTGCGCTGGTCACGGCGATCGGCCTGCTGCTGTGGCCCGGCTCGACGACGCAGATACTGCTTCTGGCCATGGCGGCAATCGCGGGGTGGGCCTGGATCCGCGTCGGCGGCGAAGCGAACGACGCCGCGCCGCTGCACGTGCCGTTGTCGCGTGCCACCGCGCTGGTCGCGGGGGCGCTGTTCCTCGGCCTGCTGATGGTGCTGCCGCTGGGGGCCGCGTCGACGACGTCGCAGGCGCTCGCGCTGTTCGACAGCTTCTACCGCACGGGTGCGCTGGTGTTCGGCGGCGGTCACGTCGTGCTGCCGCTGATCGAGTCCGAAGTGGTGCCGCCGGGTTGGGTGAGCCGCGATGCCTTTCTCGCCGGTTACGGTGCGGCGCAGGCGGTGCCGGGGCCGCTGTTCACCTTCGCCGCGTATGTCGGGGCAGTGATGGAGCCGCGGCTCAATGGCTGGCTCGGCGGTATGCTGTGCCTGGTTGCCGTGTTTCTGCCCTCGCTGCTGCTGGTCTTGGGTGCGCTGCCGTTCTGGCATCGTCTGCGCGCGAATGCCTCGGTGCGCCAAGCCCTGGCCGGCGTGAATGCCGCGGTCGTCGGTCTGCTGCTCGCGGCGCTGTACGATCCCGGCTGGGTGAGTGCGATTCGCACGTCGCAGGACTTCGCGCTGGCGCTCGCCGCCTTCCTGCTGCTCGCGGTGCTGAAGGTCAGCCCGTGGCTGGTCGTCATCGCCACCGCCGCGGGGGCCGTTGGCCTTCGCGCGCTGTGATCAGACGTAGGCAGGTCCCTGGATGACCGGGTGCCTGGCCAGGAACTCCTCGTTCACCTCCACGCCGATGCCTGGGCCTTCGAGCGGCGCGACGCAGCCGTCGCTGCCGACCGAGTAAGGCGTGCCGACGAGTTCGTCGCGAAAGCGGTTGTTCTTCGACACGTCGCCCTCGAAGTAGCCGGGATTGTCGATCGCGCACAGGAAGTGGATGGATGCCGCCATGTTGATCCCCGTCATCGACGTGTGCGGGTGGATCGGCAGCTTCCAGGCCGAGGCCAGGTGCGCGATGCGCAAACACTCCGTGATGCCGCCTGACTTGGACAGGTCCGGTTGCAGGATGGTGATGACGCGGTCCTCGATCACGCGGTGGAACTCGAAGCGCGTGTAGTGATTCTCGCCGGCAGCCAATGGCACGTTGGAGAACGTGGAGGCCTGGGCGTAGCTCGCGTGATCGTGCGGCGGAAAGGGCTCCTCGAGCCAGGCGACGCCGAGATCCTCGAACGCCGGCATGGCCTCGCGCGCATCCTTGACGGTGTAGCCGATGTTGGCATCGGTCAGGATCACGATGTCGTCCCCGAGCGCCTTGCGCACCGCCGCGACCCGTGCGATGTCGCGCGCCGGTGTATCGCCCACGCGCAGCTTGATCGCCCTGTAGCCGGCGGCGACGTGCGGCAGGGCTTCGTCCACCAGCGCCTGCGGATCCTGGTAGCCGAGCGAGACACCACCGGCATAGGCGGGCACGCGCCTGGCGCGCCCGCCCAGCAGCTTGTACAGCGGTACCCCCAGCGCCTTGCCGCGAATGTCCCACAACGCCTGATCGATGCCGGCAATGGCCAGCGAGGCGCCTGCACCCATGCCGTGGCTGGCGAGTTGTTTCTCATACATGCGCCACCACGTGCCGACCACGTCGTGCGCGTCCTGGCCCACCACCAGTCCGCGCAGCGTATTGTCGATCAGATGCGCGACCGAGCCCGGCGCGCGACCGTGGTGCGCTTCACCCCAGCCGATCAGGCCGCTCTCGGTCGTGACTTTCACCACCACCGCGTCGCGCTTGACCGCGCGGCCGATGCCGAGCGTGACGCTGTCTTTCGGATCGACGGGGAAGGACGTCGGGTATGCCTTCACGTCGACGATGCGCAGCGAGCGATCCACCATGACTGCCTCCGTTTTCGTTGTGGCGGCACAGTAGCACGGCGTCCCGCACGTCGCCGCGATAGGGCATGAACGGGAATGCCGCCACTGCAACGCCGGTTCCCGGCGCGAACCAGTCGCTGACCTTTGCATCGCGTGGATGGGACGGCGATGTGCCCCCATGCCGGTGGTAGCATCCCCCACCGAGCATGCACCTGCGAGAAGACATGTCCGACGCTCCCGAACCCGTAGCCATCGTCACCGGTGCCGCGCGCGGCATCGGATTCGCCACTGCCCTGGAACTTGCGCGACGCGGATTCCGCGTCGCGCTCGCCGATCTGGACGAGCCGGCGCTCAACGTCGCGGCCCAGCGCATCGGCGAGACCGGTGCCGGCTGGATGCTCCTTCCCGGTGACACCAGCGCCTTCACGAGCGTGCAACGACACGGCGCGCGTGTGGTCGAGCGCTTCGGCCGCGTGGACGTGCTGGTCAACAATGCCGGGATCTCGCAGCCCAAGCGCCTGCTCGACGTCGACGAGGCCGAGTGGGACCGCACCATCGACGTCAACCTCAAGAGCTGCTTCAACTGGTGCAAGGCGGTGGTGCCGGCGATGCTCGCGCGCGGCGCGGGTCGCATTGTCAACGTTTCCTCGGTCAGCGCGCACACCGGCGGGGGGTCCTCGGCCGTGAGCAAGTCGGTGTACTGCGCGTCGAAGGCCGGCGTGCTGGGGCTCACGCGCGGACTCGCGAAGGAGTTGGCGCCGCACATCACGGTCAATGCAGTGTGCCCGGGTTCGATCGAGACGCAGATGACCGCCGCCCTGATCGCCTCCCAGCGGGAGACGATCGTGCAGTCCATTCCGATGGCGCGCGTGGGTACGCCCGAGGACGTCGCCGCCGTGATCGTCTTCCTGGCCACGGTGGAGCCGAACTACCTGACCGGCGAGATCATCGACGTGGACGGCGGGCAATGGGTGAACTGAGCAGGCCGGGAACCGCTCACCCGCTGGCCAGCCGGAAGGCGGTGACGGCCGCGGTGATGGGCAATCTGCTCGAGTGGTACGACTTCGCGATCTACGGCTACCTCGCCACCATCGTCGCCAGGAATTTCTTCCCGCAGGAGGACGAGAAGACCGCGCTGCTGTCGACCTTCGCGACCTTCGGCGTGGGCTTCGTGGTGCGCCCGCTCGGCGGCATCCTGATCGGACGCTTGGGCGACGTGCGCGGACGCAAGACCGCGCTCATGCTGACTATCTTCCTGATGGCCTTCGGCACCGTGCTGATCGGGGTGATACCGACCTACGACAGCATCGGCCTGTGGGCGCCGGCACTGCTGGTGATCGCACGCCTGCTGCAGGGCTTTGCCGCCGGGGGTGAGTGGGGCGGCTCGACCTCCTTCATCGTCGAATGGGCGCCGAATGGCCGGCGCGGGCTGTACGGCAGCTTCCAGCAGTCGAGCCTGGCGGCGGGTCTGCTGCTCGGCTCCGGTACCGCGGCATTGTTCAGCACCGTGCTGAGCGCGCCGGACATGGAGGCCTGGGGCTGGCGCATTCCCTTCCTGCTCGGCGGCCTCCTCGCGCCGGTGGGCATCTACATGCGCCGCAACATCGACGAGACGCCCGCATTCCGCAAGGCGCGCAGCCTCACGCCGGATGTCCGCGCTGCGTCGGGCTTGTCGTTGGCCGGCAAGGCCTTCGGCTTCACCGTGCTGTGGACCAGCGCCTATTACATGATGCTCGCCTACCTGCCGACCTTCACGCAGCAGCACGCCGGCCTCTCGCGCACGCAGGCACTGTGGTCGAACACGCTGGGCCTGCTCGTGCTCGTCATCGTGATCCCCTTCGCCGGCGCGCTGTCCGACCGCGTCGGGCGCAAGCCGCTGCTGCTGACCTGCTGCCTCGCCTTCGCCCTGCTGTCACACACGATGTTCCAGACGATGGTGTCGCACGCGTCGCTGACGGTGGTGATGGCGATGCAGGGTGTGTTCGCGCTGATGATCGCGGCATTCTCGGGGCCGGGGCCGGCGGCGATCGCCGAAATCTTCCCGACGCCCATGCGCTCGACCTGGATGTCGGCCGGCTACAGCCTGGCGGTGGCCATCTTCGGCGGTTTCGCGCCCTTCATCGCCACCTGGCTGATCGGGCGCACCGGCTCGCCGTTGTCGCCCACCTGGTATGTGATCGGCGCGGCCATCGTGTCCACGCTGGTCATCGCGCGGCTGCCCGAGACTGCGCACAAGGAACTCGCCTGAGACGTCGGGCTGCGAGAGGAGAGTGCAGATGAGTGACAAGGAACTCCAGCCCTGGCAATGGCCCGAGGCGCACTGGCGCAGGCTGCTGAACCAGGTGCGGGCGGGGCGTCGCCTGGCGCCGGCGAAGTGGCCGGACGGCGCGCGCTGCGCGCTCGCGCTGTCCTTCGACTCGGATCACGAGACCAACGAGTTGCGCGACGGCGGCAAGTCCATCGGCCGCATGGCGTGGGGCCAGTACGGCAATCGCGTCGGCGTCCCGCGCCTCGTCAAGCTGCTGGAGAAGTACGACGTGCGCGCGACCTTCTACGTGCCGGCGGTGGTGGCACTGACGTATCCCGACGAACAGCGCGCACTGGTGGCCGCCGGCCACGAGATCGGCATTCACGGCTGGATCCACGAGCTCAACTCGGTACTGCCCTACGAGAACGAGCGCGACCTGATGATGCGCGCGGCCGACACGCTCACGCAGATCACCGGCGTGCGGCCGGTCGGCCTGCGCACGCCGTCATGGGATTTCAGCCCCGACACCCTGCGCATCGAGAAGGAGATGGGGCTGCTGTACGACTCGTCCCTGATGGCCGACGAGGACTGCTACGAACTGCTGCTCGACGGCGAGCCGACCGGCATCGTCGAGGTGCCGGTGGAGTGGGTGCGCGACGATGCGGTGTACTTCATGATGCATCGCTTCCAGGGCCTGCGTCCCTACACGCCGCCGGCCGACGTGTTGGACATCTTCCGCCGCGAGTTCGAAGCGGCCTACGAGGAAGGCGGCCTGTGCCAGCTCACCTTCCACCCGCACATCGTCGGCTACCGCTCGCGCATCTGGATCGTGGAGGAACTGATTCGCCACGCGCAGGCGAGAGGCGACGTGTGGTTCGGCACGCACGCGCAGGTGGCGCAGTGGGCCCGCGACCATGGCGTACGCTGACCGCTGGTGACGATTCGGGTCCCCCGCAGGCGTCCCTACTGCCGGAGGCTCGATTACCGTTCATGCCTTGATTAGATAGCAGTACTGTCCTGCGATCGGTTCACGTTGATCTTCGCGGATTGCGTGCCGCAGCATCCTGACGACTTCGAACCCGTGCCGCTCGGCCAGCTGCCGGACGTAGCGCTCGGAGTGCGCATAG
>CAZNBS010000119.1:4034-14845 GCA_964570955.1 uncultured Burkholderiales bacterium | reverse complement strand
GCATCCGAGTGGCTGGATTACCTGTGGCGCGAGCAGCTCGGTCGCACCAGCGTCCAGGTCCTCTCCGAGTACTACGTGAATGTGACCCGCAAGCTCGTGCCCGGCCTTTCCACCGAAGAGGCGTGGGACGATGTCCAAGCCCTCATCACTTGGAATCCACAGCCCAGCGACGAGGCCTTGCTTCGGCGCGGCCGGGAAATCGAACTTCGCTACAAGCTCAGCTGGTGGGACAGCTTGATCGTGGCAGCCGCCCAGTTGCAGGGCTGCTCGGTGCTGTTGACAGAGGATTTGCAGCCCGGCGTGATGTACGGTGTTGTCACCGTGTGCAGCCCATTCGCGCTTTCCGCCTCTGAAATGCCGGCTCGGTATCTGGCGCAGCCAGTCGCCCGGGCGGCGCATCCTGGACGCGGCAGACCGCGGAAGTTGCGCTCGACAGCCACCGCCTAATCATCCTGACCGCGCCTGGCTCAACCCTTCAGTTCCACCAGGATCTCGTGGTAGCGGTGGTCGTCGATGTTCTTAGCGTCGTGGGTGTCACCGCCCTTGCGGTAGTAGACCTCGCCTTCCTTCAGCGTTGCCTGGGTCACGCCGCTGGCGCGGGTGACTTCCAGCGTGCCCCCTTCGATCGGGTAGAAGAAGTAGTCGACCTCGTGCGTGTGCATGCCGGTGCTCTCGCCCGGCTGCAGCGTGAACTCCCACACGCGCACGCGCTCGTTCTCGAAGATCAGCTTGGTTCCAACGTCTGCCATTGGGTTCCTCGTTCGGGTTCGTTGCGCGGAATTCCGGGTGAACCGCAGCAGAGTACGCTGCTTGCGGACGTGTCACGTTATCCTTTTCTCGGTGCCATCCCTTCCTCGATGTCATACCCCGGTGGAGTGTCGGGGATGTCCCGCCGGTTTTCGCTCGATGGTGAGCGTCACGTCGAGGGCGGAATGATGCCGCGCTCGTAGCAGGTCACGCCCTCGGGCACGGCGACCCAGGGCAGCTTCGACTTCATCCAGATGTGCCGGTCGATCTCGAACCAGGCGGGATCGTCGAAGGTGCCGGCCGCAATCGCGCGCATGCCCGGACGCGCTTCCCCGGTGTGGGTGAGCGTCGTGCCGCAGACCGGACAGAAACCGGTCCGTATCCACCGCCCCGACTCGTCCGAGCGGTGTTTGTACTCGCGCAGTTCGCCCTGCGTGAACGCGACGTTCTTCTCCTCGAACTGTGCCACGACGGCGAACGCACTGGCCAGGCGCCGTTGGCAGAACCTGCAGTGACACACAACGCCGAAGGCGGGCTGGCCGGTCACCCGGTAACGCACGGCGCCGCAGACACAGCCGCCGGTGTGGACGTCGTTCATCGTGTTCCTCGCTTGGGTGTCACCAGATCTTCGCAGCAGTCAGGTGGATCGCAATGTAGCCGATCTGCAGGCTGGACGGGTCGCCGGTCAGGCTGATCGGGTTCGTGTACGTGACTTGCTCGGCCATCTGCCTTTCCAGGGCAGCGTCATCTGCGCACGCCCCGGAGGGAACGGAGGTCGCCGTTCGAACGAGGGTTATATCGCTGGATGTGGCAGGCGCCTGCATGCAGTCGAAGCGGGGCGATTGCTCACGGTGTTGCAGCTGTTGCGGAGCACGGAACCGGAGGCGATCGCCTAGCACAGGCATCCCGATCCTAAGAGAAATCGACATTCGCTTGCGTCATCCTCCGGCCGAAAGCAGGCCATTCCACCCCCCCGGCTTATAATCCCCGCTTCCGAGTCAGGGAGCACCCATGGTCCGTTTTCTCAAGTCCGGCATCAGCGCCGAGCAGGATGCCGCCGATATCGCCAAGGTCCGCCAGACGGTCGAAGCCATCCTCGCCGACATCGAGAAGCGCGGGGACGAGGCGGTGCGCGAGTACTCGCGCAAGTTCGACAACAGGGATCCGCCCAGCGTCAAACAGAGTGACGCTGAAGTCCAGGCCTGCATCAAGGCCATGTCCCCGCGCGACG
Source organism: uncultured Burkholderiales bacterium (assembly GCA_964570955.1). Classification (GTDB taxonomy): domain Bacteria; phylum Pseudomonadota; class Gammaproteobacteria; order Burkholderiales; family SHXO01; genus SHXO01. The sequence continues at coordinate 12,867 of CAZNBS010000119.1, read as the reverse complement.
TGGACGACATCAAGTTCGCGCAGACGCAGATCCGCAATTTCGCGCAGATCCAGAAGGACGCGCTGAAGGACGTCGAGGTCGAGACCCTGCCCGGCGTCGTGCTGGGCCACAAGAACATCCCGGTCAACAGCGTCGGCTGCTATGTCCCGGGCGGCAAGTATCCGCTGCTGGCCTCGGCGCACATGACAATCCTCACTGCCAAGGTGGCGGGCGTGCCGCGCGTGATCGGTTGCGCGCCGCCCTTCCAGGGCAAGCCGGCGCCGGCCATCGTCACCGCGATGCACCTGGCGGGCGCCGATGAGATCTTCGTGCTGGGCGGGGTCCAGGCGATCGGTGCGATGGCCGTCGGCACCGCGAGCGTGCAGGCCTGCGACATGGTCGCCGGTCCAGGCAATGCCTTCGTCGCCGAAGCCAAGCGCCAGCTCGCGGGCCGGGTCGGCATCGACCTATTCGCCGGGCCCACCGAGACGCTGGTCATCGCCGACGAGAGCTGCGACGGCGAGATGTGTGCGACCGACCTGCTCGGCCAGGCCGAGCACGGTCCGAACTCGCCGGCCATCCTGCTCACCAACTCTGAGAAACTGGCGCGTGACACGATGGTCGAGATCGAGAGGCAGCTGAACGTGCTGCCGACCGCCGCCATCGCCGGCCAGGCCTGGAAGGACTACGGCCAGGTCATCGTGTGCGACACCTACGAGGAGATGGTCGAGGAAGCCGACCGTATCGCCTCCGAGCACGTGCAGGTGATGACCAAGGATCCGGACTACTTCCTGAAGAACATGACCAACTACGGCGCGCTGTTCCTCGGTCCGGAGACCAACGTGTCCTACGGCGACAAGGTGATCGGCACCAACCACACCTTGCCCACGCGCAAGGCCGCGCGCTATACCGGCGGCCTGTGGGTGGGCAAGTTCATCAAGACCTGCACCTACCAGCGCGTCAAGCCCGAGGCGTCCGCGCTGATCGGCGAGTACTGCTCGCGCCTGTGCGCGATTGAGGGCTTCGCCGGCCACAAGGCCCAGGCCGACCTGCGCGTGGCGCGTTACGGGCACCTGAAGCAGGGCGGTCACCGGTAGTTGTACTTGCACCACGAAGTGCACGAGGAACAAACGAAGAACTTCAAACTCGTCGAACACAGAGGAGCACAGAGGACTACGACCGCATGAGGATTCAGTTTTCCTCTGTGTTCCTCGGTGTCCTCTGTGTTGAACGCGTTTCTTTTGTCTTTGCCTTTTTTCGTGTTCCTTCGTGCCCTTCGTGGTTAGCGCGGTTTAGAACGTTTGAAGAGAGGAGATCATGGCGAAGGTAGCGTTTCTCGGATTGGGCGTCATGGGCTATCCCATGGCCGGGCACCTGAAGAACAAGGGCGGACATGACGTGACGGTGTACAACCGCACGGCGGCGAAGTCCGCGCAGTGGGTCAAGGAATACGCGGGCCACAGCGCGAGCACGCCGCGCGAGGCGGCAAGCGGGTGCGACGTGGTCCTCATGTGCCTGGGCAACGACGATGACGTGCGTTCGGTGGTCTACGGTGACGGCGGCGCGCTGGCGGGGATGAAGGCGGGCAGCGTCCTGGTCGACCACACCACCGCCTCGGCCAGCCTCGCCCGCGAGCTGTACGAGAAATGCAAGGCGCAGGGTGTGCAGTTCGTCGATGCGCCGGTGTCCGGTGGTCAGGCGGGTGCGGTCAACGGCCAGCTGGGCATCATGTGCGGCGGCGAGCAGGGTGTGTTCGACTCGACGAAGCCCGTCCTCGACGTCTATGCCAAGAGTTGCGTGCTGATCGGCGAGGCCGGGGCGGGGCAACTGTGCAAGATGGTCAACCAGATCTGCATCGCGGGCCTGCTGCAGGGGTTGGGCGAGGCGCTCAACTTCGGCAAGAAGGCCGGGCTGGACATGGAGAAGGTGATCTCGGTGATCTCCAAGGGCGCAGCGCAGTCGTGGCAGATGGAGAACCGCTGGAAGACGATGGATCAGCACAAGTTCGACGGATTCGGCTTCGCGGTGGACTGGATGCGCAAGGATCTCGGCATTTGCCTGGACGAAGCCAAGCGCAACGGTGCACGGCTGCCGGCCACGGCGCTGATCGATCAGTTCTACGCCCAGGTACAGCAGCGCGGCGGCGGGCGCTGGGATACCTCGTCGCTGATGCACCTCGTCGCCAAGGAGTAGACGCATGCCTGGCCGGTCGGGCGTGAAGCGCGCGGCGCGCGCCGTCGCGTGCGCGCTGTTGCTGTCGGTCGCCCTGCCGGTCATGGCCGCGCCTGCGCTGTCCGATCTCGCGCAGCAGGTCCGGACGGAGCGGGTGCAGGCCTACGAGCGGATGGTCCTGCAACTCAGCGCGCGCATCGAGAACGGCGAAGCGCAGGGCAAGGACCTCGCGGAGTTGTTCCGCAACCGCGGGGTCGCGCGCAACTACCTACTCCAGTATCCCGAGGCCCTGCAGGATTTCTCGCGTGCGGTGGAGATCGACCAGGTGAATCCGCAGTACTACGAGGATCGCGCGATCACCCACATCAAGCTGCGCGAGTATGAGTCCGCCGCGCGCGACCTGGACATGACGCTGGGGCTGGACTCCAAGCGCGCCTCGGCGTACCGCGAGAAGGGCCGGCTCGCCTTCTACCAGAAGGACTTCTATCGCGCCTCACAGGAGTTTGCGCGCGCCTTGCAGCATGCCGAGGGCGACCAGGTGGTCTACGCCGTCATGTGGATCGAACTTGCCCTGCGCCGCGGCGACATCGACAGGCAGGGACCGATCGGGATGATCGCGGCGCAGATTCAGCCGGAGCAGTGGCCCGCGCCGGTGGTGCAGATGCTTGCCGGCCAGATGGAACCGGAAGCGGCGATCGAGGCGGCCAGCGGCAGCAATCCGCGGCAGACCCTCATGAAGCAGTGCGAGGCCTACTTCTACGCCGGGCAACAGTACCTGGTCCGTGGTGAACGGGACAAGGCGAAAGCAGCGTTCGAGGCGGCCGTGGCCACGGACGTGACCGAGTTCATGGAATACGACTGGTCGGTGCAGGAGTTGGAAGTTCTCGGGGATTCCAACTGAACGACGCTTGACGCAAAGGCCGCAAAGAGCGCAAAGAAAATCGCAGCGAACGGACTGTCGATCCGTACCACGCTCCTCCATTGTCCCTTTGCGGTCTTTGCGCGCTTCGCGTTGAGCGTTTGGGCGTTTGAGCGTTCCCTCTCAACCGCGCGCCGCCGCCAGCGCCTGCTCGACGTCCTCGAGAATGTCGTCGATGTGCTCGATGCCGATCGACAGGCGCACCATGTCCTCGCTCACCCCCGCCTGCTTCCACTCGTCGGGCGAGAGCTGACGGTGCGTGGTGCTGGCGGGATGCGTGGCCAGTGACTTCGCATCGCCGATGTTCACCAGGCGCGTCACCAGCTTCAACGCATCGATGAAGCGGGCGCCGGCCTGCTTGCCGCCGTCGATGCCGAAGCTCAGGATGCCCGACGGACGTCCGCCCAGGTAGCGCTGTGCAAGCCCGTAGTCCGGATGTTCCTTCAATCCCGCGTAGCGCACCCACGTGACCTGGCGATGGCGTGACAGGTGCTCGGCGACTTTCTGCGTGTTGTCGCAGATCCGGTCCATGCGCACCGCCAGCGTCTCGATTCCCTGCAGGATGAGGAAGCTGTTGAACGGAGATAGCGGTGCACCCATGTTGCGCAGCGGTACCACGCGGGCACGGCCGATGAAGGCAGCGGGGCCCAGCGCCTCGGTATAGCTCACGCCGTGATAGGAGACGTCCGGCTCGTTCAGCCGGCGGAACTTCTGCTTGTGCTCGGCCCAGGGAAACCTGCCCGAGTCGACGATCGCCCCGCCGATGCTGTTGCCGTGTCCGCCCAGGTACTTGGTGAGGGAGTGCACGACGATGTCCGCGCCGTGATCGATCGGGCGGCACAGATAGGGGGTGGGTACCGTGTTGTCGACGATGAGCGGGACACCGGCCTTGTGCGCCAGGTCAGCGAAGGCCTGCAGGTCGACGACGTTGCCACCCGGATTGCCGATGGTCTCGACATAGATCGCCTTGGTGCGGGCGTCGATCAGCGAAAAGAAGCCGGCGGGATTGGACGGATCGGCGAAGCGCACATCGATGCCCAGCTGCGGCAGGGTGTGTGCGAACAGATTGTAGGTGCCGCCGTAGAGCGTGCTGGCGGCGACGATGTTGTCGCCCTGCTCGGCGATGGTGAAGATGGCGTAGGTGATGGCTGCCTGGCCCGAGGCGAGTGCGAGCGCACCGATGCCGCCCTCGAGCAGTGCGAGCCGCTGTTCGAGCACGTCGGTGGTGGGATTCATGATGCGCGTGTAGATGTTGCCCTGGACCTTGAGGTCGAACAGGTCGGCGCCGTGCTGCGTGTCGTCGAAGGCGTACGAGGTGGTCTGGTAGATGGGTACGGCCACCGATCGGGTGGTGGGGTCGGGGCGGAAGCCGCCGTGCACGGCGATGGTCTCGAGCTTCATCGGGTCATCCTCTGGTCTGCCGGTTCTGGGACCCGCCACCATACGGCAGCGCCTTCATGCCGGGAACGAATGGTTTCTCATATCCAAATAACTCCGGATGCTTTCGCGCCGGCAGGCATGGGGGTCCCTACAGTAGAATTTGACCTCGAACCGTGTCGAGCGCAGAACCGAGTCCGCCATTGAGCAGCATTTACGACGATGTGATCATGGATCACATCAAGAACGCCCGGAACTACCGCGAGCTGCCGGAGGCCACCCGGCGTGCGGAGGGCATCAATCCGCTGTGCGGAGACACCTTCACGGTGTACCTGGCGCTCGAGGGCGAGCGCATCCGCGACGCTGCCTTCCAGTGCTCGTGCTGCGGCATCTCGATGGCGTCGGCCTCGGTCATGACCGTGCTGGTGCGCGAACGCACCGTGGAAGAGGCGGGGCGCATGGTGCACGAGTTCACGCAACTGGTGCGTGACCCCTGGGGATCCGAGTGCAGCGAAGTGGCCGCCGATCAGCTCGCCATCCTGTCGGTGGTGCGTGCTTCGCCTTCGCGCGGTAACTGCGCCGCCCTGGCCTGGCACACGCTCGGCGCGGCCCTGCGCGGCGAGGAGAGCACGCTGCTGCAGCCGGACGGCGAGCCGCTGGCCGGGTAGCGGCTCGCTGCAAGGCTTCGACACCGGCTGTTGCCGGTGCAGTCTAAGGCGCCAGAATTCTCGCCCGCAGTCTCGACGACAGGTAGTCCGCCGTCATCACCATGGCCAGGATGACGATCACGCACACCGCCGTGTCCTCGTACTGGAACAGCTTGAGGCTGCTGTAGAGCTCGAAGCCGATCCCGCCTGCGCCCACCATGCCCAGGATGGTGGCAGCGCGCAGGTTCACCTCGAGCCGGTACAAGGTGGCGGCGATCCATCCCGGCAGCGCCTGCGGCAGCACGGCGAACACGATGACCTGCAACGGACTGGCACCGGTGGCGCGCAGGCCGTCCACCGGCCGCGGGTCGGCTTCCTCGATGGCCTCGGCGAAGAACTTCCCGAGCATCCCCGCCCCATGGATGGTCAGGGCCAGTACGCCGGCGAAGGGACCGAGCCCGACGGCGGCGACGAAGATGAGCGCGAAGATGATCTCGTTGATGCCGCGCGCGGCGTTGAACAGCTGACGCGTGACGTGGAAGACGAGCGGACTCGGGCTCAGGTTGCGCGCGCCGAGGAAGCACAGCGGCAGGGCCAGCACGATGGCCAGCAGGGTGCCCCACACGGCCAGCTGCACCGTCTCGAACACCGGTTGCACGAGCCGCGAAAGAAACGCCCAGTTCGGCGGCACCATCCGCGACACCAGGTCCACCATGTAGGGGGTGCCGCGCACCAGTTCGGCGATGGACAGGTTGATGCTGCGGGCACTCCACACCAGGGCGGCGACCAGTAGCAGACAACCGAGGGCGCTCAGCAGCCACTGCTTCACGGTCCACGGCCTGCCCAGGATGAAGGTGCGCATCAGGCGATGTCCTCCGGTGATGCGGCCTGCTCGAAACCGGGGTAGACGCGCGCGAGCGCAGCAGCGTCCAGCGTCTTCGGCGTTCCGTCGAATACGACCGCGCCGGCATGGATGCCGACGATGCGGTCCGCAAACTCCATCGCGTAGCCGACCTGGTGCAGGTTGCACAGGACGGCAATGCCGAGCTCGCGCGAGGCGCGCCGCAGATCGTCCAACACCACGCGCGCCGTCTTCGGATCGAGACTGGCGACCGGTTCGTCGGCGAGGATGGCGCGCGGCTGCTGCGCCAGTGCGCGGGCGATGCCCACGCGCTGCTGCTGACCGCCCGACAGACGGTTGGCACGGCTCCACGCCCGATCGTCCAGCTGCACGCGCGTCAGGCAGGCGCGCGCGATGCGCAGGTCCTCCTCGCCGAACAGCTGCAGGATCGACGACCAGGTGGGCATGTGAGAGAGCCGGCCGGTCAGCACGTTCTTGAGCACGGACAGACGCGGCACCAGGTTGTGGTCCTGGAAGATCATGCCCACCTGCGCGCGCAGGCGTCGAAGGCCTTCGCGGTCGCGCGGCGGCGCTTCCCCGCCGATGCGCACCTGCCCCGCGTCGGGTTGCACCAGACGGTTGATGCAGCGGAGCAGGGTGGACTTGCCGGCGCCGGAGGGGCCCAGAACGACTACCATCTCGCCCGCGGCGACGTCGAGGCTGACGGCATCGAGCGCCACGAGGGCGCCGTAGCGCTTGCTCAGCCCGCGGACCTCGATCACTTCAGCTTCTTGATGTCGAGCTTGAGCAGCCGCGCCGTATCGCGCACGACGTCGAAATGGGAATCGTCCACCGCGACCCAACGCTTGATCGTCGTGTGCGGCCCCCAGGGCAGGTCCTTCTGCTGCGCGAAGGCCGCCCGCAGTTTCGTCTTGAGAGAGTCCGGCAGATCCTTGCGCATGACGAAGGGCGGGCCCGGAATCGGAGGCGACTTCCAGACGATGGCAATCTCGTCCTGCTTGACCATGCCGCGGGCGATGGCCGACTCCAGCAGAGCGTCGGCGACGGCCGCGGCGTCGACCTTGCCGTTCTGCACGGCAATGGCACTGGCGTCGTGTCCTCCCGAGAAGATCACCCGCGAGAAATCGTTGTCGGGATCGAAGCCGGCGTTGATCAATCCCGCCTTGGGGAACAGGTGCCCCGAGGTGGAACTGGGGTCGACGAAGGCGAAGGTCCTGCCCTTCAGGTCGGCGACCGAGCGGATGTTCCGGTCCTTCCGCGCGATGATATAGGCGTGATACGAGGGGCCCTGTTTCTGCGTCTCGAAAACGACGAAAGCTTCGACCGGCGCGACGCTCGTCGCCAGGATGTAAGAGAACGGCCCCAGCAGCGCGATGTCCAGCCGCTTCGACCGCAGCGCCTCGATCACGCCGTTGTAGTCGGTGGCGACGAAGGGTTTGACTTCCATGCCCAGTGACGCCGAGAGTTGGTCGAGCATGGCCTGGTTGTGGCTCACCACCAGGCGCGGATCCTCGGCCGGCACGAGCCCCACGTTGAGAACCTTCTGGGCACTGGCCGGGGCAAGGTAGAGCAGTGTGAGCGCCAGGCCTGCGATCAGGCCGCGCAGCAGTCTTCTGAACACTTGGGTCTCCGTGTGTGCCGCAGTCGCGGTGGCGCCTTTGGCCAATGTTACCGGGTTGGTGGTGCCGGGACTGACCAAGATCAAGACCTGCGCGGAAACCTGGCCGGTGGCCTCAGGCGATGCGATCCGACTCCCGCCAGGTGCCGAGGGGTACGGGAACGACGCCGGTCGCGCCGACCGCCTGCGTCTCGCGCACGCGCAGCAGGTCCGCGCGCTGGCCGGGTGCCACCTCGCCCCGGTCCTCCAGGCCGACCATCCGCGCCGGGGCGCGGGTCACGCTGGCGACCGCGCGCGGCAGGCTCCAGCCGGCTTCGTCGCGCAGCAGGAAGGCCCCGTGCAGCAGGGCGTGCGGCACGTAGTCCGACGACAGACAGTCGAGCAGATCCAGGCGCGCCAGGTCGAGTGCGGAGACATTGCCCGAGTGCGATCCGCCGCGCACGAGGTTGGGCGCCCCCATCACGATGGCCAGTCCGTGTGCGCGCGCGGCCCGCGCCGCGTCGACGGTCGTCGGAAACTCGGAGATGGAGATGCCCGCCTCGACCGCCTCGTGGATGTGCTCGACCACGGTGTCGTCGTGGCTGGCGAGCGGGATGGCGCGCGCACGGCAGCGCGCCAGCAGGCCGTCGCGGTTGCGCCCGGCGTTGCGCGCCTGCATGTCCTGTCGCTCGCGCACCACCTCGGCCAGATAGTCGTCGCTCCAGCGCTGATTGCGCTGGGTGTAGGTGCGGAATCGCTCGATGTCCATCCACTGCCGCTGGCCGGGCGTGTGATCCATCAGCGACACCAGTCGCACGGTGGGATCGGCCAGAAACGGTTCGACCACCTCCAGCATGTTGTCGCACGCGAGTTCGCAGCGCATGTGTAACAGGTGCTCGGCGCGCAGCAGCCCCTGCGTGCGCGCCTGCGCGAGCGCGGCGGCGATGTCCTTCAATCCCATCGCGCGCACCGAACGCGCGTCGAAGTCCCCTACGCCCATCGCATCGAGCACGGTGGTGATGCCGGCGGCGGAGATCTGGGCGTCGTGCGTGAGCAGCGCGGACATGGCCGGCCAGCGCACGCCGGGCCGTGGTTCGAGGTGCTTCTCGAGATTGTCGGTGTGCAGTTCGACCAGTCCGGGCAGCAGGTAGTCGCCGTCCCAGTCTTCGGCGCGCGGCAGCATGCTGCGTCCCGGCTGAACGTCGGCGATGTCGCGACCGCGGATGTCGACCGTGCCGTGAACGACTTCGTTCGCGGTCACGATGCGTGCGTTGGTGATC
>CAZNBS010000119.1:0-4024 GCA_964570955.1 uncultured Burkholderiales bacterium | reverse complement strand
GGCGGCTCATCGCTTCTAGAATTCCAGGAATGCCTCGATCGAATGGCGCACACGCGCACGTCCGATCCGACCTCCCACCCGCATCATACTGCAAGGAATCCGATGGAATCGCGCTATGCCGTGTACTACGCGCCGCCGGCACACAGCGAGCTGTGGCGGCTCGGTTGCGAGTGGCTGGGACGGGATCCGGCGCGCGCCGCAGCCCTCAAGCAACCTGCGGTCCCGGGCTACGAGCAAATGCGCATCGCCGCGCTGACCGAGGCGCCGCGCGGCTACGGCTTTCATGCCACGCTCAAGCCGCCGTTCCGGCTGCGGGGGGTCGCGCGCGAGCAGGCGCTCGATCGCGCGCTGCGTGCCCTGGCGGCTTCCCGGCACGCGTTCGCCTTGCCGCCGCTGCAGGTGACGCGCCTCGACGGCTTCCTGGCGTTGACGCCCGCCCGGCACGACGCTGATCTTGCGGGGCTGGCGAACGCCTGCGTGGCGGAACTCGACGATCTGCGCCGACCGCCCGACGAAGACGAACTGCGCCGGCGGCGCGCGCCGGGATTGAGTGCGCGCCAGGACGCATTGCTGACACGCTGGGGCTACCCGTATGTGTTCGAGGAATTCCGTTTCCACCTGACGCTGACCGGGCGGGTCGACGCGCAGGAAGGCGCCGCGCTCGCGGACTGGCTGGCGTCATGGTTCGCGCCCGCCCTGTCCGAACCTCTCACCGTCGAGGACGTTGCCCTGTACGTCCAGTCCGGACCCGGACAGCCCTTCCGGCTCCTGCATCGTTACCCGCTGGGCCGCTGAGCGGCGTCGCCGATCGGGACGCTTCGTCCGAGAAAAGCGGTACTTAGCGCACAGCGCCGGGGGCCGGGCGAAGCGCTGGTTTCCATGGGCATAGGCTTTGCCTCGGGCAGTGCCAACGCTCTGTGAACACAGGGATATCGTGGAGCCCCGGCGTGGCCGGGGAGGCCGTATGCCGTTGCTCATCCTGCTCATCGCGCTCGTTCAGGTCGCCTGCATCCTGCACGTGTACCGCACCGGTGGATCCTATCTCTGGGCGTTGGTGATTCTGTCGTTGCCGCTGCTCGGCAGCGTGCTGTATACCCTCCTGGAAATGGTGCCGGCCGCACGTGCCGCGCACGAGGCCGATCGCAAGGACGTGCCGCCCGCGGTCGACCCGCGCCTGCGACTGCAGAACCGGCTGGCGGCACTCGAGCACTGCCCCAGCGTCGCGAACAAGACCGCGGCGGCCGATGCGTACATGCGCTGCGGCCGCTATGAGGAGGCAATCGGTCTGTATGCGGACGCGTTGAGCGGTCCGCACGCAGACGATCCCAGCGTCCTGCTCGGTCTTGCGCGCGCGCAGGTCAACGGCGGCGACTGTGCGGGCGCGTTGCGCACGCTCGAGCGGCTGCGCACGGTGGATGCGCGCTTCCGTCCGGAGGAAGCGCGTCTGCTGTACGCGCGCGCCCTGGAGGGGACCGGCGACACCGAAAGCGCGCTGGCCGAGTACGAAGAGGTTGCGCTGGTGTACGTGGGCCTCGAGGCGAGGTGCCGCTACGCGTTGTTGCTCGCCCGGCTGGGATTTTCCGGTCACGCCGAACGCGTCTTCTCTGATCTGCTCGAGCAGGCGACGCGCATGCGCGCGAGCCTCGAGAGCGAGCGCACCTGGATCGACCTGGCGCAGCGTCATGTCATGAACGTGCAGCCCGACACGATGTAGGTGCGGCGGGCGCGCTGCCGCTCAGGCGTCCAGCGCGAGCGCGTGCTCTTTCGGATCGCGCCGGTTGCCGGCGGAGTCCAGGTGCATCCGGCGCTTCCATGCTTGCGCCGCCTGGCGCGCGGCGTCCATCCGCGCGCCATCGAGACGACCGGCGAGTCCGGCCAGCAACACGTTACCGCCTCGCTCCGGGCAGTATTCCTGCGACAGGATGCTCCACGTCGCCGCCTCTTGAAACGCCTCCTGCGTGCCCCCGGCGCAGTGCAGCAGGGCGAGGCTGTACATCGCTTCGTGGCAGCCCAGCGCGATGGCGCGCTGGAACATGTCCGTGGCGCACTGCGTGCTGCGCGTCACGCCTCGACCCTCGACGTGCAGGATGCCGAGGTGGTGGGCCGCCTCGCCGTGCCCGTGGTCCCGGGCGAGACGCGCGTACCACTGCGCTGCCTGCTCCGGATAGGTGCGGTCGAGATCCTCGCCACGCTCGAGCAGCAGGGCAAGGGCAAACATCGCCGGTACGTGGTGCCGATCCGCAGCCTCGTGCAGGTAGTGCAGCGCCAGCAGCGGGTCCGGCTCGATGCCCGGCGCGCCGCGCAGCAGGCGGGCGAGTTCGTACTGCGCGGGCGCGTGTCCTGCGTCGGCCGCACGTTCCAGCCAGGCGATCGCCTCCGCGCCATGCGCCTGTGGATCGTGATCGACCAGGACGCGGGCGAGGTACACCATGGCCTGCAGGTCGCCGTTCTCGGCCGCGCGACGGAACCAGTAGCGTGCCTGGTCGGCATTGCGTTGCATGCCGGCCTGCGGCAGTTCCTGGAGAAACATCAGGCCGAGGTTGACCTGCGCATCGCCATGACCCTGGGTGGCGGCCTTGAGATACCAGCGCATGGCCACGGGCAGCTGCCGCGCGACGCCGATGCCGAGCTGGTAGGCGTGACCGAGCGCGTACTGGGCGTCGACATCGCCGGCTTGTGCCTTACGGAGCAGATCGTCGTGCAGGTCGGCCATGGCGTGGAATGCGGAGGAGCAACGCGGGGAATCGCGCGCCTCCGAGCGAGATCCATGCCACGACTTGCTGCGAGTCGTGTTTCGCCTACAGGTCGGTTCGGTAGCGCTCGTGAACGCCGCGGTCGAAGGCCTCGACCTCCTCTGCCGCCAGCGCGCCGGCGCGCGCGATCTCCTGACCGAAACTGACGCGCAAGGCGGTTTCGCCCCAGCTGTCGGGCTCCCACAGCCGTGAACGCAGGAACGCCTTGGCGCAGTGAAAGTAGCAGCGCTGGACGAGGATGCGCGTGACCAAGAGCGCGGGGCGGTCGCGTTCGACGAAGCGCGCGCACAGCGCAGGATCGTCGTCGAGCTCGGCGCTGCCGCCGACCCGGAGGGTTTCGCCGGTGCCCGGCACCAGAAAGATCAGCTCGACGGCAGGATTTGCCAGGATGTTCTGCAGCGAGAAGAGGAGCCGGTTGCCCTTGCGCTCGGGCAGCAGCAGTGTGCGCGCGTCCTCGATGTGGACGAAGCCGGGCGAGTCGCCCTTGGGCGAGACGACCGGCACGCCATCCGCACCCGAGGTGGCCAGGAACAGCATGGGCGCGCGCGCGATGAACGCCCGCGCTTGTGCGTCGAGCGACGCATGCACCTTGCTGCGCACGAGCGGGTTCGGCTCGCCCATGATCTCGCGCAGGCGCTCGACGCTGTGGACACGGGCCACGGTCCCGGCCCTACTTCATGGTCGGCATGACGAACTCGGCGCCCTTGCGGATGCCGGTCGGCCAGCGCGTGGTGACGGTCTTGAGGTGGGTGTAGAAGCGCACGCCCTCGGGCCCGTGCATGTTGTGGTCCCCGAACAGCGAGCGCTTCCAGCCGCCGAAGCTGTGGAAGGCCATCGGCACGGGGATCGGCACGTTGATGCCGACCATGCCGATCTGCACGCGCATGGTGAACTCGCGCGCCGCGTCGCCGTCGCGGGTGAACAGCGACACGCCGTTGCCGTACTCGTGCGCGTTGATCAGGTTCACCGCGGAATCAAAATCCGGCACCCGCACCACCGACAGCACCGGGCCGAAGATCTCCTCCTTGTAGATGGTCATGTGCGGCTCGACCCGGTCGAACAGGCAGCCGCCGAGGAAGAAGCCTTCCTCGTAGCCCGGTACGCGCACGCCTCGGCCGTCGACCACCAGCTGTGCACCTTCCTCGACGCCCTTGTCCACATAGCCGCGCACCTTGTCCAGGTGCGCACGGGTGACCAGCGGACCCATCTCGGCCTGCTCGTCGCTTCCCTCGTTGATCTTCAGGCCACGCGCGCGCTGGGCAAGGCGTTCG
>CAZNBS010000118.1:7030-14924 GCA_964570955.1 uncultured Burkholderiales bacterium | reverse complement strand
CTCGTCGAAGTCGTACTCGTCCTCGATCTCGCCGACGATCTGCTCGAGCACGTCCTCGATGGTGAGCAGGCCGGCAACGCCGCCGTATTCGTCCACCACCACCGCCATGTGGTTGCGGTTACGGCGGAAATCGCGCAGCAGTTCGTTGAGGCGCTTCGATTCGGGAATGAACAGCGCGGGGCGCAGCACTTCGCGCAGGCTGCCCGCCTGCTCCGCGAGGCAGCGCAGCAGGTCCTTCGCCAGCAGCATGCCGACGATGTCGTCCTTGTTCTCGCCGTACACCGGAAAGCGCGAATGGCCGGATTCGACCACCTGCGCGAGCACGCGCTGCAGGTCGTCGCCGACGGCCACCATGTCCATCTGCGCGCGCGCGATCATGATGTCGCGTGCCTGCAATTCGGACATCTGCAGCGCGCCTTCGATCATTCCCAGCGCGTCGGCATCGATGAGATTGCGCTCGTAGGACGAGCGCAGCAATTCGACCAGTTGGTCGCGGTCTTCGGGAGCGCGCATCAGCATGGCGCCGATGCGCTCGAGCAATCGAGGTCTAGGGTGAGGGTCCATTCTGGATCAGGCGGCTTCGGGCGCCGAATCGTTCGGCGGCTCCTTGGCCGGCAGGTAGGGATCGGGATAGCCGAGGCGCAGGAGGATGGTGCGCTCCAGCGCCTCCATCGCCTGTGCCTCGGGGTCGCGTTCGTGGTCGTGCCCCTGCAGGTGCAGCATGCCGTGCACGACCAGGTGGGCGTAATGTGCATCGAGCGGTTTGTGCTGGCCGGCTGCCTCCGCTTCGACGACCGGGGCGCACAGCACGATGTCTCCGGACAATGGCATGCCGGCGACATCCGGCTCGTAGACGAAGGTCAACACGTTGGTCGCATGATCTTTGCCGCGGAACTGGGCATTGAGGCGCCTACCCTCCGCTTCCCCGACGATGCGCAACGTCACCTGCGCATCGCGCTCGAGCGCCGCCTGCGCCCACTCGCGCAGCTGCGCGCGCGCGGGCGACGCGTGGCCCGGCGCCGCCGACTGCACGCTCAAGCCGAGCCTAGGCCTGCGACTGCCCATCGACTGCGCTGCCCCGTGGCTGCGCCTTCTGCGAGGCGGCTTCGTAGGCGTTGACGATGCGCGCGACCAGCGGGTGACGCACCACGTCCTCGCTGGTGAAGCGGGTGAAGGCGATGCCGCGCACGTCGCGCAGGATCTCCTGCGCATCGACCAGTCCGCTGCGCTGGCCGCGGGCGAGGTCGATCTGCGTGACATCGCCGGTGATGACCGCCTTGGTGCCGAATCCGATCCGGGTGAGGAACATCTTCATCTGTTCCGGCGTCGTGTTCTGCGCCTCGTCCAGAATGATGAATGAATGGTTGAGCGTGCGACCTCGCATGTAGGCCAGCGGTGCCACCTCGATGCTGCCGCGCTCGAACAGCTTGCCAACCTTCTCGAACCCCATCAGATCGTACAGGGCGTCGTACAGGGGACGCAGGTAGGGGTCGACCTTCTGCGTCAGATCGCCCGGCAGGAATCCCAGCCGCTCCCCGGCCTCCACGGCGGGGCGCACCAGCACGATGCGCTTCACCGCATCGCGCTCGAACGCGTCCACTGCGCACGCCACGCCGAGGTAGGTCTTGCCCGTACCGGCCGGTCCGATGCCGAAGGTGATGTCGTGCTCGCGAATCTGGCGCAGATACTGCACCTGATGCGGCGTGCGTGCGTGCAGGTCGCGCCGGCGCGTGATCAGCGCCGGCTCCGCCTCGACGTTCGCGTCGCGCGGATTGGACACTTCGATCAGGCCCAGCTGCACATCCTCGACGTTCAGCCCGCCCGCCGCCTCTTCGTAGAATCGGCGCAACGCGCGCGCGGCCAGTTCCGTCTGGCGATCGCTGCCGGCGATGGTGAAGTGTTCTCCGCGACGCGAGATGTTCACGTCGAGCGCCGACTCGATCTGCTTGAGGTTCTCGTCCAGCACGCCGCAAAGGTTGGCGAGCCTCTGGTTGTCGACCGGGGTGAAACTGATCTCGGTGGCCGGCTTCAAGCTTGGTGCCCGGCGACTTCGCCACGCAGGGAATGCGGCAGTGCGGCCGTGATGGTGACGTCGACCAGCTGCCCGATCAGGTGCGCAGCACCCGGAAAGTTGACCACCCGGTTGTTCGGCGTGCGGCCCGACACTTCGTTCGCATCCTTCTTGGCGCGGCCTTCGACCAGCACGCGCTGCGTGTTGCCCACCATGGCCTGGCTGATGGCCTGCGCCTGTGCGTCCAATTGCCGCTGCAGCCGCTGCAAGCGTTCCAGCTTGACCTCCTGCGGAGTGTCGTCGTCGAGGCTGGCAGCCGGCGTGCCCGGGCGGCGGCTGTAGACGAAGCTGAAGCTCGCGTCGAAGTTCAACTCCTCGGCCAGCCGCATCGTGGCCTCGAAGTCGGATTCGGTTTCTCCGGGAAAGCCGACGATGAAATCCGAGGCGAGACACAGGTCCGGCCGTATGGCCCGCAGCCGCCGCACGATGGATTTGTACTCGAGCACGGTGTATCCGCGCTTCATGGCGGCCAGCACGCGATCCGATCCCGACTGAACCGGCAGGTGGACGTGGCTCACGAGTTGCGGGACCGTGGCATATGCATCGATCAGGCGCTGGGTGAACTCCTTGGGGTGCGACGTGGTGTAGCGGATGCGTTCGAGGCCGGGCATCTCGGCCAGGTATTCCAGCAGCAGGGCGAAGTCGGCCGTCTGCGTATCGGACATGCGTCCGCGGTAGGCGTTCACGTTCTGCCCGAGCAGCGTGATCTCGCGCACGCCCTGGTCGACCAGCCCCGCCACCTCGGTCAGCACGTCCTCGAACGGACGCGAGACCTCCTCGCCGCGCGTGTACGGCACCACGCAGAAGCTGCAGTACTTGCTGCAGCCCTCCATGATCGACACGAACGCACTCGCCCCATCCTTGCGCGGCGGGGGCAGATGGTCGAATTTCTCGATCTCCGGGAAGGAGATGTCGACCTGCGGGCGATTGCTGCGGCGGCGCGCCTCGATCATGCCGGGAAGGCGGTGCAGCGTCTGCGGGCCGAACACCAGATCGACGAAAGGCGCACGCTCGACGATCGCCGCCCCCTCCTGGCTCGCCACGCAGCCGCCGACGCCGATGAGCAGGTCGGGGTTGCGCTGCTTCAGGTGGCGGACGCGGCCCAGATCGGAGAACACCTTTTCCTGCGCCTTCTCGCGCACCGAGCACGTGTTGAACAGCAGCACATCCGCCTCTTCCGGCGACTGCGCCGGCTCCATGCCGTGCGCCGCGCGCAGCACGTCGGCCAGCTTGTCCGAGTCGTACTCGTTCATCTGGCAACCGAAGGTGCGGATGTAGAACTTCCGCGTCATGGCTTGGCTGGGCCCGCCCTCTTCTTCGCCGCCGCGGCTTCCTGGGCAGTCAGCAGCCACAGCTGCGCGACCTCGCCGCGCCCGTCCAGCTTGTAGAGCACCGGACCGGTGCCGGCCACCGAAGCGGGCATCACGATCAGGTTCTGGGTGTTGTAGATCTTTGCCCCCGGGGCCAGCCGCAAAGTGTCCTTTCCGATCCGGGCGAGCGGGTAGGCGAGTCCCTTCAATTCGCCGAAACGGGCGTCGGCCGGCAGTTGCACGGGCCGGGCCTGCTGCGCCTGGGCCGGCAGCGTCAGGTTGGCCAGTCCGATCCCGGCGACGAGCGCGAGCGCGCCGGCGGCGGTCCGGATCGGGCTGAAGATAGAAAAGAAACGGCGCATCGAGGCCTTCGGGTGTCCTGGAGTCATTCTAGCAAGCGGGGGAGAGCGGCGGCGGGCCGCGCCGGAGCCACGGGATGTAGGCTACAGTGCCGTTATCGGTCCCGTGTCCCGGAGACTGAGACGCGGCGGCGGCAGCCGGCCGGAGAGGCCGCGCAAGCCGTGGTGGTGATGGGCGGAATCGAACCGCCGACCTAGGGGTTATGAATCCCTCGCTCTAACCGTCTGAGCTACATCACCGGATTCGCATTCCCGCTTACGCGAGGGCCGGAAGGTTACTGAGCGGGGTGTGGGCTGTCAAGGCGCGCGCCCGCAGCGTGTACGTCGCATGCTTGGAGGAGGAAGGTGGAGGAACAGGCGTACGACATCGTCGTCGTCGGTGGGGGTCTGGTCGGCTCCACCCTGGTGGCGGCGCTCGACGGCAGCGGGTTGCGCGTGGCGCTCGTCGACGCCCAGCCGGAGCCCCGGTCCGGGGGCCTGCGCGACGACTGGGATGTTCGCGTCTTCGCGATCAGCCCGGGAAGCGAGCGCTTCCTGACGTCGATCGACGCGTGGCCCGCGAACGGCGAACGCATCGCGCCGGTCCTGGGGATGCGCGTCTTCGGCGATGGACCACGCGGTGCGATCGGCTTCGATGCGCGCGAAGCGGGTGCGCCCCGGCTGGCCAGCATCGTGGAGAACCGGCTGCTCCTGCAGGCGCTCGCCGCCCGGCTGGCCCGCATGTCGGACCTGATGATCTGCCGCGACGCCGCCACGGAGCTGAGGGTGGAGGACGATGGGGCGCGCCTGCGCCTGGCGGACGGGCGCATCCTGCACGCGCGCCTGCTGGTCGGCGCGGACGGTGCGCGCTCCTGGACGCGCAGCCAATCCGGCATCGAGGCCCGTGTCCGGCCGTACGGTCA
This sequence comes from uncultured Burkholderiales bacterium, assembly GCA_964570955.1. Taxonomy (GTDB): domain Bacteria; phylum Pseudomonadota; class Gammaproteobacteria; order Burkholderiales; family SHXO01; genus SHXO01. The sequence goes on along the minus strand of CAZNBS010000118.1, from coordinate 10,282 downwards.
GACCGCCGTCGTCGCCAACTTCGCCTGTGAGAATCCGCATCGCGACGTGGCCTGGCAGTGGTTCCGGCCGGATGGCGTGCTGGCACTGCTGCCCCTGCCTGGCCGGCGCTGCAGCATGGTCTGGTCCGCAACCGAGCCGGTTGCCGCCGAACTCATGACACTCGATGCCGAGCGGCTGGCGACACGCGTGGCCGATGCCGCCCACCGCACGCTCGGTGCGCTCGAGGTGATCACCTCGCCGGCCGCCTTTCCGCTGCAGCTGGTGCAGGTGACGCAACTGGTCCGGCCTCGCCTTGCGCTGGTGGGAGATGCCGCCCATCATGTGCACCCGCTCGCCGGCCAGGGGGTGAACCTCGGATTCCAGGACGCCAGCGAACTGGCGCGCGTCTTGCGCGAACGCGGCGCGTGCAGAGATGTCGGACAGGTTCGGCTGCTGCGTGGCTACGAGCGTGCGCGCAGGGAAGACATCCTGGCGATGACCATGGCGACCGACGGGCTGCAGCGCCTATTCGGGCACCGTGCCGCCGCGGTGCGTTGGATCCGCAATGGCGGCCTCGCGCTCGTCGACCGCGCGCCGCCGCTCAAGCGTCTGCTCATCAGGCATGCGTTCGGCTGACCGATAACCTATTCCAATCCTCCAAGGAAGGACGATGTTGACTCGACTGGTGTCCCTGGGCTGCGCCGCGGCCCTGCTGTGCGCGGCGTCGCTGGCAGGCGCGAACGAGAACGTGGTGCGCAAGGCCTTTACCGAGAAGTTCCCCGACATGCCGGTGCAGTCGGTGACCAAGCTGCCCTACCTGGGCCTGTACGAAATCGTGGTAGCCGGACCGGAGATCGACATCCTGTATGCCGATGCGAAGGGCGAATACCTGATCGACGGCAGCATCATCTCGCTGACGAAGATGAGCAACCTCACCGGCGAGCGCAAGCAGAAGCTCTCGGCCATCCCGTTCGACGAACTGCCTTTCGACATGGCGTTCAAGCGCGTCAAGGGCAAGGGCGAGCGCAAGATGGCCGTGTTCTCGGATCCCGATTGCCCCTGGTGCCGCAAGCTGGAGGCTGAACTGGCGAAACTCGACAACGTGACCGTCTACATGTTTCTGTATCCGCTCGAGTCCCTGCATGCCGACGCACCCGAGACCGCGCGCAAGATCTGGTGCTCACCTGACCGACTGAAGGCGTGGGACGAGTACATGAACCGCAAGACCGTGCCGGCAGCGGACTCGACCTGCTCCAATCCCGTGGACAAGCTGGTGGAATTCGGTCGCAAGAAACGTATCAATGGCACGCCGGCGCTGATCTTCGCCTCCGGCGAGCGGGTCGGCGGCTACATTCCGGCCGACCAGATCGAGAAGCGGCTGGCCAGCAAGAAAGAGGACTGAAGCCGGGACGCGCTCTGGCGGACCCGCGCCGCGCAGCCGCCATGGACTGGAACGACCGGACACGCGCATTCGCCTGCTTCGGGGCCTCGGTCCTTGCCCATGCGCTCGTGATCGTCGGTCTGGTGGTGCGACCGCCATCGGGTCCGGTCACCGCGTCGGGCGTCATCGAAGCCCGGCTGGAGGGCGTTCCGGGAGCATCCGGGGAGGCGCAGGCAGCCGTGCAACCGCTTCCCGACAGCCGGTCGCACGCGCCCCGCATCGTCGCGAGCGAGCGTGTGGCGGACCCCCCCGAGCCGGCTGAGCGCCCACCGGCTTCCGAAGCGGCGGCTGCGCACACGGCCGAAGTCGTGGAGTCCGATCCCGACGCGCTGCGTCCCGAGCTCGAATCCGTCGCCGCCGTCGACGACACCTGGTATCCCGCCCGCCAGCTCGATGCCCTGCCCGTTGCCCTGGTGGAGGTCGAGCCGGCCTATCCCGAGGCTGCGGCGGCCGCGTCCATCGGCGGCGAGGTGACCCTGCTGCTGCATGTGGACGAGACGGGGCGAATCCGCGAGCGCAGCGTGGTGGAGTCCGACCCGCCGGGCGTGTTCGACCAGGAGGCTCTCGCGGCATTTCGCGAGGTGCTGTTCCAACCGGCGTTGAAAGATGGCCGGCGCGTGCGCAGCCGCGTGCTGGTGACGGTGAGCTTCAATCCCGACAGCATCGAGCCCGACGCGCCCCTCAGCGAGCCGGCAGATCCCCAGTGAGGCCGCGCGGCAGCAGCAGCCACATGCGGCCGGGTTGACGCATGCGGCCCGCCAGCTTGCCTGCCTCGTCTCCCGATCCCCAGTAGAAATCGCCACGCACGGCGCCCTTGATGGCACCGCCGGTGTCCTGGGCGATCATCAGCCGGTTCAACGGCACGGGGGAATTGGGTTCGGTCGTGCTCAGGAAGACCGGTGCGCCGAGCGGAATGGCGCGCGGATCCACCGCCATGCTGCGCCCGGCGGTCAGCGGCACGCCTAGCGAACCGGGCGGGCCGTCGGTGGCTGCGCTGACCTCCCGAAAGAATACGTAGGACGGGTTTTCTCCCAGCAATCGCGCCAGCTGTCCCGGGTTGCGTTCGCCCCAGGCGCGGATGCCCTGCATGGACGCCTGATCGAGGGTCATTTCGCCGCGTTCCACCAGCCGGCGTCCGACCGATACGTAGGGGTGGCCGTTCTGGTCCGCGTAGGAGACGCGGATGGCGCCGCCGGTATCGAGCATGACCTGCCCGGATCCCTGCACGTGAAGGAAGAACAGGTCGATCTCGTCGTCGACCCAGACGATCTCGCGACCCTGCAGAGGTGCCTTGCCGGCGTCGATGTCCGCCCGCGTGTGATAGGGCACGAGACGTCGGCCGTCCAGGCGCCCGCGCAGGCGCTTGCCCTGCAACTCCGGATAGACCTCCGCCAGCTCCACGCGGAGCATGTCCTCCGGCGGCTGATAGATCGGAAAGCGGTAACGGTCGGTTCGCGAGCGACTGCCGCGCAGCAGCGGCTCGTAGTAGCCGGTGATGACGCCCTCCGCGCCACCCGTCGGATCGCTCACGGCATGGGGTTCGAAATGCGTCTCGAAGAAGCTTCGCGCTGCCGCGTCGTCCGCCGTCGCGACCTGCGCCGCGCGTTCGCATGCCGGTCGCCAGGACGCCTGCGCGCGCAGCTTCTCGCAGCCGCGCAGGAACGCGGCGAGCGCCTGCGCATGCGCGTCGCCCGGCCACGCCGGCAGGTCATCGTAGGAAGCGGGTGAAAGACGGACGAAGTCAACGGCCGGTCCGCTGGGCACGGGAGCGGGTGATGCAGGAGCCGGTGGCTCCATGGCCGGTGCGGGTGGCGGCGCGGGCGCTTGCGCC
>CAZNBS010000118.1:0-7020 GCA_964570955.1 uncultured Burkholderiales bacterium | reverse complement strand
GTGTGCCCTGGGGGGGTGGGGGTGGGGGGGGGGGCGTGCCCGCGGGTGTCGGCGCGGGGTGGGGGGTGGCCCCGGGGGCGACGGTGCGCTCGGGTACACTCGAACAGGCGGCGATGCTCAGCAGCAGTGCCACAGGTGCTGCACGTGGAACGTATGTCCGCATCGTAAGGAGCAGGACGATGGCGTGGATGGCGCTCGAGATCGCACTCGGGCTGGCGTTGTTCATCGGGATCGTATGGTGGACGCTGCCGAAGAAGGAGAAGAGATCGGACGATCCGCCGCCCGAATGAGGCGGCCGCGCGCTCGGCTCAGTGCAGCACGCGCGGCATGCTCAGCGTGAACTGGGGGATGGGCGCGTCGAAGGCAGTGCCGTCCTCGGCGACCATCTGGTAGGTGCCGCGCATGGTGCCCACCGGCGTGGCGATGGCGGCTGCGCTGGTGTACTCGAACGATTGCTGCGGTTGCAGCAGCGGCTGTTCGCCGATCACGCCCAAACCGCGCACTTCCTGCACCTCGTTCTCGGCGTCGGTGATCACCCAGTGCCGGCTGATGAGCCGCGCAGCGATCGAACCGGTGTTGGTGATGGTGATGGTGTAGGCGAATACGAACCGGCCTTCGTCCACGTCCGATTGGTCGGCCACGAAGGTCGAACGCGCCTGCACGCTGATCTCGTACTTGGTCGTCATCGCGCGATTGCACACGAAATCGCGGCGGCGGACAAGCGTCCGCTGCCCGGAGAGGGCGCGGATTACGGCTACAATTTGCGCATGTCGAACCGCCACCGCATCGCAGCCAGCATTTTGTCGGCCGACTTCGCCCGCCTCGGCGAAGAAGTGCAGGCCGTGATCGACGCCGGCGCCGATATCGTCCATTTCGACGTGATGGACAACCATTACGTTCCCAACCTGACGGTCGGGCCGATGGTATGTGCCGCCATTCGCCCCCGCACCCGCGCGCTGATCGACGTGCATCTGATGGTCAAGCCCGTGGACCGCATCGTGCCCGACTTCGCCCAGGCCGGCGCCGACATCATCAGCTTCCATCCGGAGGCGTCGGAACACGTTGATCGGACCATCGGACTCATCCGCGAGTGCGGCTGCCGCCCGGGCCTGGTGCTCAATCCGGCCACGCCACTGAATTGCCTGGACCACGTCCTGGACCAGCTCGACCTGGTCCTGCTCATGTCGGTCAATCCCGGTTTTGGCGGCCAGAAGTTCATCGACTACACGCTGGACAAGCTGCGCGCCGTGCGTAGCCGCATCGACGCGAGCGGGCGCGACATCTGGCTCGAGGTCGACGGCGGCGTGAAGGTCGACAACATCGCCCGCATTGCACGCGCGGGTGCCGACACCTTCGTCGCCGGCTCCGCGATCTTCGGCACGCCCGACTATCGCGCGACGATCGACGCAATGCGCAGCGAACTGGCCAAGGCGAGTTCGTGAGGCGAGGCCGCGCGCGCCGCCGGCGCGGGTGATGGCGCGCTTCGCGGTGCGCGCGGTCGCATTCGACCTCGACGGCACCCTGCTTCACACCTTGCCCGACATCGCGACCGCGTCCGACCGCATGCTGCGCGAACTGGGCCGACCCGCCGCCGGCGAGGCGCGCGTGCGCCGCTACATCGGCAACGGCATCCCGCGCCTGGTCAAGCGCCTCCTGACCGACGAGATTGAGGCCGAGCCCCCCGCTGAAACCTTCGGGCCGGCGCTCGATGCCTTCCTGCGGCACTATCGCGACACCTTTCTCACGGCGCCGCAGATCTTCCCGGGCGTGCTCGAGGGGCTCGAAGGGATGCGCAGCGCCGGATTGCGACTGGCGTGCGTGACCAACAAGGCCAGGGCCTTCACCGAGCCGATGCTGGAATCGACCGGACTGGCACGCTACTTCGAGCTGGTGCTGTCGGGTGACAGCCTGCCGGCGCGGAAGCCGGATCCGGGACCGCTGCTGCACGTTGCCGCGCACTTTGCGATCGCACCCGCCGCGGTGCTCATGGTCGGGGATTCGGACAACGACACGCGTGCGGCGCGCGCCGCAGGATGCCCGGTCGTGTGCGTTCCGTACGGCTATCGCGGCACGATGGCGCTGCGGGATCTGGACTGCGATGCTATAGTCGACGACCTCGTGCACGTGCTGCGGCTCATCGACGTCGCAGCGTGAGACCGGTCATGACCACCGCAGCTCCAGGAAGGATTCCGGAATACAGCAGGGCGCGCCGCGCGCCGTGGCGCTGGTGGCGCCGCTGACAGCCGTTCGAGCCGTCCGCCGTCCGTTTTCCGCGTTTCCCGCTGGAGCCGTCGCATGACCGAATCCGAATTCAGGCAGTTCGCCGCGCAGGGCTACAACCGCATTCCGCTGGTGCTCGAGACCTTCGCCGATCTCGACACCCCCCTGTCCGTCTATCTCAAGCTGGCCAACCGGCCCTGGTCCTACCTGCTCGAGTCGGTGCAGGGCGGCGAACGATTCGGCCGCTACTCCTTCATCGGGCTGCCGGCGCAGACCCGATTCGAAATCCGCGGCCATCGCTGCACCGAGTACCGCGGCGAGCGCATCGTCGAGCAGGGCGAGCACGCCGATCCGCTCGACTTCGTGCGCGGCTGCCAGGCCCGATACAGGGCGGCCCTTCCCAAGGGGCTGCCACGTTTCTGCGGTGGCCTGGTCGGCATCTTCAGCTACGACACCGTGCGCTACATCGAGCCGCGACTGAGCAGGACCAGCAAACCCGATCCGCTCGGCACACCCGACATCCTGCTGCTGCTGTCCGAAGAGCTGGCGGTGGTGGACAACCTGTCGGGCAAGCTGTTCCTGATCGTGTTCGCCGACCCGGCGCAGGCTGGCGCCTACGAGCACGCGCTCGAGCGGCTGCAGGAACTGGCGCGCGAACTGCGGCGTCCCTTCTCGATGCCGGAGGAGGTGCCGATGCCGGCCGGGCAGGTGCAGCTCGAGTTCTCCGAAGCGGCATTCAAGCAGGCGGTGGAGCGCGCCAAGCGCTACATCTACGACGGCGACATCATGCAGGTGGTGCTGTCGCAGCGTGTGAGCCACCCTTATCCGGCCTCGCCGCTGTCGCTGTATCGCGCGCTGCGCGCGCTCAATCCCTCGCCCTACATGTTCTATTACGACATGGGCGGATTCCAGGTGGTTGGCGCCTCCCCGGAGATTCTCGTGCGCCTGGAGGGCAACGTCGTCACGCTGCGTCCGATCGCCGGCACGCGGCCGCGGGGTGCAACGCGCGAGCAGGACCTCGCGCTCGAACAGGATCTGCTCGCCGATCCCAAGGAGCGCGCCGAGCATGTGATGCTGATGGACCTGGGTCGCAACGATGTGGGACGGGTGTCGGCCGCGGGCAGCGTGCGCGTGACCGAGAACATGGTCGTGGAACGCTATTCCCACGTGATGCACATCGTGTCGAACGTGGACGGGACGCTCAAGCCGGGACTGGACGCGATCGCGGTGCTGAAGGCGACCTTTCCGGCCGGCACGGTGAGCGGTGCGCCCAAGGTGCGCGCAATGGAGATCATCGACGAGCTGGAACCGACGCGGCGCGGGATCTATGCCGGCGCGGTTGGCTATCTCGGCTTCAACGGCGACATGGATCTGGCGATCGCCATTCGCACGGCGGTGATCAAGGACGGCCGGCTGTACGTCCAGGCCGGGGCGGGCATCGTCGCCGATTCGGTACCCGCGAGCGAGTGGCAGGAGACGCAGAACAAGGCGCGCGCGGTGCTGCGCGCGGCGGAGATGGCGCAGGCAGGACTGAACAGCGCCAAGCCGGCCTGAATCTAGCGCAAGAAAAATGGGGTAAACGCGGCGCGCGTGACGGGGGCGACTGAAGGAATCGCACCCGTGGTCGATAACCGGGACGTTGAACAACGGTGCGCTCCCATGCTGCGATCGGCTCCCCCCCAGACCTCCTCAGAACACCTGGCCAAGTGGGAGCGCGATCAGGCGCCCTCGGCCGCGACCGTGGTTCGCCTGCTCAACATGATCAAGTCGGACGCCGACCTGATCGAGGTCGAGCGTGAGCTGAAGCGCGAGCCGGTGCTGTCGTACCGGCTGCTGCGGTTCGTGAATTCCGCCTCAGCCGGATTTCACAAATCGATTTCCTCGTTCCGCCAGGCCGTCGTCATCCTCGGCTATCACCAGCTGCATCGCTGGCTGGCCGTCCTGCTGGTCACCACGGCAAAGAACGGCGCCCGTACCGAGATCGTGCGCTCCGCGCTGGTGCGCGCCTCCTTCATGGAAACGCTCGCGATGAGTCAGTCGATCACGCTCACGCTGGCGGACCAGTGCTTCATCGTCGGGGTGTTCTCGCGGCTGGACGAACTCATGGGGCAGCCGCTCGCCTCCGCCCTGGCCCCGCTCAACCTCTCGGCGGAAATCCGCGCAGCCCTGCTCGAGCACAGCGGCGAGGGCGGGGCGCTGCTCGAACTCGCCATCGCCATCGAGGCCGGCGACACGCAGCGTGTCGGCGACCTGCTCGGGCGCATCAAGATCCCCCCCCTCCTGGCCGAGCAGAGCTACGAAGCGGCCCAGACCTGGGCCGACAACCTGCCCGAGTAGCGATGCGCTCACACCGTTCATCCGAACGGTGTCGTTTCGAGCGCCGCGAGAGGTCCTCGCCGTTCCCTCCAACGGTGTCATTTCGAGCGCCGCGAGAGTCCTCGCCGTTCCCCCAACGGTGTCATTCAAGCGCCGCGAGAGTCCTCGCCGTTCCCCCAACGGTGTCATTTCGAGCGCAGCGAGAAATCCTCGTTGTGGACGCAGCATGGCGAGGATCCCTCGGCGTTGCCTCGGGATGACACCGTGGACGTGGGGCGCGCCTCGCCCACCAAACGATGTCATTCCGAACGTAGTGAGTAATCCTCGCCGTGGACGCGGCAACGGAAGGATCCCTCCCATGGATCCAGCTGTGCGAAAATCGTGTGCTCACTGCAGTAACCCGGCGCGAGGCGCGCACGCTCATGGTCCTGATGATCGACAACTACGACTCCTTCACCTACAACCTGGTCCAGTACCTGGGTGAGCTGGGCGAGGAGGTTTCGGTCCACCGCAACGACGAGATCACGCTCGACGAGGTCGAGCGCCTGGCGCCGGATCACATCGTGATCTCTCCGGGGCCGTGTACCCCCAACGAGGCGGGCGTCTCCGTCGCGCTGATCCAGCGCTTCGCCGGGCGCTTCCCGATTCTGGGCGTGTGTCTCGGCCACCAGAGCATCGGCCAGGCCTTCGGCGGGCGCATCGTCCACGCGAAGCAGCTCATGCACGGCAAGACCTCCGAGATCCACCACACCGACAGCGGCGTGTTCCACGGCCTGAAGGAGCCGCTGGTCGCCACGCGCTACCACTCCCTGGTGATCGAGCGCGACAGCCTGCCCGCGGAGCTCGAGGTCACTGCCTGGACCGAGGACGGCGAGATCATGGGGGTGCGGCACCGGTCGCTTCCCGTCGAGGGCGTGCAGTTCCATCCCGAGTCCATCCTCAGCGAGCAGGGCCACGAACTGCTGCGCAACTTCCTCAGCCAGTCCCGGCACTGACGCCGCGCCCAACGAGAACGAGCATGACGCCGCAAGACGCGCTGGTGCGCGTGATCGAGCACCGCGAGATCTTCCACGAGGAAATGGTGTCGCTGATGCGACAGATCATGGGCGGGGAAGTGAGTCCGACCCTGATCGCGGCGATCATCGTCGGCCTGCGCGTGAAGAAGGAGACCATCGGCGAGATCGCGGCCGCCGCGCAGGTGATGCGCGAGTTCGCCACACGCGTCGAGGTCCCCGACCATCCCCACCTGCTCGACACCTGCGGGACCGGTGGAGACAGCGCACACACGTTCAACGTGTCCACCGCGGCCGCCATCGTGGCCGCGTCCGCGGGCGCGAAAGTGGCCAAGCACGGCAACCGCTCGGTGTCGAGCAAGTCCGGCAGCGCCGACGTGCTCGAGGCACTGGGCGTGAACATCGCGCTCACGCCTGCACAGGTGGCGCGTTGTGTGTCGGAACTGGGCGTGGGCTTCATGTTCGCGCCGGCACACCATCCCGCGATGAAGCACGCGGCACCGGTGCGCAAGGAGCTGGGCGTGCGCACCCTGTTCAACATCCTTGGGCCACTGACCAATCCCGCGGGTGCGCGCAACCAGCTCATGGGCGTGTTCCACCCGGACCTGGTCGGCATCCAGGCGCGCGTGCTGCAGCGCCTGGGCAGCCGGCACGTGATGGTGGTCTATGGGCTGGAAGGACTGGACGAACTGTCCGTCTCGGGCGAGACCATGATCGGCGAACTCAAGGACGGCGACGTGCGCGAGTACATCGTGCATCCGCGCCAGTTCGGCATTCAGGGGCGGGAGCTGCGCGAGATCCAGGTCGGCGGCAGTGCCGAGTCCGCCGCACTGCTGCGCGAGGTGTTCGGCGGTGCGGCCGGAGCGGCACGCGACATCGTCGCGCTCAACGCCGGCGCCGCGATCTACGTGGCGGACCTGGCGGAATCGCTGGAGGCGGGCGTGTCACGCGCGATCGGGATACTCGACAGCGGTGCCGCGGCACGCAAGCTCGACGAACTGGTGGCCTTCACCTCGGCAATGCGGGGCTGACCATGGCCGACATCCTGGATCGCATCCTCGCCGTGAAGCGCGAGGAGGTCGAGGCGGCGCGGCGCGAGCGTGCGCTCGAATCGCTGCGCGCCGCGTGCGCCGAGCTGCCGAAGGCGCGCGATTTCACCGCGGCGCTGCGGGCGAAGATCGCAGCCGGGCAGGCCGCAGTCATCGCGGAGATCAAGAAGGCCAGCCCGAGCAAGGGCGTGTTGCGGCCCGACTTCCGGCCGGCCGAGATTGCACAGAGCTACGCACGCCACGGCGCTGCCTGCCTGTCGGTCCTGACCGACCGCCAGTTCTTTCAGGGCGAGCCGGCCTACCTGCGCGCCGCACGTGCCGCAAGTGGACTGCCGGTCCTGCGCAAGGACTTCCTGATCGATCCCTATCAGGTGGTGGAAGCGCGCGCGATGGAGGCGGACTGCATCCTGCTCATCGCGGCG
>CAZNBS010000117.1:0-14941 GCA_964570955.1 uncultured Burkholderiales bacterium | reverse complement strand
GTACCAGGCGCGCTGGCACCACTTCCGTTTCCATCTGGGGCGCATGGAAGGCCTCGACCGCGAGCGCAGCGAGATCCACCTCGCGCCCACGCTCGACGAGACTGGCCGCGAGGTCATCCCCGCGCGCAGCGTGCCCTACGACACGCTGGTGCTGTGCGTGGGCAGCACCACCAACGACTTCGGCACGCCGGGCGCCGCTCAGCACGCGATTTCCCTCGACAACCCGGCGCAGGCCGCGCTGTTCCACTCGCGTCTGATCAATGCATGTCTGCGCGCGAACGCGCAGTCCGGTCTGCTCGAGCCGCGCCAGCTCGACATCGCCATCATCGGTGCCGGTGCGACCGGCGTGGAGCTTGCCGCGGAACTCCACAACACGCTGCGCGAGTTCGTGGCCTTCGGACTCGATCGCATCGACCCCGAACGCGACATCAAGCTCACCCTCATCGAGGCGGCGCCGACGATTCTGCCCGCGCTGCCCGAGCGCCTGTCCAATGAAGTGATGCGCCTGCTGAAGAAGCTCAAGGTCGACGTCCTGGTGGGCGAGCGCGTCACGGAGGTGAGCGGGACAGGCGTGAAGACGGCGAACGGGCGTGACATCCCGGCCGAGCTGGTGGTGTGGGCCGCCGGCATCAAGGCGCCGAACTTTCTGCAGGACATCGCGGGACTGGAGACCAACCGCATCAACCAGCTGGTGGTGCATCGGACCCTGCAGACCACGCGCGATCCGAACATCTTCGCCTTCGGCGACTGTGCGAGCTGTCCCTGGCCGGAGAAGAACGGGACGATTCCGCCGCGTGCGCAGTCCGCGCACCAGCAGGCCTCGCACCTGGGCCGGATGCTCCCGCGGCACCTCCAGGGCAAGCCGCTGGAGCCGTTCCGCTACAGGGACTTCGGCTCGCTCGTCTCGCTCGGCGACTACAGCACGGTGGGCAGCCTGATGGGCGCCATCACGCGCGGCAGTGTGATGATCGAAGGCTGGTTCGCCGGCATCATGTACCGCTCCCTGTACAAGATGCACGAATACGCGCTGCACGGTTTCACCAAGGTTGCACTCGACACGCTCGCGCGCCTGATCACGCGGCGCACCGAACCGCACGTGAAGCTGCACTGAGGGCATGAGTGCGGCGCCTGCTCTCGACGTCGCCATAGTCGGCGGCGGCCACAACGGCCTCGTCTGCGCCTGTTATCTGGCGGCGGCCGGCCTGACGGTCGAGGTTTTCGAACGCCGTCACGTCGTCGGCGGCGCCGCGGTGACCGAGGCGTTCCATCCCGGCTTCCGCAACTCCACCGCCAGCTATACGGTCAGCCTGCTGCACCCGCAGGTCATCCGCGATCTGCGCCTGAAGGAGCACGGCCTGCGCGTGGTACTGCGCGCGTTCTCCAACTTCCTCCCGCTTCCGGACGGACGCTACTTCAAGCTCGGCGGGCCGCGCGAGCAGCGCGACGCCGAAGTGGCGAAGTTCTCCGCACGCGACGTCGACCGCTTGCCGCAGTACTACGCGCGCCTCGAGGCGGTGGCCGACGTGCTGCGCGACGTCGTGCTGCAGACCCCGCCCAACGTGGGTGGCGGTCTAGCCGACATCCTGCGTGCCGCCGGCCTCGGCAACCGCCTGCGTCGACTCGACATGCCGCAGCGTCGCGACCTGCTCGAGTTGTTCACGCGCAGCGCCGGAGAGCTGCTCGACGACTGGTTCGAGGGCGATCCGATCAAGGCGGCCTTCGGATTCGACGCCGTGGTCGGCAACTTCGCCAGCCCCTACACGCCCGGCTCCGCCTATGTGCTGTTGCATCACGCCTTCGGCGAAGTCGAAGGTCAGCGCGGCGTGTGGGGTCATGCGATCGGCGGCATGGGCGCGATCACGCAGGCCATGGCGGCGCAGGCGCGCGCACTCGGTGTGCGCATCCATACCGAGTCGCCGGTCGCGAGGGTGAGGACGCGTGCAGGCCAGGCCAGCGGCATCGTGCTGCAGGACGGGCGCGAGATCGATGCCCGTCTCGTGGTCGCCAACGTCAACCCGAAGCTGCTGTTCACGAAGCTGGTCGAGCCGGACGCTCTCGATGCCGACTTCCGTGAGCGGATTCGACGCTGGAAATGCGGATCCGCGACCTTGCGCATGAACGTGGCGCTGGCGGAGTTGCCGGATTTCAGCTGCCTGCCCGGAAAGCAGGCACAGCCGCATCACAGCTCGGGCATCATCTTCGCGCCGTCTCTCGCCTACATGGACCGCGCGCACGCGGACGCCCGGGAGCGCGGGTGGTCGCGCGAGCCGATCGTCGAGATGCTCATCCCGAGCACGGTCGACGACTCGCTTGCCCCGCCCGGGCAGCACGTCGCCAGCCTGTTCTGCCAGCACTTCGCGCCCGAACTTCCCGACGGCAGCAGTTGGGAGGCACATCGCGAGGCGGTCGCGGACTGCGTCATCGACACCGTCGATCGCTACGCGCCCAACTTCAAGCGCAGCGTGCTGGGCCGCCGCGTGCTCACGCCGCTGGATCTCGAACGCGAGTTCGGACTGGTGGGCGGCGACATCTTCCACGGTGCGCTGTCGCTGGATCAGTTGTTCAGCGCGCGGCCGGTGCTCGGGCACGCCGACTATCGCATGCCGGTGCGCGGGCTGTACCTGTGCGGATCCGGGGCGCATCCGGGAGGGGGTGTGACCGGGCTGCCGGGGCGCAACGCGGCGCGGGAGATCCTGAAGGATGTGAAGCGGCGCGCCCGGCGCTGAGATGTGCGGTGCCTCCCGCTCGTATCCCGTCCGGCACGGCCGGCAGACAGACGGCGATCGCCCGCAGCCGCTGCGATCAGTCCTGGCCCCGCTCCTGATCCACGCACTGCCTGACCACCGCGTACCCTCGTATCCAGTTCGACTGGTAGCAGCGATCGATCGCCTCCGCGGCCGACGGTGGGTACTGTTTCATGGCCGCGACCGCTTCCTGGTCGGCCTGCACACAGGCTTGCACGCCGATGTCGCCGAATTCTCCCATCTCGTACATGCAGCGCAAGGTGATCTCCTGGGTGATTTCCGCAGGATCCTCGGGCATTCCGGCAGCGCTCGCCAGCATCCATGGAAAGACCAGCAGCATCGCGCCGGCGAAGCGATGCCGCCGACGTGCGGCGGGCGATCTGGAGAATGCGGATGGCAGATCCATGCGATCGAGTCTAGCACCGGGGCAGACCATTGGCGCGATGCGCCGCTTCCATGGGACGACTCCAATGTGCGTATAGTCCGATTGCCTGCTTGCTGGACGCTAAAGCGCGCGCAACTGGAAATGGAGTGAGCGATGAATCTCCTGCTGCGGTGGTCACTGGCTCTGGTCTGTCTCGTAGCATCGCTCGCAGTGGCGTCAATGGCGCAGGGCGAGAACTACCCGAGCAAGCCGGTCAAGCTCGTTGTCCCGTTTGCCGCGGGGGGCATCGTCGATGTCCGGGCGCGCCTCATCGCCGCACGCCTCGGCGCAGTACTCGGTCAGCAGGTCGTCGTGGAGAACCGGCCCGGCGGTGGGGGAACCGTCGGTGCACTGTCGGTAGCCAGGGCGTCTGCCGATGGTCACACGCTGCTGTACGGTACCTTCGTCGACCAGGCTGCGGCGCTCGCGCTGCTGCGCAACGTCGGATACGACCCGGAGCGCGCGTTCGTGCCCATCGCGGCGCTCGGCCGCTCCTGTACCGCCCTGCTCGTGCATCCTTCCCTGCAGGTCGGTACGGCAGGCGAACTGGTCGATCTGCTGCGCCGGCATCCTGGGCGATTCACCTATGCGACCGGCGGCATCGGCACGCCGCAGCACCTGCTGTTCGAGCGCCTCAAGGTCGTGCGCAAGCTCGACGTCAACGTCGCCCACTACAAGGGCTCGGGGCCGGCCATTCCGGATCTCGTTGCCGGCCACGTGCAGATGGGATTCGACTTCCCGCAGTCGTCGGCCTCCTATGTACGCAGCGGTCAGCTGCGCCCTCTGTTGACGGCCTGCGGCCGCCGCATCGACATCTATCCCGACGTGCCCACTGCCGAGGAGGCCGGGTTTCCGGAACTGAACGTGCAGAGCTGGGGTGGGCTGTTTGCACCAGCCGGCACGCCGCGCGCCATCGTCGATCGGCTCAACCGGGAGGTGAACAGGATCCAGATGGAACCGGACGTGCGCAGTCACCTCGCCTACGCCGGCGCTGAAATTCCCATCATGACACCCGAAGAGTTCGCGGCGTTCGTGAGGAAGGATCGCCCCACCTGGGTGGAGATCATCAGGCAGGCCGGCATAGAACCCCAGTAGCGCCACTTCGACGTTACGCATGGCAGACTATCGCGCAGGGGACGGGGTTGCGGCTGGAGGACCGCTGCTTGCGTCGTCCGGTACCGGAGAGCGGCAATGACCACCTTGCGCATCATGGCCTCGCGCCATTCCGTGTTCTACACCCCCCTGCTTGCCACCTTCACGGGCGGCTTCCTGCAGCAGGAGGGGCTCGAGGCGGTATACAGCGTCGTCCCGCATGGCCGGACCGTCGGCGAGTTCATCGCCTCTGGCGAGGTCGACGTGGCGCAGTCCGCCGTCTCGTACAGCTGGTCGGTGCTGGAAAAGGGCGGCGCTCCGCCGGCGATGAACTTCGCGCACATCAACACGCGCGACGGCTTCTTCATCGCCGCGCGCGCCCCGGATCCCTCCTTCACCTTCAGGCGGCTGATCGACAAGCGCCTGATGTTCGTGCACGGCGGACAGCCCCAGGCGATGCTGCGCTACGCGCTGCACAAGCAGGGTGTCGAGCTGACCGCGCTCAAGACCATGGACGCGGGCATCACCGAGTTGATGATGGAGGCGTTTCGCGCCGCGCAGGGGGACTACTTCCACGAGCAGGCACCCTATCCGCAGCAGCTGGCCGAGGAGGGGCTGGCTCACGTCGTCGGGTCCGTCGGCGAGGTGATCGGGCCGGTCAGCTTCAGCACGCTGGCGGCCAGTCCGAAGTGGCTGGCGGGACCGCACGCCGTGAAGTACATGCGTGCCTTCCGCAAAGCACGCGCGTGGGCGCACGCCGGCAATCCGCAGCACATCGCGCAACGCCTGGCCCATCTGTTTCCCGCCATCTCGGAGAGGGCGCTGATCAAGGGAATCGAGGCGTATCAGCGCCTGGGCTGCTGGTCGGGCGACGTCGAGATCACCGGTCCGTTGTACGAGGTGGCGTTGGACGTATTCGAGCACTCCCGGCTCATCCGTTGGCGCTGGCCGATGGAGCAGGTGGTGGTGCGACCCCCGGACACGTGACCGGCGGATGCCGTCCGCGACCAGGGAGTTGATCTCGGTCAGATCCAGACATCGAACACACGCTAGCATCAACTGCTCATCGCCCCGAGGACCCCGCCATGGAAGCACTCGAGACACATCGCGTGTGGGACGCGCCCACCCGCTGGTTTCACTGGATCAATGCATTGTGCGTCCTCGCCCTCGCGGCGATCGGGTTCGTCATCCTCAACGCAAAGGGGCTGGGCATCGGAAACGAGGGCAAGATCACGCTGAAGACGATCCACACCTGGGTCGGCTACGTGTTCGCGATCAATCTGGCGTGGCGGCTGGTCTGGGCGTTCTTCGGTAACCGCTATGCGCGCTGGCGCGCGATTCTTCCCGGCGGACGCGGCTATCTGCACGCAGTGCGCAGCTACGTCGCCGCGTTCGTGGCAGGCCATCCGGAACAGTACCTTGGTCACAATCCTCTTGGACGACTCGGGGTCGTGCTGCTGCTTGCCTTGCTCGCGACGCAGGCGGTCACCGGGCTGGTCCTGGCGGGCACAGACCTCTTTTACCCGCCCTTCGGTGGTTCGATCGCCGAGCGCATCGCCGCACCGGGGGTCGATCCGGCCACGCTCGTGCCCTATGCGCCCGACACCTACGACAAGGCCGCGTACGAGCAGATGCGGGCGCAGCGCAAGCCCTACGCCCTGGTCCATCTGTACGCGTTCTACGTCCTGATGGTGATCGTGGTGCTGCACGTCGCCGCGGTGATCGTCACCGAGGTGCGCGAGCGCGGCAACATCGTGTCGGCGATGTTCACCGGGATGAAGATCGTGCGCGGGCACGCGGTGGACGAGGAGCCCGAGCAGCGCCGCTAGTTCGGGGGGTCAGGTCTGCACTATTGCGCCGGCCGGTAGCGCCGGCACGGCGCGCTCCAGCCATTCCGGCACCGGCAGATCCTTGCTGCGCAGGAACTGCGGATTGAACAGCCGCGACTGGTAGCGCATCCCCGAGTCGCACAGAATGGTGACGATGGTGTGGCCGGGCCCGAGTTCACGCGCGAGCCGCACCGCGCCCGCGACGTTGATGCCGCTGGAACTGCCCAGGCACAGTCCCTCGTGCTGAAGCAGATCGAACACCGTCTGCACGGTTTCCGTGTCGGGGATTCGATAGGGAAAGTCGATTTCCAGGCCTTCCAGGTTCTTTGTGATGCGGCCCTGGCCGATGCCCTCGGTGATGGAGCTCCCCTCGCTCTTGAGTTCGCCGTGCGCGTAGTAGCTGAACAGGGCTGCGCCGGGGGGATCGGCGAGGCCGATCTTGACCTTCGCATTGCGCTCGCGCAGCGCCTCGGCCACGCCCGCCAGCGTGCCGCCGGTGCCGGCCGCGCAGATGAAAGCGTCCACCTTGCCGTTGGTCTGCGCCCAGATTTCCGGCCCGGTGGTCTCCACGTGCCCTTTGCGGTTGGCCACGTTGTCGAACTGCTGCGCCCAGATCGCGCCATTGGGCTCGGACTTGTCCAGCGCCTCCGCAAGGCGCTGGGCCACGTGCACGTAGTTGTTGGGGTTCCTGTAGGGCACCGCCGGTACCTCGTGCAGCGTCGCGCCGAATACTCGCAGCGTGTCCTTCTTCTCCTGCGACTGCGTGTCGGGAATGACGATGACACAGCGATAGCCGCACGCATTGGCGACCAGCGTGAGCCCGATGCCCGTATTGCCGGCAGTGCCTTCCACGATCGTCCCGCCGGGACGCAGCGCGCCCCGTCGCTCGGCATCGGCCACGATGGCGAGGGCTGCGCGGTCCTTGACCGACCCGCCGGGATTGAGGAACTCGGCCTTGCCGAGGATCTCGCAGCCGGTCAACGCCGAGAAGTGCCGCAGGCGGATGAGGGGCGTGTTGCCGATCGTGTCGATGAAGCCGTTTCGCACTTGCATGGCGAACCTGTCGCAGGGAGACGTTTGCACAACTCTGCCATTATCGCGTATGGGGGGCGGGCACGGCACCCGACGGGGTTCTCGACCGCGCCACCGCCCGATCGCCGGTTTGCCCCCGCTTTTGCCGCCGCGCTACACTCCGCCCGCCATGTTCCGTCCCGCCGCCGTCCCGCGCGTGTTCGCGCTCCTTCTCGTCATGGGCTTCGCCACCGGGTGTGCGCGGCAGGCCTACGAGCCGCGCGCGCTGGGGATGGAGGAGGCGGCACAGAGCCGCCTGCAGCGCGACCTCGCAGACCCGCAACTCGAAGCGCACGTTCGCGCGCGCTCTTCGGCGTTCGAGCGGTGGCCACCGCAACGCTGGGGGCTCGAGGCACTCACGCTCGCCGCTTTTCACTTCCGCGACGACTTGCAGGCGGCACGCGCACGCGGCGCGTCTGCCCGCGCACAGGTCGAGGTCGCTGCGCAGCGTTCGCCGCTGATCGCCACGCCCCTCATCGAGCACCACAGCGGCGAAGGCGAGAGCGATTCGCCCTGGAGCCTGGGCTTCGAAGTGGAGATTCCGCTTGTCTCCTCGGGCAGGCGGGCGGCGCTCGTCGAGCGCGCCGAGGCGCAGGCGCGCGCGGCCGAACTCGAGGTCGGCGAGACCGCGTGGCGCATCCGTAGCCAGCTGCGCACGGAGCTGCTCGAGTTGTGGGTGGCGCATCGGGAGATCGACCGCCTCGAGCGGCAGGTCGCGGCGCAGCGCAACGTCGTCGAGATGTTGCAGCGGCGCTTGCAGGAAGGCTATGCCGGCGTCACTGAAGTGGACGTCGCACGCCTGCGCCTGGCCGAAGCCGATGCGGCGCTGCTCGAGGCACGCACGCATGCCGAGCGGGCGCTGGGCGGCGTGGCGCAGGCCGTGGGGGTTCCCATCGAGTCGCTGCGCGCGGTCGATCTGTCCTTCGCCGACTTGGAGCAGCTTCCCGATGCCTCGGATCCGGCGACTGTCCGCCGCGAGGCGCTGCTCAACCGCATGGACTTGCGTCGCGGGCTGCTCGACTTCGCGGCGGCCGACGCCGACGTGAAGCTCGCGATCGCCGCGCAGAACCCGGCCATCTCCATTCGCCCGGGATTCCTGTGGGAGCAGGGAGACAACGTGTGGTCGCTGGCGACCGATCTTTTGCTCCCGGCGTCGATGACGCACGCGCCCGCCATTCGCGCTGCCTCTGCGCGGCGTGAGGCCGCGGCCATGCAGGCGCTGGCGCTGCAGAGTGCGGTGATCGGCGAAGTGGACGCGCGCGCCGCGGTGTACCGGCAGGCGCGCGAGGCAGAGCATGCGGCGCGTGCCGCCATGGGCACGCAGCGCGCACGCAGTGCCCAGGTGCAGCGCCGGTTCGACGCGGGTCAGGCCGATCGGCTCGAATACACGCTGGCGCGCATCGAAGCGCTGCTCGTCGAGGGGCGTGCACAGGCGGCACACGCGCAGGCGCAGCGTGCGCTCGGGCACCTCGAGGACGCCATGCACAAACCCGTGTCGGGCGGACCGGTGCCGCCGCTCGCATCAGACGATCGAGGACCCGTGCAGTGACGATGGATCGGCGCAACCTGATCATCGCGGTGATGGCGCTCACCATCGCCGCGCTCGTGTGGGCCCTGGTGTATTACGCACGCGACGAGTTCGACCTCGTCGCGGAGGCGCCCGAGGAGGAGATCGATGTGCCCTCCGCAGTGGGGGAGAAGGGCGGCCAAGTCATCGTCACGCTCTCGCCCGAGAGTCAGAAGGCGAGCGGCCTGCGCACGGCCGTGCTGGGGGCGGCGCGCTCGGAGGGCGCGGCCATCGTCTATGGCACCGTGGTCGACCTGCAACCGCTGTACGAGCAGCGCGGGCGCTATCTGGCTGCGCTCGCCGAGGCGCGCGGATTGCGCGCGGCGGTCGCCACCAGCGAGGCCGAGTATGAGCGCGCGCGCCGACTGTTCGCCGACGATCGCAACGTCGCAGAGCGCACGGTGCAGGCTGCCGAGGCGCAGTGGCGCAGTGACCTCGCGCGCCTTCAGGCTGCGGAGCAATCCGCCCGCTCCACGCACGACGCAATGCGGGCCGCCTGGGGGTCGGCGATCGCGGCCTGGGCAACCGATCCGAGCGGCACGTCGTTCGATGCGCTCGCCAGGCAGCAGTCCGTCATCGTCCAGGTCGTCTTTCCGCACGAGCTTCAGGCGGCGGCCGGCAATGCTCCGCTGACCATCGCGCCGGTCAGCGCGCGTGGATCCCGGCATCCGGCGCGTTTCCTGTCCGCTTCGCCGCAGACGGACGCGGCGCTGCCCGGCGCGACGTTCTTCTACGTCGTGGAGGGCAAGGGGCTGCGCGCCGGCATGCGCGTGGCAGGCGAACTCAAGCTCGGGGGAAAGGCGCGCGAAGGCGTCGCCGTGCCCGAGGCGGCGGTGGTGTGGCACGGCGGCAAGGCGTGGGCGTACGTGAAGGAGGATCCGAGCACCTTCGTGCGCACGCTGGTGAGCACCGACGACGAGATCGGCGATGCGTGGTTCAACGTCGATCGTTTCAAGAGCGGAGACGAAGTGGTGGTCTCCGGCGCGCAGCTTCTTCTCTCCGAGGAACTCAAGTTCCAGATCCGCAACGAGAACGAGGACTGACGTCGTGAACGCCGCGGCATGATCTCCCTCATCATCCGTCAGTCCATCCGCTACCCGGGCGTGGTGGTCGCGCTGGCGCTGACGCTGATCATCTACGGCGTCTATGTCCTCACGCGCGCGAACCTCGACGTCTTTCCGGAGTTCTCGCCCAGCCAGGTGGTGATCCAGGCCGAGGCCCCCGGCCTTTCCGCCGAACTGGTCGAGCTGCAGGTCACCCGGCCGATCGAAGCGGCGCTCGCCGGCACCTCCGGCGTGGAGATCGTGCGCTCGCAGTCGATTCCCGGACTGTCGGTCGTCAGCGTGTTCTTCATCGAAGGCTCCAGCGTCCACCAGAACCGTCAGGTGGTCGGGGAGCGGCTGCTCGCGCTCGCCAACCAGCTGCCCGAGGGTGTTCCGCAGCCGACCATGACGCCGCTGACGTCGTCGGCGAGCACCGTCCTCGGCGTGGGACTCACCTCGGACGCGCGCTCGCTGATGGAACTGCGCACGCTGGTGGACTGGACGATCCGACCCCACCTGCTCGCGGTCGAGGGCGTGGCCGAGGTGAACGTGTTCGGCGGCGACGTGCGCCAGTGGCAGATCCAGGTCGACCCGGACCGGCTGATTCGTCACGGCCTGGCGCTCAACGACGTGCTCGATGCGGCGGGCAAGGCCACGGGCATGCTCGCCTCTGGCTTCGTCAAGACCACCAATCAGCACATCGTCGTCAATGCCGAAGGCCAGCCCGGCAGCGTGCAGGATCTCGCCAACGTGCTGCTGCGCGAGAAGGACGGGCAGATCCTGCGCCTGGGCGACGTGGCGCGGGTGACCGAAGGCGCCGCGCCCTCTATTTCCGCCGCCGGCATCGACGGCAAACCCGGCGTGTTCCTGATGGTGCAGGGTCAGCTCGGCGCCAATACGCGCGGCGTGACTGCCGGCCTGGAATCGGCCATCGCCGAGCTGCAGCCGCTGCTGGACAAGGAGCAGATCACCATCCATCCGCGCATGTTCCGCCCGGCCAACTTCATCGAGACCGCGGTGGCCAACGTGCGCTTCGACCTCACCGTCGGTTCGGTCCTGGTGGTGGTGGTGCTGTTCCTGTTCCTGTTCAACCTGCGCACCGCGCTGATCTGCGCGACTGCGATTCCCACGTCGCTGCTGTCGGCGGTCATCGTCCTCGACTATTTCGGCGTGAGTCTCAACGTCATGGTGCTGGGGGGGCTTGCGATCGCGCTCGGCGAAGTGGTGGACGATGCCATCATCGACACCGAGAACATCTTCCGGCGCCTGCGCGAGAACCGGGAGGCCGCCAATCCCCGCCCGCTGCACGACGTGGTGCTCGACGCCTCGGTGGAAGTACGCAACTCGGTGGTGCACGCGACCTTCATCGTCGCGCTCGTGTTCGTCCCGCTGCTCACCCTGTCCGGCATCGCCGGCAAGCTGTTCGCACCCCTGGGTCAGGCGTACATCCTCGCCATCCTCGCATCCCTGGGAGTCGCCCTCACGCTGACGCCCGCGCTGTGCTACCTGTTGCTGGCGCGCAGCGATCTGCGGCAGCTCGATCCGCCGGCGGTTGCATGGATCAAGCCACGCTACGTGTCGCTGCTGCGCCGCGTGGAGCGCTTCCCGGGACGCATCATCGCCGCGGTGTTCGCGGTCATCGCACTGGGCATCGCCACGCTGCCGCTGTTCTCCGGCGAGTTCATCCCGTCCCTGCGCGAGGGTCACTACATCGTGCACATGAGCGCCGTACCGGGCACGGCCGAGAGCGAGTCCCTGCGCATCGGCAGCCGGGTGTCCGAGCAGCTGCTGGCCATCGACGGCGTGCAGTCGGTGGCGCAGTGGGTGGGCCGGGCGCCCAACGGCGCCGACACCTTCGGCACCCACTACAGCGAGTTCGAGGTTGAGATCGGTGCGCTACCCGGTCGGGAGCAGCAGCGCATCCTGCGCGAGATCCGCGAAACCCTGTCGGGTGAACGCGCCGGCATCGTCTGGCCCGGGGTCACGTTCGGCGTGAACACCTTTCTCACCGAGCGCATCGAAGAGACCATCACCGGATTCGCTGCGCCGCTCGCCGTGAACATCTACGGGCCATCGCTCGACGCCCTCGACCGGGATGCGCAGCAGGTGGCAGCCGCGATCGCGCAGGTCCCCGGCGCGCGCGACGTGCAGGTGCAGGCGCCGCCCGGCAATCCCCAGCTTTCCGTGCGTCTGCGACACGATCGCGTGTCGGCCATGGGCCTTGCGCCCCTCGACGTGCTGCGCGCGATCAGCGCCGCCTACGAGGGACACGCGGTCGGACAGATCTACAGCGAAGGGCTTGTGGTCGACCTAGTCGTCGTGCTCGAGCCGGTGCGCCGCAACGACATCGGGCGCGTGGGCGATCTGCAGCTGCGCGCCGCCGACGGGCGCCTGATCCGCCTCGCACAGGTCGCCGACATTGCGCTGACCAGCGGGCGCTACAAGATCCTGCACGCGGGCGGACGCCGTCTGCAGACCGTCACCGCCAACGTCGAGGGCCGGGACGTCGGGGGCTTCGAGCGCGACGTGCGCGCACGCATCGCCGAGGACGTCAGGCTGTCCGAAGGCAACTACCTCGTCTATGCCGGTGAGGCGCGGGCCGCCGCGCAGGCACGCGAGGACCTGATCGTGCACTCGCTCATCGCCGGCATCGGCATCTTCCTGCTGCTCTACATCGCGTTCAACAACCTGCGCAATCTGCTGGTGACCTTCGTCAACCTGCCCTTCGCGTTGATCGGGGGCGTATGCGCGGTGCTGTTCGCCACCGGCGGCTGGATGTCGCTCGGCTCGCTGGTCGGCTTTGTCACGCTGTTCGGCATCACTCTGCGCAACTCGATCATGCTGGTCTCGCACTACCAGCACCTGGTGGAGGTCGACGGTCTGCCCTGGGGCCTGGAGACGGCGCTGCGCGGGGCGTCGGAGCGCCTGCCCTCGATTCTGATGACCGCCCTCGTCACGGGACTGGCCTTGCTTCCCCTGGCGCTGGGCTCGGGGGAACCGGGCCGCGAGATCGAGGGTCCGATGGCGACCATCATCGTCGGCGGACTGATCACGTCGACCGTTCTCAACCTGATGATCCTGCCGACCTTGCTGCTGCACTTCGGCAGATTCGAACGGCGGCGGCCGGCGTGAGGCGGCGGCTTGTTCGCGACGCTGGGGGTATCATGCTCGGCTGGGACGGGTGGAGGACACGATGACCGAACATGCCAGGAAGCTCAAGGCGGTGACCGCATCGGCGGTGCGCGAGCGCGTGAGCGAGGAAGAGTGGAACGTGCGCTGCGATCTCGCCGCCGCGTACCAATTGGCCGCCCAGTATCGCTGGACGGACATGATCTACACGCACTTCTCGGCGCGCGTGCCGCGAAGCGAGCATCTTCTCATCAACCCCTACGGGCTGATGTTCGACGAGATCACCGCGTCCACGCTGGTGAAGATCGACAAGGACGGCAAACTCGTGGACGACCCGACCGGCCTGGGCATCAACTACGCCGGCTTCGTCATCCACGGCTGCGTGCACGAGGCGCGCCCGGAGGTGAACTGCGTGATCCACACGCACACGCGCGCCGGCGTGGCGGTCTCGGCGCAGAAGGGCGGGCTGTTGCCGATCAGCCAGCATGCGCTGAGCGTCTATGGCGAGCTCACGTATCACGACTACGAGGGCATCGCGCTGGAACTCGACGAGCGCAGCCGCCTGGCGCGCGATCTTGGCCCGACCTCCAAGGCGATGATCCTGCGCAACCACGGCCTGCTCGCGCTCGGGGCAACCGTCGCCGAGGCCTTTCACGTGATGTACTACCTCGACTGCGCCTGTCAGATCCAGATCGACGCGCAGGCCGCGGGGCGCGCAGAGCTCGAGATCATTCCCGATGACGTGGCGCACAAAGGATACCTTCAGTTCCAGCGTCCCGGCGGCTCCGAACTGGAGAAGGAATGGCCGGCGCTGCTGCGGATGCTGGATCGCAAGGGCATCGCTTACCGCAATTGATCGTCAACCTCGAGACCAGCTTGCACACCATCATGATTCGAATTCTTCTCGCCGCATTCCTGCTGCTTCCCGCCCTCGTCCGTGCCGACTATCAGGACGGCGTGCAGCACTATGCCAAGGGCAATTACGACGCCGCCATGGAGCAGTTTCAACAGGCTGCCGAGCAGGGTGAGCCCAAGGCGATCTATTTCATCGGCTTCATGCACCACAACGGCTTCGGCGTGCCCAGGAGCGACGCCGAGGCGATGAAGTGGATGCGCCGCTCGGCCGACATGAATCACTACGAGTCGCAGTTCTACATGGGCAGGCTCAGTGAATCGGGGAGGAAGGTCGAGCACGACCTGGTCGCGGCGCACATGTGGTTCTCCCTGGCGGTGAAGAGCGCACCGAACGAGCGCGACGCGGCCTACAGCATGCGCGAAGTGCGTCGCCTCGAGAAGAAGATGAAGCCGGAGCAGATCGCCAAGGCCAAGGAGATGGCGGAGGCGTGGAAGCCCGCCAACTGACCGATGGCGGCGTCGTCTGATGGCGGCGCTCGCCTTGCCACCTAGCCGAGCACGGCAGCCAGGAAGAACATCGTCGCGAAACCAGTGAAGAGGGCGGTCGTGGCGCCGCGCTCGAATCCGGGGCGGTGCGTCTCCGGAATCACTTCGCTGCTGATCACGAACAGCATGGCCCCCGCCGCGAACGCCAGCGCCCACGGCAGCAGCAGATCGGAAAACGCCACGGCGCCGGCACCCAGAATCCCGCCCACCGGTTCGACCACGCCGGACAGGAAAGCGGCCATGAAGGCGGTTCCGCGTCCATAGCCGACCGCCATCATTCCCGCCGCGACCGCCAGCCCTTCGGGAAGGTTCTGCAGCCCGATTCCGAGGGTCACGCCCAGGCCGGTGGACAGGCTGCCGCTCGCGGCGCCCACGCCCACGGCCAGGCCCTCGGGGAAGTTGTGGATCACGATGGCGATCACGAACAGCCAGATGCGGTTCAGCCGCCTACCGCTGTCGCCCTCGCAGCCCTTGCAGAAGTGCTCGTGCGGCACGGTGCGGTTGACCAGCCAGAGCACGAAGCCGCCCAGTCCCAGGCTGAAAAGGACGATTCCCGCCGCCTCCGATTTGCTCCCGAACCGCGCGAGCGCTGCGTCGTAGCCCGGCAGCAGCAGCGAGAACATGGTGGCCGCGAGCATGAT
>CAZNBS010000116.1:4755-15035 GCA_964570955.1 uncultured Burkholderiales bacterium | reverse complement strand
GCGTCGCCTCAGGAAATTCGCTCCAAATGCGTCCGCCGATGTGCGGAATGTAAGACCCTGCTACGGAGCGAAGAAGGAATACGAACGAATCGTGCGCGCCGCGAAGGGCGCATTCATGTGCACCGGGGAATACCCATCCACTGCCGCACCGGCGCCGCTCGAGTTCGCGATCGGCGAGAAGGGGGTAACGCTGCGGCCTACAAGACAAGCCGCTTCATCCGCGAAGTCACTCAAGCCTGCGGCTGTGGTGTCCGGTCTCAGCTTTCCCGATCGCCCTGTCGTGCCAAACAAGCCTGCAGGATTTGCGTGATGTTATGGGTGATCCAGAATCCGGCTCGCTTCCTGCATGAGCGAGCTGCCATCCAGGACCTAGCTGGTGAGGAACCTTGGATTCAGGCGCTCCGCTGGGGCTTGACGAAGGAAGCGATGCTCAAGGTCGACGTCGACCTCGCGATCGGCGATGAGACCTACGACGTCGAACTTCTCTACCCGAATCTTTTTCCCGACACGCCTGCCTTTGTCCGGCCCCGAACTTCTACTAGTCGGTGGTCATGGCATCAGTACGGCCCCGGCGGGGTGCTGTGCCTAGAGTGGGGCCCCGACAATTGGTCTCCGCAGGTCACTGGTGCGGACCTGTTGCGCAGTGCCCACAAGCTGCTCTCGACCGAGCGCGGACATGATGCGGCGACCGCTGTTGTGCCGTCGAGACATAAACTCACCTTCGGACAGGAAGTTCGCTCGAGCACGCGGCGCGTTGTTCTCACCCCGGCATTTGCGGCGTTTGTGAGTGGTCTCCCTCCTCAAGCGCAGCGTGGCGTGGTGACGCGCACCATCTTCCACAACTCCGGAGTGGTCCTCTTCATCTCGGAAATCCTGCCGTCGAACAATGAAGCCCTGCAGGTCCCCGATTTGCCCCGAGGGGTTTCGAGCTATTTCCCGCTGTTCCCTTGGCGAGGAGAAGGTTGGCTCTTTAGGAGCGATGCTCTCCCCGATACCGGCGCTGTGCCGTCCGCAGAGGCCCTCGTAACCCTGGTTCGGGACGCGGGTTTCGCCGACTTCACCTTCCCGAGTCCACCCGAAGGTAGGACGGGCAACACTGAGTACTTATTCCTCCTAGCCAGTCGAGGCGGAGCGCTCCGCGCGTTGACCGTGGACACCTCCGGCGAACAAATCGTCAGGGAGTACACCATTGCCGACGCGGGCGATTTGGATGCGGCGCGCCTTCCCGTAGACCCGCGCCCTCTATTTGAGAAGAAGGTCGGCATTGTAGGACTTGGATCGGTGGGCAGTAAGGTAGCTGTCTCGTTAGCACGCTCGGGTGTTCGAAAGTTCTTGCTTATCGACGACGACGTGATGCTGAGGGCCAACGTCTGCCGACATGAGCTTGACTGGGCGTCGGTGGGCGCAAACAAAGTAGACGCGGTCGAAGAAGCTCTGTCGCTCGTAGCACCCGGCATTGAAGTACATACCCGTCGAACCCGTATTGCAGGCCAAGAGTCTCCGGAGTCGGCTTCGACAGCACTGGATTCCCTGGCTGCATGCGACCTTCTGATTGATGCTACAGCGAATCCTTCAGTATTCGTTCAACTCGCAGCAATCGCCAAGCGCAAAAAGAAGCCCATGATCTGGGGCGAGATCTTCGCGGGCGGTATTGGCGCCCTCCTCGCGCGCAGCCGCCCGGGGCAGGACCCCTTACCACTTGCTATGCGGGCGGGGATACATCGACACTTTCACACTCTGCCGAAAGCTCCGTTCCCTAACGCGGGCGACTACGACGTCGTCCAAGACGAAACACCTTTGGTCGCGTTCGATGCCGAAGTATCGCAGTTCGCGGCAGTGCTGACGTCGTTTGCGCTCGATACCCTACTCGATCCAACCCCCTCCGGATTTCCTTACTCGGCGTATCTCATCGGATTCAAAGCGGGATGGGTATTCGAGGCCCCGTTTGATGTGCGGCCTATTCTCGTCGAAGATCTAGCGGCGGAAGCGTCCGGCCCGGAAACCCTTAAAGCTGACCAGCAGCAGGCATGGGCCGCACTCGCCGATCTGATCACTCCGCCTACCGATGTTGACCCTGGTACTTCCCGTTGACATCACTACGAGGCTCCATGAAGCGCTCGTCAGGTCGGGAAAGCGAGAAGTGGGCGGGGTGATGATGGCCGAGCACGTGGCTCTCAACGAGTTCGTCGTTCGCGACCTAACGATCCATCACAGGGGCACGTTCGCATCGTTCATTCGGAGAATTGAGGACGCCTGGATGGTATTGAGCCGGTTCTTCGAAAGAACAAAGCGTGACTATCGCCGATTCAACTACATCGGTGAATGGCATTCACACCCGTCTTTCGAGCCAGTTCCAAGTGCACGGGATCATCAGTCGATGCGAGAGATTGCTCTGGACGAATCCGTCGCGGCCAATTTCGTCGTGTTGATGATCGTGAAGCTCAGCCCCCAAGGCATTCTGATTGGAACCGCTCACACGTATCTACCGGACGGTAGTTACCAACAATCCGAACTCATACTTCAGCGAGCCTAAGCCGCGCGGAAAGAGCGACGATACGCCGAGCGGCACGGGGGAGTCTCATCGTCCTGGCCCTGGTGCGCAGCGAAGAAATGCGCGACCACAGAGTCGCCGTTCGTTGGGTCTTCGGAGGGGTGTGGTTACCTTCGTAAAGGCGCTTTGCGTCGACCTTGAGCGCCGTTGATCGCCTGCGCATGCGCCCCGATCGCATTCGCCACAGCGCCCTTGAAGTTCTGCGCCGTGTAGATGTGCCCGAGGTCGAGGTGCTGCTCGGACTCGAGCAGAAGCTCGGACAGCACACCCAGCAGCTTCGACCGGTCCATCTGAAGCCCCGTCTTCGTCTTCGTCACGGCCGCGATCCGGTCGACCTCCTTGATCAGGCCGAGCTGGACGCTGATGTTGCGCGTAACCTTCCTTCCTAGATCTCGAGGCGCAGCCTTCCGTTGCGCCGCCTTTCCGATGTTTGGTCGCGTATTCGTCACCTCTTTATTCCTCCCGATTTGAGCCGTCCGCCCGGCTCTCATCGGATGAGTCCTGTCTGGACGGCCTGCGCGATCGCTTGCGACCGCGTCCGAACCTTAAATTTACGCTTCACGGAAGCGATGTGGTAGTTGGCCGTGCTCTCGCTGATGCCGAGTTCTCTTGCGATGCGCTTGGACGAGTGACCGCGGGCCGCCAATGCGAGTACTTCCAGCTCCCGCTTACTCACCTCGCCTACCGGCATGTCGAAGACGACGAGCTGGCTTCGAAGGTTGTGGAAGAACCACTCGTGGAAGTAACTGGCGAAGAGGTATGTCCGGCCGACCGCGAGCTGCAGATCCTCGTCCTGAGGAAGCTCCGGTCGGGCTGAATTGACGCCGAACATCGCGTTTTCGCCCGTCGTGCTTCTCAACGGGAGCGTGATCCCGCTCCGAAGTCCGTACTGCGCCGCGTCCTTGAGGAAGGCATCCGCCTTCGGCCCGTAGCTTCGCCCCGAATCCCAGAGAAACGGGGTCACATGCCGCAAGCAGTTCTGCACGCGTGGATCGATCTCGAAGTACGTCATGCGGTCGTACCGCGCGACCCACTCCTGAGGCATCGTAGTGACCACGACGATGTCGGGATCGTTCTGTTCGTTTGGGACGAGCGATCCATAGACGAACGTGTCGAATCCGATCTCGCGCACGATCTCCGAAACGGTCTTGACCAGCTGGGTCCCGGTCTTCGCTTTCAGCAGCGACGCGACGAACTCGGGGACATACCCCTGATTGATCAGCGGTTCGACCCCTACCATTTCTGACAGGTGCAGCATCCGGAACATCTGTCTATATTCCTCTTAGCCGCCGTTGCTCGACATTTTTCTAGTTATCTTCTTACATAGAAACTTCACCATAAATCTCGGTCGTTTTGCAAGTAGTCTGATGGGATATCTCAAGTGCGTCCGCGTCAGGAAGACCTATCCGATTGGCATCGGCTGCTGTCCCGTCGATGGCTGATCCTATGTGCGCTCGCGGTCGCGGTGACGCTTCTCAGCGACGATAGCTACGCGCAGTCCTTCGGGCGGATCAACACCGCGCTGCAAACCCTCGTTGACTTCATGACCGGGACCACCGGACGGCTGCTCGGGATTCTGGGCGTGGCAGGCCTCGGCATCGCAGCCTGGTTCGGGCGACTCAGCTACTGGCGCGCGGGCGAGATCGTGCTTGGCATCGCCATCGTCTTTGGCGCCGCCGAGATCGTGGACCTGTTCGCACGATGAACGGCGAGAGCGAACAAGCGACGTTCGTGGACGACACCGACCCCGTGTTCCTGGGGCTGACGCGGCCGGCCATGTTTTGGGGCGTGACGCATTCCTTCTTCGTCATCAACCTGATCGTATGCCTCATCGGCTTCCTCGCCACGCACTCCTGGCTCGCCCTGCTACTCGCCGTCCCGATCCACGGCCTCGGATACCTCGCCTGCCTTCGAGATCCGCACGTGTTCGACCTCGCGTACGTCAAGGCCTCGAAGTGCTCGCGGTGTGTCAATCGACGCTTCTGGGGTGCGACTACGTATGACCTCGCTTGACGTTGTCCTCTCTCCTCCCCGACCGTACCTGGCGGGGATCGCCAAGCGCGAGGTGCCGGCCTGCGAGCACATACCGTACGCCTGTCACTACGACGCCTACACGCTCCTCACGAAGCAGGAGGATCTCCTACAGGTTATCCATGTGGCGGGGTTGCCGTTCGAGACTGCTGACGACGAGTTGCTCGTTCTTCGCAAGAACCTGCGGAACGCCCTGCTCCGGAGCGCGGCAGATAGCCGCTTTGCGCTTTACGTGCACACCATCCGACGCAGGCTCGCGGTTTATCCGGATGGCGATTTTCCTCCCGGCTTCGCTGCCGAAGTCGACCGCCGTTGGCGCGCCAAGCACCAGGCGACGACGACGTTCGCGAACGAGCTCTATCTGACGCTGCTGCGCAAGGCGCCGGCGGGTAGCGTGCGGGGCGCGAAGAGCTGGGTCGATCGCCTGTCCCATCGCGCGAACCGCACGGAGCACCGGCTGGCGTTGCGAATCGCTCACAAAGAGCTGCAGGCGATCTCGCAGCGATTTCTCGCGTCCCTCCAGGAGTACAGGCCGCGCGTGCTGGGCCTCGTCGGCGAGAACGGCTGGACTTACTCCGAGCCCGCGCGATTTCTCGGGCGGCTCATCAACCTCGAAGATCGCCCCCTCCTCCTACCGACGATGGATCTTTCGAAGTACCTGCCCTGGCGGAGGATCTATTTCGGCCGCGACGCCTTGGAGATCGCCGGGGCACCATCATCGGGGCCGAAGCTCGCTTCTGTCGTCTCGATCAAGGAGTACGGGCCCGAGACCTACGCGGGGCTCCTGGACCGATTCCTCCAGATTCCGAGAGAACTGGTCATCACGCAATCGTTCGTCTTCGAGGATCGGCAAGCGGCGCTGGGTCGGATGCAGATGCAGCAGCGCCGAATGATCCAGACAGACGATCTCGCCGCCAGCCAGGTCAGCGAGATCGACCAGGCGCTCGATGATGCGACGTCGGGACACATCGCTTTCGGCCATCACCACCTCACAGTCCTGTGCACCGAGCACTCGCTTGCTGCGCTCGACAAGGCAGTCGCCGATGTCGAGGCGGCGCTCGTCGACATCGGCATCGTGTCCGTCCGCGAGGACCTCAATCTCGAGGCGGCCTTCTGGGCGCAGCTCCCGGGAAACTTTCCCTACATCGCGCGACGCGCGCTCATCAGCACCGCCAACTTCGCCGGATTCGCCTCCCTGCACAACTATCCGTGCGGGAAACCCTCCGGAAACCGCTGGGGGCCGGCAGTGACGCTCCTCGAGACGGTGTCGGGCACGCCCTACTTCTTCAACTGGCATCGCGGCGAGGTGGGCCACACCCTTCTGATCGGTCCGACGGGCGCCGGCAAGAGCGTCGCAATGAATTTCCTGCTCGTTCAGAGCGCGAAGTTCCAGCCGCGCGTCTTCTACTTCGACAAGGACCACGGTGCAGAGATCTTCATCCGCGCTATGGGCGGCACCTACGCGGTACTGGGTGGAGGACACGATGCCGGGTTCAACCCGCTTCAGCTCGCCGACACGCCGGCCAACCGCGCGTTCCTCGAACGCTGGCTCGGCGCGCTCGTGGCCGCCTTCGGTGAGCCAATAAAGGCCGTTGAATCGACTGCGATCGGCTACGCGGTGGACGGCAACTACAGCCTGCCACCCTCGTCGAGGACGCTCGAGAACATCGCGCCCTTTCTCGGCCTGGAGGGCCCGGGCACGCTCGGGGGAAGGCTCTCTGTGTGGTACGGCAGTGGCGCTCGGTCCAATCTCTTCGGCGCCACGGTAGATCGGCTTCGCCTGGATGGACGGTTCTTCGCCTTCGAGATGGGCGAGGTGCTGGACGACCCCGTCGCACTCGCGCCGGTGTTGCTCTACCTCTTTCATCGGATCGAGCTGCAGCTCGACGGCACGCCGACGATCATTGTGCTCGAGGAGGGCTGGAAGCTCCTCGACACCCCGATCTTCGCGCCGCAGATCAAAGACTGGCTGCAGACGCTGCGGAAGCTCAACGCGATCGTCGTCTTCGTCACCCCGAACATCGAGAACGCGGTCGAATGCTCGATCGGCGACACGCTCGTCCAACAGGCCGCCACCAGCGTCTTTCTCCCGAACTACAAGGCGAGCAAGAAGCACTACTGCGACGCCTTCAAGCTGTCGGAGCGGGAGTACCAGGTCGTCCGAAACCTAGAGCCCGAGAGCCGCTGTTTCCTCGTCAAGCACGGCACTGATTCCGTTGTTGCCAAGCTCGACCTGTCCGGTCTCGAGGACTTGATCCCGGTGCTCTCCGGGACTGCCGAGAACGCCCGGCTGCTCCACGAGCTCCTCGCCGAGGCAGCCGAAGATCCCGAGGTCTGGCTGCCGCTCTTCAGAAGGAGGGTCAAAGATGCGAAATCTACTCCTGCCGTTCATTAGAACGCTGTCGCTGGCTGCCCTGACGCTGGCGCTCCCCGCGCACGCACAGTGGGCTGTCGTCGACGTGTTCGCTCAGGTGCAATGGCCCACACAGATTCGCACGATGATCGAGCAGTACAACACCCTGAGAGCGCAGTACGAAAAGCTCCGGGAGCAGGTCATCGAAGCGACGAGAACGAACCAGTACATCACCGGGGCGTCAGGACAAGCATGGCTCCTAAACGGCGTTATCGAGCAAGCCGAGCGCCGCTGGCTCCCTGCCTCGTGGCAAGACGTGATCGCCATGCAGAAGATCGGCCTGAATCCGGGCCGCTACGCCGACCGCCTGAAGTGGTACGAGGAGCGGCTGAAGAGCATCGACGCGAAGATCATCGTGCCCGGCATGCCCGGGCATCGCGCGAACTGGAGTTACCAACTCTCGAGCGAGCATACGCGCACCGCTTTCGCCGCCGCGGAAGCGCTCTTCGATCAGCTCGACAAGCGCCTGCGAAACATCGAAGCGCTTAACGAGCAGATCGAGCGCGCCGACTCCCTTAAGCAGGCAGTCGACCTGAACAGCCGCATGCTCGCCGAGCAAAGCTTCATCTCGATCGAGCTCGCGCGGCTGCAGAGTATCCAGTTGATGCTGCTCGCCAGCGCCCAGAACGGCAGCAACTCGGGTACCGCGACCCGGGCCGAGTTCCTGAAGACCAACTACGCCGTGAAAAGGAACTCGCGATGAGATCCCTCCTCGTTGCCCTCCTGCTTGCTCTGTCCGCGTGTAGCACGATGAATAACCGGCCCGCACCCTGCGCAGGCGCTGGACCGAGCCCATGCGGACCCGAGCGAGCGGCGAACGATCCGTGGCGGTCATGAAGCGCGCGACGTTCTGCCTTCTGCTCGTGCTGGCGGCCTGCGCACCGCAGGACGAGAACCCGCTGATCGCCGCGACGGACGATCAGTTCATCAAGGCGATCGGTAACTTGGTCTTCCTTGGCTGCGAGGGCCCGCTCTTTAGCCGTGATGCCGGTCCCGGCGCCGACGCGCGGCGGGAGTCGTGCGAACAAGGGCTCCAGAAGCGAGCCGCGGATGCCGGAATCGCGAGAGCGGTCACCTCTGCCCACATCGCGGATCCACGCGTGAGAGCGCGCTACGAGAAGCTCCGCAAGGGCTAGGCGTCGGATGCCGAGCTTCGTCGTCGACACGCTCCAGCTTGTGGACGCCACGGTGAAGCCGTACACGGTCACCGCTTGGAGCAACGTCGCCGCAGCGAACGCCACGTCGCTGCGGCTCATGCTGATCCTGTACGTCGCGTTATTCGGCATTTTCGTCTGGTACGGGGCGCTACGGCTCACCATGGGTCAGGTCGTCAAGCATCTGTTTACGGCGACCGCCGTGTTCGTTCTGGCCTCGAGCTGGGGTGCTTTCGCGACGTTCTTCTACGACGTGTTCACCCAGGGTCCCGATGCCCTGGCCGGCGCCCTCGCCGGCGGCGGCGCCAGCGCGAGCGATGCTCTCGGACGGGTTTTCGACCAGGGCATCGAAGCAGCACGGGTCGTCTGGCAGCAGGCCGGACCGATGGACCTGACGCTGGCGCTCGTTGGCGCCACCGTGTTTATCGGCACGGTGCTCATGACCGGTGCGGCACTAGTGCTGGTCATCCTGGCGAAGCTCGCCCTCGCAGTCCTGCTCGCCCTCGGACCGGTGTTCATCATGCTGTACCTGTTCGGCGCGACCCGCGGATTCTTCGAAGGGTGGATCCGGCAGCTGGCCAACTTTTCCCTGCTGATCGTCCTGACGTTCGGGGTCCTGGCGCTGATCCTCAAGATCATCGAACCCGCCACCGCCGCGTTCGCAGCGAAGGGATCGGCAGTTCAACTGCGCGATACGGCGCAGTACCTGCTCATGGCCGTTATCGCGGCGTTCCTCTTCGCGATGGTTCCAGGCTTCGCTGCCGGGGTGGTTGGCGGCTTCGCCCTGCACGCGTCTTCCGCCCTGATTGCCGCCGCTGCGCCGATCAGGGCAACGCGCCAGGAAGCGCGAGCCTTGGCGGGGGACTGGCTCAACCGGGCGGCGGGCTTAAGGACCTGGCAACGCAGCACCACGTATCGCACCGGCGTAGCGGTCAGTCGTGGCGCTCGGGCGCTGTACTCGAGGCTGCGCAGGCGGTGACCGTGGGTGCGCGAGGAGTCCTTCGGTTTCATCCGAGGCACGGCGGCGAAGGGCCTCTCGGCGCGTTGCCCGCCGCCGCCGCGCCGAAAGTCACTGCGCCCGGGACTGCCCAGGCCGACAGTGCAGCCGAGGACTGGTTCTACGACCGATACCAGTCCGCCCGGGTCAACGGCAACCGTTGGTTCGTCGCCGCGGTGCTGCTGGGCACGCTCGCGAGCTTCGCGGTGGGCGCTGTAGTCGTCCTGACACCGCTGAAGACCGTGCATCCTTTCCTGGTCGAGGTGACCAGCGGCAGCGGCGAGGTACGCGTCCTGAAGCCATTCGACGTGGCGAACTTTGCGCCCAGCGACGCCGTGACCAAGTCGTTCCTCGCCAAGTATGTGATCGCGCGCGAAACCTACGATCCGCAGGACCTCAAGGAGAACTACCAGGTCGTGCGGCTGATGTCCGACACCGCCGAAGGCCTGCGTGTCGACAATCAGCTCTCGCCGACCAACGCCGCGAGCCCGCTGAACCGGTATCAGAACCACACCGTGCGCGCCGTGCGCGTCAAGTCCGTGTCCTTCCTGAACAAGCGGACGGCGCAGGTGCGCTTCGCGTCGGCAGAGACCACGCGGACCACGAAGAAGGAGGACGCGTGGGTCGCGATCGTCTCGTTTCGTTTCGTGAATCTGCCGGAGACCGAAGAGGACCGACTCGTGAATCCTCTCGGTTTCCAGGTCACCGCCTACCGCGTGGACCAGGAGCTCGTGCAGTGAAAGCCCCGCTGCTCCTCCTGCTGGCGGGCCAGCTGTGGGTTTCCGGCGCTTTCGCCGAGCAGGCTCTGCGGCCTGCGCCTTCGGACTCGCGGATCTTTCTTGCGACGTATCGGGACAGCGAGGTCTACAAGATCGTCGCGAGCTATGGCTTCCAGACGACCATCGAGTTCTCCGAGAAGGAGACGGTGGAAACCATCTCCATCGGCGATTCGATCGCCTGGCAGGTTGTTCCCGCAGGACACCGGGTGTTCCTGAAACCCCAGGAACAGAACGCCGTCACGAACATGACTGTCGTCACCTCGTTACGCCCCTACTACTTCGAGCTCGGGGCAAAGAAGAACAGCAACCCGGCCTCGGTCACGCTCAACCTGCCGGTCGACGACCAACTCACCAG
>CAZNBS010000116.1:0-4745 GCA_964570955.1 uncultured Burkholderiales bacterium | reverse complement strand
CGGATGCAAGCCCAACCGTCCTCGGTGTCCGCAGCACGAGCCGACCGGCTACCGTGCCCACCAAGAAGCCAAGCGACTACAACTTCAACTACACGTTGACGGGATCCCGGGAGATCGCACCGCTGCGCGTCTTCGACGACGGCGAGTTCACCTACATGCAGTTCAAGGCGCTGACGGACCTGCCGGCGATCTTCCTGGTCGGCAAGGACAAGCAAGAGTCGGTCGTGAACTACCGCGTCGAAGGACCCTACGTGGTGATCGAACGAATCGCCAGCCAGTTCAGCCTGCGACACGGCAGCGACGTGGCTTGCGTCTACAACCGCAGCACCCCGACTGCGCCGCCGGACACAGCGAGTTCGGACCGGTCGCCTCTGCGCACTACAAAGGCAGAGTCACCATGAACGAAGACGAAGAGGAACTCGCACGCCGGCAACAGGCGCTCGACGAACGCGAGCGCGAGCTGCTGGGGCGCGAGGAGGAACTTGTGCGCCAGGCCCGCGCTCAGGGAACGGGGCAAACGAGCAGCGCGCCGCGCGAGCGGCTTGATCGCCCGGCGCCCCTTGTCGCGGAAAGCCCTCGCCGAAGCCTCGCATTTCTGCTCGTATTCTTGGCTGCGCTCGGGCTATTGGGGTGGATCGTCCTTCGGCCGGCCCAGAAGCCCGCCAAGGACGCAGAGGCGGAAGCCGTGCCCTTCGAGTCTAGAAGAACCGCAGGTCTCAACCTGGAGGTGCCAGGACCGCCGGGGCCAGTTCCCGGCGGCCCCGTCGAGCCGCTGCCCTCCCCGGTCCGAAACGAAGCCGCGGACCGCCTGCGCCAGCAGGAGCAGGAACTGCTGCTGGCTCGCCAGCGGGCGCCGATCCTGATCGCTCAGGGCGCGGGATCGAGCTCAAGGCGCCCGGGAAGCGCCGGCGGAATTTCAGCTTCGGCGGGGCCGGCGCCCGCCGAGCTGCCAAGTTTCGACCGTCTGCTGGCCCTGGACGCGTCGCGCCTCGATGCGCTGGGCCGCGGGCCGAGCGAGTCCATCGACCCGAATACGCGCTTCCAGAGACAGCTCGCCAAGAGTCCGACGCCCACCTCGGTCGCAACGCGCACTTCCGAGCGGAATTTCCTCGTACTACAGGGCAAGTTCATCGACGCGGTGGCGGAGACAGCGATCAACTCCGACCTTCCGGGCCAAGTGCGGGCGCTCGTCAGCTACGACGTCTACGCCGAATCCGGACGGCGAGTCATGCTGCCTCGCGGGACGCGGCTCATCGGCGAGTACAACACCGCCATCGCGAAAGGCCAGGAGCGGCTCTTTGTCGTCTGGACCCGGGCGATCCGCCCCGACGGGATCGACATCGCGCTCCTTTCCAGTGGGAGTGATCCCTTGGGGCGTGCCGGCTTGTCAGGCGAGGTCGACAACCACTTCTGGACCATCTTCGGCACGTCGGCACTTCTCAGCATCATCGGCGCCGGCGCTGCGACGGCCGGCGTTAACCCGGGGCAGGATCAGTTCAATTCGGCTGCGATCTACCGGGCCGAGATCGCCGAGTCCTTCAACCGCAGCGCCGGGCGCGTGCTCGACAGGTATCTCGATATCAAACCGACCATCAGGATCGCGAACGGCGAAAGGCTGAAAG
The DNA here is from genome assembly GCA_964570955.1 of uncultured Burkholderiales bacterium. GTDB lineage: Bacteria > Pseudomonadota > Gammaproteobacteria > Burkholderiales > SHXO01 > SHXO01. The sequence goes on along the minus strand of CAZNBS010000116.1, from coordinate 3,123 downwards.
TCTTCGTCGCGCGGGATCTGGACTTCACCGCAGCGCTGGCCTCCTTGGAGCCGCGCGACGAGGTCACCGTGGTCAGGTAGGCAGGACTTGCCCGGATGAGCACGGTCGCCCTGCAGACCTTCGCGGCGCCGCTGCTGGACCTCCTCGAGCGCAACGGCGTGAGCGAGCTCTCGGTCAACCGGCCCGGCGAGGTCTGGCTCGAGATCGGAGACACGATGGAGCGGCACGAGATCCCTCGGCTCACCCTCGACCACTTGAAGCAGTTCGCGCGGCTCGCCGCCCAGTACACCGAGCAGCTGATCAGCGAGGAGCGTCCCCTGCTCTCCGGGACGCTTCCTGGGGGGTACCGCATACAGATCGTCTATCCGCCAGCGGTGGAGCCGGCGACGATCGCGTTATCCATTCGTAGGCAGGTCATCCGGGACGTGGGGATCGACGAGTGGGCTGGCCCTCCGCCGGCCTCGCCGCCCAAAGACCAGGACGCTTCGGACGATCAACTACGAGCGCTCCACGCGGAGGGCCGGCACGTCGAATTCGTCGTGGGGGCGGTCCGAGCACGCAAGAATCTCCTGATCTCCGGTGGCACTTCCACCGGCAAGACGACGTTCCTGAACGCCTGCTTGAAGCAGATTCCCGCGACTGAACGGGTCATCACGATCGAGGATGCCCGGGAGGTCCAGCCGCCCCACCGGAACCGGCTTCACCTCCTGGCTTCGCGTGGTGAGCAGGGGCGCGCCAAGGTGACCGCCCAGCAACTCCTGGAGGCGTCACTCCGGCTGCGACCCGACCGGATCATCCTGGGTGAGATCCGCGGCACGGAATGCGTCACCTACTGGTCGGCGATCAACAGCGGGCATCCAGGCAGCCTCACTTCGATCCACGCCGACACGCCGCAGCTCGCCTTCGAGAAGCTCGTGATGCTCGGCATGCAAGCCAGCTTGGGGTTCACTAGAGATCATATCGTCGATTACCTCCGTCACACGGTCGATGTGGTCGTGCAGCTCCGGCGCGACTCCGTCAACCGTCGCTTCATTTCGGACGTTTGGTATGTCACCGCGCCGGTCCACTGACACGCGTGCTACGGTTCTCATGCTGACGCTCATGGCCGGAATGGGAGCGTCGCCTGCGGCGCAGGCGAGAACGGAGGCCGAAACGGTGGACGAACTGTTTGCCGTCCTTGGCGCGACGTTGCCATGTACTCGCTATGCGGTCGCATGGCTCGCCGAGCCGCCGAACAGGATCGAGCACCGTTGTGCTGCCTCGATCGAGACTGCGGCGGTTGTCCGAGAGGACGTGCCGACAGACCGCGTCTCCTACACGGTGGACATGCGAGCGGCGCGCGAGCGGTACGCGTCCGTCTATCGGTTCCGCGGCACGGCGACTCCCGCCGCTGTGCTCGCTCAGTTTCTGACCGGCGTTGTCACGCTCACGGACTCAGCGGGGGCGTTGGGACGTCGTTCGTCGCCGCTGATCGTCTATAGTAGGGTCACCGTGCCAATGACTCCGCCGAGATCATTGGTCACCGGCCCGCATCGGCGGGAGGCAGACAAGGCGATGGTTTTCTCGCGATAGGAACGATATGGACCTGAACGCCTGGTTCCACTGGCTCTTTCCTTCGCCCGGGTACTTCTTGTTGGCCCTGGTCGGTCTGCTTGTGCTCTTCGGTCTGATTAGCGGTATGACTGATTCCCGCGCGCACAGCGAAGCCGACAATCCGCCGTCGGACGGGGAAGACGCGCAGTCGGACAAGCGTTGGTCGACACGAGACGAAGAACACTACCGGGAGTGGAACGCACATCAAGTGCGCGAGCAGCATCGGACTGCCGGAAGCGGTTCCGCGCCGGACTAAGCGCCTGCTGACGGACCAGCCCAGGTCGCCGCCGACCGATTTTTCCGAGCTGAGATGGTTCCTGCAAGCTATTGATATTCCAGGCTTCCAGCCAAGAAGTCCTTTCGTTAGTTACGATTATTACGATTATTGCGTCTATTTCGTTTATAGCCTAAGATGCTCGCGTCGCTCAATCGCCAACGCGTGGTGTCTCCTATGACCCCAGCCGTACTTCGTGCCCTTCCTCCAACCCTGCCTACCGAGGAGGAAGCGAAGCTCGCTCGTGAGAGCAGCCGTCTTCTTGCCGCCTTCGTGGGTCAGGGTAAGGCAGCTCGCCTGAAGGTCATGGTCGGCAAGGAGGAAATCATCGTCCCCGTCGCTGCGCTCCGGCTGCTGGTGGACATCCTCGCCCAGATGGCAGAAGGGAATGCGGTCACCATCATGCCGATCCACGCCGAGCTCACCACACAGCAGGCCGCAGACTTCCTCAACGTATCGCGCCCGCACCTGGTTGGATTGCTCGAGCAAAACGCGATCCCGTTCCGGAAGGTGGGCACGCATCGGCGAGTCCTTTTCAAGGATCTCCTCGCCCATCGCGAAAAGAGTCTTGCAAGCCGCCGTAAAGCACTCGACGAGCTGTCCAAGCAGGCCCAGGAACTGAACATGGGGTATTGAGCGCGTGGCGAGCTTTGTCGCGGTCTTCGATGCCTGCGTTCTCTACCCCGCATCAGTCCGCGACCTTCTCCTTCGGCTGGCTCTTACCGATCTGTTCCGCGCTCGTTGGACAGACCGAATCCACGACGAGTGGATCGCCGGCGTCTTGAAGAAACGCCAAGATCTCCGTAAGGCGCAGCTCGAACGCACCCGCGATTTGATGAACCAGGCAGTCCCCGATTGCCTGGTCACCTCGTACGAGAGCCTGATCGACGGGTTACGTCTGCCCGACCCCGACGATCGGCACGTCCTCGCTGCCGCGATCCGCTGCCAGGCTGGGGTCATCGTCACCTACAACCTGAAGCACTTCCCGGAAGACGCTCTCACGCCCTACGGGATCGAGGCCCAGCATCCAGACGAGTTTGTCAGTCACCTGTTCGACCTCGATCCAGGCGCTGTCTGCGCAGCCGTCCGCGATCAGCGCGAGGGCCTGAAGAATCCGCCGCGTTCCGTCGATGACTTGCTGAATGAGTTTCTTGCGCGGGAGCTGGCGGAAACTGTCGCGCAGCTTAGGTCGATGCAGCAACTTCTGTGAGGCCACCTCTCTTACAGCCGCGCCTTCTGTATGCAGACTCCTAAGC
>CAZNBS010000115.1:0-15204 GCA_964570955.1 uncultured Burkholderiales bacterium | reverse complement strand
GCGCCTCGGTCGAGATGGAGCCGAGCGACATCGCGCCGGTGGCGAAGCGCTTGACGATCTCGGCAGCGGGCTCGACCTCCTCGATCGGCACCGGCTCGCGCTGATCGAAACGGAACTCGAACAGGCCGCGGAAGGTCATGTGCCGCTTGCTCTGGTCATTGATGATCTGCGCGTACTCCTTGTACGTCGCATAGCTCTTATTACGCGTCGAATGCTGCAGCTTGGCGATCGCGTCCGGCGTCCACATGTGCTCCTCGCCGCGCACGCGGAACGCGTACTCGCCGCCCGTATCGAGCATTCCATCCAGGGTGGGATCGCCGTTGAAGGCGGCCGCGTGTACGCGCAATGCCTCCGCCGCAACCTCGAACACGCCGATGCCTTCGACGTTCGACGTCGTGCCGGTGAAGTACTTGTCCACCAGCGCGCGCGACAGTCCGACGGCCTCGAAGATCTGCGCGCCGGTGTAGGACATGTAGGTGGAGATGCCCATTTTCGACATCACCTTGCGCAGGCCCTTGCCGATCGCCTTGACGTAGTTCTTGCAAGCCTTCTTCTCATCCACCCCCGGCAACGCGCCCGACTGCGCGAGTTCGCACAGCGTCTCTAAGGCGAGATACGGGTGCACGGCTTCGGCGCCATATCCGCCCAGCAGGGCGAAGTGATGCACCTCCCGTGCGGACGCAGTCTCCACCACCAGTCCGGTGCTGGTGCGCAGGCCCTTGTTCACCAGGTGCTGGTGGACCGCCGACAGCGCCAGCAGGGCGGGAATTGCCACGTGCTCGCGGTCCATCCTGCGGTCGGAGATGACCAGGATCGTGCAGCCGGAACGCACCGCGTCCTCGGCCTGCGCGCACAGGCTGGCGAGGCGCGCCTCGATCGCCTGGCTCCCCCAGACGGCCGGATAGGTGATGTCGATCTCGCAGGCGTTGAACTTGCCGTCGGTGTACCTGGCGATGTTGCGAACCGTCTCCATCTGGTCGAAGTCCAGCACGGGCTGGCTTACTTCCAGGCGCAGCGGCGGGTTCTTCTCGTCGATGCCGAGCAGGTTCGGCTTCGGCCCGATGAAGGACACGAGCGACATCACCAACTCCTCACGGATCGGGTCGATCGGCGGATTGGTGACCTGCGCGAACAGCTGCTTGAAGTAGTGGTAGATGGTCTTGTTCTTGTTCGACAGGACCGCGAGTGGAGAGTCGTTGCCCATCGAGCCGATCGGCTCTTCGCCGTTCGCGCCCATCGGCGCGAGGATGAACTTGATGTCCTCCTGGGTGTAGGCGAACGCCTGCTGGCGGTCGAGCAGGCTCTCCGCTGCCGCGACCCGCTTCTCCTCCGGTTCGGGCAGGTCGTCGAGCTTGATGCGGATGCGCTCGATCCACTCGCGATAGGGCTTGCCGGACGCGAGGGCGTCCTTCAACTCCTTGTCGTCGATGATACGGCCCGACTCGAGGTCGACGAGGAACATCTTCCCGGGTTGCAGGCGCCACTTCTTGACGATGCGATCTTCGGCAATCGGCAGCACGCCGGTCTCCGAAGCCATCACGACCAGGTCGTCGTCCGTCACGATGTAGCGTGCCGGGCGCAGGCCATTGCGATCCAGTGTCGCGCCGATCTGCCGCCCGTCGGTGAAGGCGATTGCCGCAGGGCCGTCCCACGGTTCCATCATGGCCGCGTGGTACTCGTAGAAGGCGCGGCGGTTCGGGTCCATCAGGGTGTGCCCTTCCCAGGCCTCCGGGATGAGCATCATCATTGCGTGCGCCATCGAATAGCCGCTCATGACCAGCAGCTCGAGCGCGTTGTCGAACGAGGCGGAGTCGGACTGGCCGTGGTAGATGAGCGGCCACAGCTTGCCCAGGTCCTCGCCCAGCACGGGACTGTCGATCGCGCCCTGACGTGCGCGGATCCAGTTGACGTTGCCGCGCAGCGTGTTGATCTCGCCGTTGTGAGCGATCAGGCGGAAAGGATGCGCCAAGTCCCACGTGGGGAAGGTGTTGGTGGAGAAGCGCTGGTGCACCAGCGCCAGCGCCGACACCAGCCGCGGATCCTGCAGGTCCAGGTAATAGGAGCCCACCTGCCCGGCGAGCAGCATCCCCTTGTAGACGATGGTGCGCGCCGACATCGACGGCACGTAGAACTCCTTGCCATGGGCCAGGCGCAGGGCCTGGATGGCGTGCCCGGAGGCCTTGCGGATCACGTACAGCTTGCGCTCGAGCGAATCGGTGACTGTCACGTCGGCGCCGCGACCGATGAACACCTGGCGGATGACCGGTTCGATCTTCTTCACCGATTCGCCGAGGCCGGCATTGTTGCGCGGCACATCGCGCCAGCCGAGCAGCACCTGGCCCTCGTCCTTGATCGCGCGTTCGATCTCATACTCGCAGGCGAGGCGCGAGGCGGGTTCCTGCGGCAGGAAGACCATGCCCACCCCGTATTCGCCGGCCGGAGGCAGGGTCAGGCCCTGCTTGGCCATCTCCTCGCGGAACAAGCGGTCGGGGATCTGCAGCAGAATGCCGGCACCGTCGCCGGCCAACGGGTCGGCACCGACCGCACCGCGATGGGTGAGGTTCTTGAGGATGAGCAGCCCGTGCTGGACGATGTCGTGCGACTTCTTCCCCTTGATGTGGGCGACGAAGCCCACGCCGCAGGCGTCGTGCTCATGGGCCGGGTCGTACAGCCCCTGACGGGAAGGCAGGCCGCCGGAAGGGTGGCGCGGGGTGGCCTCAATTCGGCCCGGCAGACTCTCGTCCGTCATGTTGTTTTCCTCCTCTGCGACGCGGCGGCAAAGGAGCGCGGCGCAGCGCTAGAACCTGAAAAAGCCTGCCGTACAGAGCTTGCGGCCCCGGGGGCTGGACGCCGCCGGGGCCGCTGCATGGGCGAGGCGCAAGCAATCCAGTCTACATGCGACGCCCCCCTGCTTCAATAACTTGGACGCGCCGCAGCATCGGGCGGCCGCCGGGCCGGCCCGACCGCCTCAATCCTCGTCGATGCTGAACAGCCGGCGGTGTTCCTTCACCGCATAGCGGTCGGTCATGCCCGCGATGTAATCGGCCACGGCGCGGGTGCCGTCGCGCTCGTAGCGCTGCTGAAACTCCGGCGGGAGCAGGTTCGGTTCGGACGTAAATGCCTGAAACAATTCGCGGATGATTCGCTTGGCCTTGGCCATCATGCGATTCACCCGGAAATCCCGGTACAGGTGCCGTCTGAGGAAGTCCTTGAGGGCCTGCTGCTCCCCGGCAAGCTCCTGACTGAAAGCGATCAGAACCGGGCCGCTGCGCACGGCATCCACGCCGTCAGGCGCACGCGCGGCGATGTTCGCCTCGCTGCAGCGAATGAGGTCGGCGACGAGGGTGTCGATCATGCGCCGGACTGTCTCGTGCACCAGGCGGCGTCCGTCCAGGTCGGGATGACGCTCGTGGACCATCCGGCGGTGGCGGGCGAACAGGGAGACGGCATCCAGCTGGTCCAGGGATAGGACGCCGGAGCGCAGCCCGTCGTCCACATCGTGGTTGTTATAGGCGATCTCGTCCGCCAGGTTGGCGACCTGCGCCTCGAGTGACGGGCTCTTGCCGGTAAGGAAGCGCTCACCCACGTCGCCCAGTGTGCGGGCGTTGCGGGACGAACAGTGCTTGACGATGCCCTCGCGCGTTTCGAACGTCAGGTTCAAGCCGTCGAACTGCGCATACCGCTGCTCGAGTTCGTCGACGATGCGCAGCGACTGCAGATTGTGCTCGAAGCCCCCGTGCTCGCGCATGCAATGATTCAAGGCATCCTGGCCGGCATGGCCGAAGGGGGTGTGACCGAGATCGTGGGCCAGCGCAATGGCCTCGGCGAGATCCTCGTTCAGCCCGAGGCTGCGGGCGATCGAGCGCGCGATCTGCGCGACCTCGAGGCTGTGGGTCAGGCGCGTACGGAAGTGATCGCCCTCGTGGTTGACGAACACCTGGGTCTTGTATTCCAGACGCCGGAAGGACGTGGAGTGCACGATGCGATCGCGATCGCGCTGGAACTCGCTGCGCGTGCCAGACGGCGGCTCCGGCCAGCGGCGGCCCCGCGAGCGCTCCGCGTGGACCGCGTATGCGGCCAGTTCAGGCATGGGCCGCTTCCGACTCGAGCACCTCGCGCAGCGCCGCCGCCGGAAATTCGGAGGTGACGAAGGCCTTGCCGATGCGCTCGAGCAGGACCAGGCGCAGCTGGCCGCCCTCGACCTTCTTGTCCAGTCCCATCAGGTCCAGGTAGCGCGGGGCGCCGAACGGCGGCTGACGCACCGGCAGGCGTGCCTGCCCGAGCAGGGCGACGATGCGTGCGACATCCTGCGCCAGAATCAACCCCATACGCTGAGACAACCGGGCGGCCAGAACCATGCCGACGGCGACCGCCTCGCCATGCAACCAGGTTCCGTACGACAGGCCGGCCTCGATGGCGTGGCCGAAGGTGTGTCCCAGGTTGAGCAGGGCTCGCGCCGCCGTCTCGCGCTCGTCGCCCGCCACCACCTCCGACTTGATCTCGCATGAACGCCGAACGGCATGGGTGAGCGCGGCCTGGTCGCCGGCGACCAGGCGGTACATGTTGGCCTCGAGCCAGTCGAAGAATGCCGAGTCGACAATGAGTCCGTGCTTGACCACCTCGGCGATGCCGGCGGACAACTCCCTCGGAGGCAGCGTACCCAGTACCTGGGTGTCGGCCAGCACCAGCTTTGGCTGGTAGAAGGCGCCGATCATGTTCTTGCCGAGCGGGTGGTTGATGCCAGTCTTGCCGCCGACCGAGGAATCCACCTGGGCCAGCAGCGTGGTGGGAATCTGGATGAACGGTACACCGCGCAGGTAGATCGCGGCGGCGAAACCGGCCATGTCACCCACGACGCCTCCGCCGAGTGCGATCAGTGTCGTCTTGCGCTCGCAGCGCTCGCGCAGCATCGCATCGAGGATGTGCGCCACACCGTCCCAGTTCTTGTTCGCCTCACCATCGGGCAGCGTGATGGCGATGCTCGCCACGCCCGCGGCGGCGAGTGCACCGCGCAGGCGCTCCAGATAGAGCGGCGCGACGACGTCGTTCGTCACCACGGCCACACGCCTCTGGGGCAGTTGCGGGAGGATCAGGTCCGCACGCTCGAGCAAGCCCGCGCCGATGTGGATCGGATAGCTTCGCTCACCAAGCTGCACGTCGACTGTCTGCATCTATGCCCCTTGCTCGGGGGCCTGCGCCGGCGCTGCGACGTCCGGCACGGTGCCGTCTCCGGCCATCGCGGCCAGGCGCTGACGCAGACGGGTGACGAGGGTGCGCAGGCTCTGGCTCCCGGTGTCCATGACGATGTGCGCGGTCTCCCGGTACAGTCCGTCACGCTCGGCATGCAGTTGCGTCAGGCGCGCAAGGGGATCGGCCGTCTGTAGCAGGGGACGATTGCGGTCGTGCCGCGTCCGATGCCACAACTCGTGCACCGACGCGCGCAGATACACGACCACCCCGCGCGAGTGCAGCGCCCGACGATTGGCCTCGCTCAACACCGCGCCGCCACCGGTGGCCACCACCACCCCCTGCATGCCGGTGAGTTCATCGATCACGCCGGCCTCGCGCGCGCGAAAGCCCGCTTCGCCCTCGAGTTCGAAGATGACCGGGATCTTCACGCCGGTGCGCGCCTCGATCACGTGGTCGGAGTCGAAAAACGTCTTGCCGAGGTCACGGGCGAGCATCTTGCCGACCGACGTCTTGCCAGCGCCCATCATGCCGACGAGAAACACGTTCTCCGGCATCGGAGCGGTGGAGGATGCGGCCTGCGAATCGACGGACGACATGCGCCGATTCTAGCAGGCAGCGATCGCCCGCCCCGGCCCCGGCAGGGTGCTGGAACGAAAAAGGGCGCTCCTCGGAGCGCCCTCTCCCGACCGTCCGGACGGTCAACGCACGCTCAGGTTGTCCCGCAGGATCTTCGGCGTGACGAAGATCAGCAGTTCGCGGCGGTCGTTGCGGTTGACCTCGTTCTTGAACAGGGCGCCGACCATCGGCACGTCGCCCAGCAGCGGGACTTTGGTGACCTCCTTCGCCTCGTCCTGCGTGAAGATCCCGCCGATGCTCACCGTGCCGCCGTTCTCGACCAGCACTTCGGTGTTGACCTGCTTGGTGTCGATGGAGGGACCGGCCGTCGTGTTCTGACCCACGCTGTCCTTGTGCACTTCCAGCTTCATGATGACGTTGTCGTCCGGCGTGATCTGGGGCTTCACCTTCAGGCTGAGGGTGGCCTTGCGGAACGAGATGCTGGTCGCGCCGCTGCTCGTGGCCTGCTGATAGGGAATCTCGGTACCCTGTTCGATCACCGCCTCAACGTTGTCGGCGGTGACCACACGCGGGCTGGAGATGATCTTGCCCTTGCCGTCGGCCTGCAGCGCCGAGATCTCGAGGTTGACGAACTTGGTCAGGCCGGCGTTGAGCAGGGTGACGGCAAACTGTCCCGCCGGACGGCCGTTGATCGCGTCCGCGGGCAGGTTCACGCTGAACGAGTCGGGGAAGAAGCTCTCGTTGTAGTCCTCGGCCTGTGTGGTGATCACCCCGTTGCTCTTGACGTTGCCGCCCACGTACGCACGGATGCCGTTGCCGCCTCCGATGCCCGGTACCCCGCCCTCCTTGAGGGCAGACAGGTCGGCAAATCCCAGCCGGGCGCCGAGGTTCTTGCTGAACGTATCCGACGCCTCGACGATGCGCGACTCGATCAGGACCTGGCGCGAGGGCAGATCGATCTGCTTGATCAGGGCCCGGATCTCCTCGAGCTTGCCGGGCACGTCATTGATGAACAGCGTATTGGTGCGTGGATCGATCACCGCGCTTCCGCGCTTGGACAGGATCTTCTGCTGGCCATCGGTGAGGATCTTCTGGAACGCCTCGGCCTTCTGGTAGTTGAGCTGGAAGCTCTCGGTGCGCAGCGGCTCGAGTTCCATGATCTGTGCCTGCGCCTCGAGCGCGAGCTTCTCTTTGGTGGCGAGTTCGTCGCGCGGAGCGACCCACACCACGTTGCCGGTCTTGCGCATGTCCAGACCCTTTGCCTGGAGGATGATGTCCAGGGCCTGGTCCCAGGGGACGTCCTTGAGACGAAGCGTCAGGTTGCCCGCCACGGTGTCGCTGGTGACGATGTTCAGCCCGGTGAAGTCGGCGATGACTTGCAGCACCGCGCGCACTTCGACGTTCTGGAAGTTGAGCGACAACTTCTCCCCGCTGAACGACGTCTTGGGCTTCGCCGCGCTGCGTTCGACGTAGGGCTTGACCTCGATCACGAAACGGCTGTCCGTCTGGTAGGCCGCCTGTTCCCAGCGGCCTTTCGCGTTGATCGTCAACCGGGCGTTTTGCCCCTGCGTGGTGACTTCCATGAAATCGACCGGCGTGCCGAAATCGGTCACGTCGAATCGGCGCTCGAGCGAGACCGGCAGCTGCGTCTGGTGCAGATCCACGACGATGCTCTTGCCGGTCTGGCGCAGATCGATTCCGGTTCCCGGATCGGACAGATCGATGATCACCTGGCCCTCGCCGTTGCGGCCGCGCTTGAAGTCGATCGCCTTGACCGTGTGCGCCTGCTTGGCGGGCTGCGCATCGGCGAACTTGACCGGCTCGGCGGCGTTGGCGCTCTGCAAGGTGACGAGCAGATGCTGGCCGTCGACCGCGGTTTCGTAGCTGGCACTGCGATCGAGGTTCAGCACCACGCGCGTGCGGCCGGTGGTCTGGGCCAGGCGCACGCTGCGCAGCTGGCCTTCCTTGAACTCCTGCATGCTCTTGCCCAGCGCGTTGACCGTGTTCGGAAGGTCGAACGCGATGCGAGGAGGATTGCTGAGCGCGAAGGCGGCGGGTGCGGCGGCAAGCGGCGCCTTGAGCTTCATCTTCACCAGCACCTTGGTGCCTTCCGAGCTGACGTCCAATGCCTCCAGCGCGTTCTCTTCACCGGGCAGCGCGGCCGATGAGTCCGCGGCGGCCCAGGCGTTCGGCGCCACAGCCGGCAGTGCAACACAGACGCCCAACGCGAGGGCACCCGCGAGAAGTTGGGGCAGTCGCATCATTTCTTCTCCTCTTCGTCGAGCAGCTGGAGGGTGCTGGTGCGCTCGCTCCAGCTACCGTTCGTGTCTTGAATCAATTCCTTGAGGGTCACGGAGGACTCGGAGATCAGGGCGACCGCGCCGAAGTTCTGACCCATGTAGTTGCCCGCGCTCACCCGGTACAGGTTGTTGTCGGGGGTGCGGATCACCGCCCAACGGCCTTTGCCGCGCTCGAGCGTACCCACCATCGTCAGGCTCTCCAGCGGATACGCCTCGAGCGCCTCCCTGCGGCGATCCAGATCCGGTGCGGGGCCGCCGCCGGACCCCTTCTCGGGCTCGATCTTGCGCGGCGTGAATGGATCGGGCAGTTCGAAAGCCTCGTAGCTCATCGGCTCGTACGCCACCATGTCCGGCAGCTTTTCCACCTTGCCCCGCATGCCATTGCCGGCGTTCTTCACGAACTCGCGCAGGTCCTGGTGCTCGCCGCCCAGACAGCCGGCGAGCAGGACGCAGGAGAGCAGTGCGCTCTGGACGATCGGTTTCATCACTTGCCACCCTTCTTGGCCACTTTGTCCTTGCCTTTGCCCTTGCCCTTGCCCTTGCCTTTCTCGTTGTCGTCGCGGGCGGCCTTCTTCTGCGCGGCGACCTCGTCCTCGTCCAGATAGCGGAACGTGCGGGCCGTCGCCTCCATCGTCAGACGTCCTTCCTTGTCGAGCGCGAGCGCCACGTTGTCGAGAGTGACGATGCGCGACAGTTGCGACACGTCGCTCGCGAATGCGCCCATGTCGTGGTACGAGCCGGCCAGCTTCACCGCGATGGGCTGCTCGGCGTAGAACTCGGTGATCACCTCCTGCGTGCTGGGCTTGAACAGCTCGAACTGCAGTCCGCGGCCCAGGCCCGCCTGGTTGATATCCGAGAGCAGCGCCTCCATTTCGGACTTGTTGGGCAGCTGCTTGAGCAGCGCACCGAACGACTGCTGCACGTCCTCGAGCTGCTTTCTGTAGGCATCCAGGTTTACCGCCTGCGCCTTCTTCGCGAGGAATTCCTTGCGCAGTTCCGATTCCTTCGCCCGCGTGGCCGTGAGCTTGTTCCACTGGGCGGACCAATCGAGGAAGTAGCCGCCGACCAGAATGAGGACCAGCACAAGCAGGAGCACGCCGATCTTGGGCAGGACCGGCCAGGTCCCGATTTCGCGGGGATTGAGCCGCTTGAGTTCGTCAAGGGTCATGGGGCTCTCCTAGCCTTGCTTCTTCTTCGAGCGCGACTTCTTGTCCGTCGGCGCCGGATCGCTGGTCTGCTCGGCCATGTCGGTCTTGGGCCGCGTCAGTTTCACGTTCACGTTGAACTCGTTCAGATTGGCGTTGCCGACGCGCACGGCCTTGATCTCGACCAGCTTCGGCTCTTCCAGCCAGGGCGAGGCATCGAAGTTGCGCATCAGCGTCGAGACGCGCGCATTCGACGTGGTGTAGCCGGTCACGTTGACCGTCTCGTTGTTCTGTTTGACCGATTTCAGGTACAAGCCGTCGGGAAGCTGACGCACGAGCTGGTCGAGCAGGCGAACCGCCTCGGTGCGGTTGGTCTGGAGCGCCTCGACCACCTTCTTGCGGTCGAGCATTGCCTGCGTCTGCTCCTTGAGCTTCTTGATCTCGTCGATCTGCTTGTCGAGTTCGCCGATCTCGGCGACCAGGAAGCGGTTGCGCCTCTCCTGCGACTCGATGCGCTGGGAGAGCACCCCGTGCACGAGGACGACGGTGAGGGCACCGACCCCGACCGCTGCGGCGGCGAGGACGAAGAACTGCCGCTGCTGGGCCTTTCGACGCTCCGCGCGGTGCGGGAGTAGGTTGATTGGAATCATGCGTCGAACCTCCGCATCGCGAGTCCGCATGCGACCACCAGGGCCGGCGCATCCTGCGCCAGCTGCCGCTGCTTGATCTTGGGCGACACCTGCATGCTGGCAAACGGGTTGGCGACCAGCGTGTGCACTTCCGTGCGCCGGCCCACGACCTGGTCCAGTCCGGGCAGGGTCGCGCAACCGCCGGAAAGGAAGATGTGGTTGACCTGGTTGTACTGAGTCGAGCTGTAGAAGAACTGCAGCGCGCGCGTGATCTCGAGCGCCAGGGTGTCGAGGAAGGGTTGCAGCACCTCGACTTCGTACGAATCGGGCAATCCGCCGTTGCGCTTGGCCGCCTCGGCTTCTTCCGCGGACAGGTTGAAGTGGCGCTGGATCTCCTGCGTGAGCTGGTTGCCGCCGAATGGCTGCTCGCGCATGTACACCGACTGGTTGTTGCGCAGGACGTTGATGTTCATCATCGATGCGCCCACGTCCACCAGGGCGATGACCTGGTCCCTGCCCTCCTCGGGCAGCTGACCCTCCATCAACTCGAACGCGGTCTGCGACGCGAACGAATCGATGTCCATGACGATGGCCTTGAGGCCGCCGTATTCGGCCACCGCGACTCGATCCTCGACCTTCTCCTTGCGCGAGGCCGCAATCAGCACCTCGACGTCGTCTCCCGCGTTGTCGGCCGCGCCCAGGATCTGGAAATCGAGATTGACTTCCTCGAGCGCGAACGGGATGTACTGATTGGCCTCGGTTTCGACCTGGGATTCGAGCTCGTCTTCGCGCAAACCGGAGGCGACGGTGATCTTCTTGGTGATCACCTGGGCCGACGGGAGGGCGAGCGCCAGGTTCTTGACCCGGCTGTTCATGCGCTTCCAGGCGCGCCGCACACCCTCTCCGACGGACTCGAGGTTCATGATGTTGCCGTCCACCACTGCGTCCTTGGCCAGCGGCTCGATGGCGTACCGCTCCAGGCGCATCTGCTCCCGCGTGCCGCTCAGCTCCACCATCTTGATGGACGAGGACGTGATGTCCACGCCGATCAGAGGCGGCGTCTGGGCCTTGAACAGCCGGGCCAGGAACTCGCCGTTGAACTCTAGTTTTCCCTTCAGCATAGGCAGGAACTCGCGCTAGCGACCAGTTGCGATGACATCCGCATCGTCGGAGTTTGAAATGAAGCCGTGCGTGGACGGTGTTCCGGCGCGCATTACGGCCCTATAATGAGCGGCACCTTTGCACGCGCCGCCAAAAAGCAACATTGATGCCCAAGCGCTGGTGGGTCTTTCCACTGTTCTTCCTCGCAACACTGCTGATCGCCGGAATGCTGTTGGTCGGTTACGCGGCCGCCATCGTCTTTCCGACTCTGCCGTCCCTCGAGGTACTCACGTCGTACAACCCCAAGGTACCTCTGCGGATATACAGTGCCGAGGGGCATCTCATCGGGGAGTTCGGCGAAGAGCGCCGCGCGCTGGTGCGCATCGAGGACGTGCCCCAGAACCTGCGCCGCGCGATCCTGGCCGCGGAGGACGAACGCTTCTACGAGCATGGAGGTGTCGATTACATCGGCGTACTGCGTGCCGTCGTGCGCAACTTCACGTCAGGTTCTGCCCAACAGGGCGCCTCGACCATCACCATGCAGGTTGCCCGCAACTTCTTCCTGTCGAGCGAAAAGACGTTCACTCGCAAGTTCAACGAAGCGCTGTTGGCGTTCAAGATCGAGCACAGCCTGACCAAGGACAAGATCCTCGAGATCTACATCAACCAGATCTATCTCGGCCAGCGCTCGTACGGTTTCGCGTCGGCCGCCCAGGTCTATTTCGGAAAGAATCTGCGTGACTTGAATCTGGCCGAGATTGCGATGCTGGCCGGATTGCCCAAGGCGCCGTCGCGTTACAACCCTGTCGTCAATATGCAACGGGCGAAACAGCGCCAGTTGTACGTGCTGCGGCGCATGCGCGATCTGGGCAACATCACGCGCGCCGAACACGATCAGGCGGCCGAAGCGCCGCTCGTCGTGCAGCGCGGCCCCATCGTCCATGCCACCCGGGCGGACTACTTCGCGGAAATGGTGCGGCAGTCGGTGTACGAGCGTTACCAGGAGGACGCCTACACCAAGGGATACAAGGTCTACACGACCCTGCTCAAGGCGCACCAGGACGCGGCCTACACCGCGGTACGGCAGGGCATCCTCGACTATGACAGACGTCGTGGCCATCGCGGCGCGGAGCGTTATGTCGACATCCCCGCCGAGGCCGGTGCCGACGCACTGGACGATCTGCTCCAGGACATCCCCGACAGCGACGATCTGCATGCCGCCCTGGTACTCGAGGCGAGCCCCAGGCGGGTGAAAGCCTATTGCCGGTGCGCGGGAGATATCGTCATTTCCGGCGAAGGCTTGAAGGTCGCGAGTCCCATGCTCGGCGCGCAGGCGCCGGCCAACCGGCGCCTCAAGCGCGGTGCAGTGGTGCGCGTCCGGTCTACCGGAAAGGGAAGCTGGGAGATCACACAGATGCCCCAGGTGGAGGCCGCTCTGGTGTCGCTGGATCCGGCCGATGGGGCGATCCGCGCCCTCGTCGGCGGTTTCGACTTTCAGCGCAACGAGTTCAACCGGGTGACCCAGGCGACCCGCCAGCCGGGATCGAGCTTCAAGCCGTTCGTCTACTCGGCCGCCCTGGAGCGCGGCTTCACCCCCGCGACGGTGATCAACGATGCGCCCCTGGTGGTAGATGCCAGCGAAACAGGCTCCGTGGCATGGGAACCGAAGAACTTCGATGGCAGCTTCGACGGACCGATGCGCATGCGCGCAGCCCTGACCAGGTCCAAGAACCTGGTCTCGATCCGCATCCTTCAGGCGATCTCACCTCAGTATGCGCAGGACTACATCACCCGCTTCGGATTCGATCCCAAACAGCATCCGCCCTACCTGACCATGGCGCTGGGGGCAGGCTCGGTGACCATGCTGGATCTGGCGGCGGGGTATTCGGTCTTCGCCAACGGGGGCTACCGCGTCATGCCGTACTTCATCACGCGCATCGAAGATGCCGGAGGCAAAGTGCTTGCTCGCGCCAAGCCCGTGACCGCCGGCCAGGGCGCCGTCCGGGCCATCGACCCGCGCAATGCGTTCGTGATGTTCTCGATGATGCAGGACGTGATCCGAGGTGGAACCGGGGCGCGTGCACTGGAGCTGGGCCGCGGTGACCTGGCGGGAAAGACCGGCACCACGAACGACCAGATGGACGCGTGGTTCGCGGGCATCCAGCGTCACCTCACGGCGGTCGTCTGGATGGGGTTCGACCGACCGCGGTCGCTGGGCGGCCGGGAAACGGGCGCCGCTGCCGCGCTGCCGATCTGGATTTCCTACATGAGCCACGCGCTCAAGGGCGTGCCCGAGGAGGCGCCGGAGATGCCCGAGGGCGTGGTGTCGGCGCGCATCGATCCGCAGACCGGTTTGCGCACCGCCGCCGAGACCGGCGTCCTCGAGTATTTCTACGCCGAGAACCTGCCGCCGGAGCAGGAGGAGGGGCCGGTGCCCCTTGGCCTCCCCGGCATCCTGAAGCACGAAGACGCGCACAGCGATCTGTACTGATGCCCAAGGAAACTCCCGCCAACCGCCAGCAGATGCGGCATCGCATTGCGCACCTGGCAGCGCGCATGATCGCGGAGGACGGCATCGCCGACTACGGGCTGGCGAAGCGCAAGGCGGCCAGGCAAGCCGGTGCGCCGGACTCGCGCAACCTGCCCAACAACGTCGAGATCGAAGAAGCGCTGCGCGCCTATCAGGATCTCTACCAGGCGGACGAGCATCCGGAGCGCGTGGCTCGGCTGCGGGAACTGGCGCTGGACACCATGCGCCTGCTCGATCCATTCGATCCGCACCTGACCGGGTCCGTCCTCAGCGGAGCGGTTGCCCGGCACGGCGGCATTCACCTGCAGCTCTACACGGACAGTCCCAAGGACGTCGAGATCTTCCTGGTCAATCGAGGTATTCCCTTCCGCAGTCGCGAGACGCGCGTGTGGACCGGCGACACGATGGTGATGGTCCCCGAGCTGGTTCTCACCGCCGGGGAAACTGAGATCCATCTGATGGTGCTGGTCACTCTGCAGCGGCGCCTTCCGCTCAGACTCTCCCAGGACGGACGGCCGCTCGAACGCGCCTCCTTGCAGGCGGTGGAAGCGCTGGTGGCCGGGCACGACGCCACGCCCCGCGTGCCCGGGTCGTGACGGGCAGCGCGCCCGTTGGAATGGGCCGGTTCCCGGCATACAATTCGCACACCTCCTAGGCAGCCACGCGGGCGCGCACGCCGGAGCCAGCGCGGCGGTATCCAGAAGAACAGATCAGGGATGAACGACAGCTCGGCCGACCTCGACGATGCGCGCTTCCGGGTCGACTCGGACGTCGAGGTGGCCTATGTGCTGCGCGGGCTTGCCAGGAACAAGGCCGTGGTCACCGCGCACGTCGCGGGCACCAAGGAATTTGCGGTGACCGCCGTGCTGGACGTCGACGTTCAGGCGCAGACGGTCACCCTGGATGCCAGTGCCAACCAGGCACTGAACCAACGGCTCATCGACAGCTCGCCGGTGCGTTTCGTCAGCAACGACGAGGGCGTGCGCGTGCAGTTCCAGGCCCTCAAGGTGGAAAAGGCGCTGTACCAGGGGCGCCCCGCGCTGCGACTCACCATTCCGCGCAGCCTCTACAAGATGCAGCGGCGTGAGTTCTATCGCATGCCGACGCCGATCCTCACCCCGGTAACCTGTTCCATCACGGTCGGTGAGGACGACGTGCGCAACATGCCGTTGTCGGACATTAGCCTTGGCGGCATCTGCCTGGCGGGGGAGTTGGGCGAGGAACCCCCTGCACTGGGAACCGTCTTCGAGCGCTGCGGGATTGCGCTGGGAAAGTCCGGCGTCCTGCGCATCGATCTCGGCGTGCGCAACACCTACCTGGTCATGCTCAAGAACGGCACTCAGAGCCGGAGAACCGGCTGCCAGTTCCTGTCCATCACACCGCAGCAGGAGGCGATGGTACAGCGCTACATCATTTTCCTGGAACAGCAGCGCCGCGCGAAGCTCGGTTGAATCGGCGGGAGCCGAAAGCGGCCGCTACGCGCGCATCCAGCCGGCGGCATCGAGTGCGAAATAGGTCAGGATGCCGTCCGCGCCGGCGCGCTTGAACGCGACCAGGGCTTCGAGTACGCAGCGGCGCTCGTCCAGCCATCCATTCTGGAACGCCGCGCGGAGCATGGCGTACTCGCCGCTCACCTGATAGACGAAGGTGGGGATTCCGAACCTGTCTTTCACCCTGCGCACGATGTCCAGATAGGGCATGCCGGGCTTCACCATCACCATGTCGGCACCCTC
>CAZNBS010000114.1:0-15310 GCA_964570955.1 uncultured Burkholderiales bacterium | reverse complement strand
GCTAGCCCAACTTCCGCAGTTGGATGGGGCGTTCGACGGTGGAACAACGACTTACGTCGATTGGTTGCACTACACGAGCTCGTTGGCGAGAGGTGTAGGGATGGTCAGGCGACGAGGGAGCTCGATGCCGAGCCGGTCAAGTAGCTGGGCCTGTGTCTCGTTCGGTCGGACGACGCATCGCACGCGGAGTTCACGGCCGTCGGTGGTCGGCAGCACGACGTCCGCACTCTGGACCTGTGCCAACTCCTCGAGGATCGCGCGCGGGCTGTTGCCGAGGCCGGCTTGCCTCTGCCAGAGTTCGAGCGTCTTCCAGAGCGCGTAGGCCAGGAAGCACACGAAGATGTGTGCCCGCACCCGATCCTCACGTTGGTGCCAGACGGGGCGGATCGACAGGTCGGACTTCTCGATTCGAAACGCCGACTCGGCCTCGGTGAGTTGGATGTAGGTGCGCCAGAGTTCCTCGTCGCTCCAGCCTGAGACGTTCGATCGCAGTAGATAGCACCCAGCACTTCGCTCGGCCCAAGTCCCCCACTCGGTGTCCTCCTCGAAGACGATGTTCAGGCCGGATGGTCGAGCGGGATCGGCGTGCAGGGACACCGAGAAGCACTTCGCCGCCCGCGAGTTGGCGGCGAGCATCCGACCGATCTGCCGGTTGACCTGGTCACGGTCGACAGCCTGTTTGGCCGCGGCCAGACGTCGTTGCAGCGACTCCAGACGCGCCCGGAGCCGGTCGGCGGCGCGGTTGACGATCGCGTGGTCCTTGGACTTGCGCGCCTCGGAGCGGCACAGGATGTAGGTCTCGTTGCCGTCGACCGCCGGACATAGCTTGACCTCGACGTCCTCCCGGATCTGGCGCCAATCTTTTCGGTCGATGATCTGCTGTTCGAATCGACGGAGATCCGAACGGCATGCGCCGATGACGTAGCGCCGGCTGCCGGCCTTCAGCCACGCGATGTTCCGCTCGCTCGCCATCCCACGGTCCATGACCCACACCCGGTCGGCAGCGCCGAATCGTCGCTCGATCGTCTCGACGATCTCACGGACCGTCGTCACGTCAGTGCGGTTGCCATCGAACACCTCGTGAGCGAGCGGGATCCCCTCGCGCGTGACCACGAGCGCGATGCACACCTGCTTGCAGTCGGGACGGTGATCACGGCTGTATCCACGCTGGGCTTGCGGGTTCCCGTGCGCGAGACCCTCGAAGTAAGTGGACGTCACGTCGTAGAGCAGCAGGTCGTAGTGCACGTCGAACAGTTCGCCGAGCCGCAATCGCAGGTGCCGTTCGAGCGCTTCCTTGTGCGGGAGGAGTCGGTCGAGAGCTCGATACAGGCGGTCATCGTTGACCTTCCACTCCGGAAGCCCGAGCAGGTCGTCGAGCGCCGTCTGTCGGAACAGGACCTCCGCGAGGTGCAACTCGCTCGACGGCATGCAGAGCCTGCAGATCACCATCGCGGCGGCGAGCGTTGACCACGGCACGTCCTCACGACCGGGAGGAAGGAGCTCCGCGAGCGCTTCATCGAGCTTCAGGGCGTGCCAGAGCGTGAGCCCGACGAACACATCACCGAAGCGACGCGCGCGGTCCATGTGCACATCGTTGACCCGGATGAGCTCGAACGACGCGCATTCCATCTCGCGCGGCTCGAACAGGCTCGGATGCATCCGACGACCAGTCATCCGATCGGCGAAGGCTCGCGCTTTGCGTCGACCTCGCGCATCGAGCTTGCCGAGCTGCGCGACAACCTCCTGCCGCACACATCGACCCTGGCGCACCGACCGCACGAGCAGCCAGTACTCGTGGATCTTGCCGTTCTTCCGGACTGTCTTGCGCCGCAGGTACACGCCCACCGCCTCGGCGATGGTTGTCATCATCGAAGCGATCCCGATCAACGGGGTTGGTTGGCACTACACGGCCTTTTCGATCCGTCGCGATGGAAGCATGCGGGCTCCACGGTCGTGCAGGGGTCGAAACTGGCCTCCAAAATCCGCGAGCTGCGGAAGTTGGGCTAGCACCGCAGCCGTCATGCTGGTCCTGCCCGTGCTGCTCGTGTGCTGGGGATGTGCGGGTGCAAGACTAGCCAACACATCGGCTGCTGAGTCTCGCAGCGGAACGGCTTCAGGCCGCGTAGCCGCGAACACCGTGCCGGCATCAGGGCGCGACGAGATCGTGTTCTTGGGCCGTTGCGTCGACGATGGGTCCCACGCACCGATCGCCGGAGTTGACGCGGTTGTCCATCGCGACGTGGGACAGCGAGACGTATGCGACAACGAACTCCTCGACGATCCGGCCGCCGCGCAAGCAGTGTCGGGCGAAGACGGAATCTTCCGCCTCGTCTGCCAGCGCGTCACCGGCGCTGAGTACTCGGTGCGAATCGGCAACCGCGATCACGTGCATCGCACTCGCAGATTCGGACCGTACGAACGCGCTCGCGAGATCGACCTTGGCGACGTGGCACTCCAGCACGGTGTGCAGGTCAGACTCACCGTCGTCGATCGGCGCGGCGAACCGGTCGGTGGCATCCGAGTGGGGGCCAGCGATCGCGACTACCCGCGTCGCCATGACATGTTGATGGTCGACCCGGACTTTCCGTGGCGTAGCGATCCGTACGGCGTGATCGAGCCACCGGGTGCGATGCGACGGGGGGGTGCATACACCCTCGTTTGGTACTCAGCGGGTTTGCCAAGTGACCGCAGTCTTGGGGCCTTGCATGTGCCGGCGGACCGCGACCGATTCGACGCGGTACTCGTGTGGCCGGTCGAGGATGCGCGCCATGCGATCCGAGGCCGGGTCGTCGAGGTCGAAGGTGAGCCGGTCCCCAATGTCAACCTCGGTGGCGAGGGTGGCGGGACCCGCGGGAACGCCAGGACGCGCGCCGACGGTACGTTTCTGATGCCGAGGATCGGCCCGTACGACGAGGACGTAATCGGGCCAGTCCGCTTCGGCTGGATCGATCCGGCTTGCGGGTTCGAACTGGTCGGTGAACCTACATGCAACTGGGGCGATCGCGAGGTCGTGGTCACCGTGAAGGCGACAGCGATGCTCATCGTGCGTGCTGTCGACGCGACCAACGGTGCAGTCGTGAGCGACGTGCAGCTCGCATGCGCTGCGCATCGTGGCGACGGACATCCCGTCGTAGTCCGTGAGCATGCGAGTCGCGTGGAGCATCAGCCCGATGGTTCC
Source organism: uncultured Burkholderiales bacterium (assembly GCA_964570955.1). Lineage (GTDB taxonomy): Bacteria > Pseudomonadota > Gammaproteobacteria > Burkholderiales > SHXO01 > SHXO01. The sequence goes on along the minus strand of CAZNBS010000114.1, from coordinate 12,132 downwards.
GTGAGGCTTCGAGTGGCGTTGTGCGCGCACGAGGTGCAGGTGTTCCCGCGGGATCCCGACTACGCGCCGAGCTTCAAGTTGACCTGGGACGCTCGGAGCGACGGGGAACTCGTGGTGCCGTTGGCCCGTACGCAGAGCGCAACCGTCCGGGTCCTCACGACCGACGGCCAACCGGTCGCGGGCGCCGAGGTGTGGTCGCTGCAGGCGATCGAAGCCGCAGCCGGGGCACCGGCGGCAGCAGGGTGGCGTGAAGTCGGCATGCCCGCACGTCCGGATTCAGAGCTGCACCCGTCGGTGCGGTGGTCCAGGCAGGGCATCGACGATGCGCCGCTCGGCACCGCGCAAACGGGCGCAGACGGGCGCGCTCAGCTGCGCGTGCCCACGAACGCCGACGTAGTCCTGGCTGCGTTCGGCCCGGGTCACGTCCCCAAGGCGATCGTCGGGCGCGCAACGACGAGCGAGATCGAGTTGCGTGTCGAACGCGGCACCGCCGTGCGGGTGGTCTTGAAGCCAAAGCAGGCGGTGGCGCGTCTCGTTGCGTCGGCCGCCCCGCGGCGCCTGCGCGAGGCCCGCAGTCGCGACGTCGTTTACGGTGGCATCGAACTGCAGATCGCGGCAGCGACGGCGACCGATCCCGTGCCATCGACGGCGGTCGGCATTCCCCTGACGGCTGACGGCGTTTGCGAGTACCGAGGCTTGCCGGCTGGCAAGTACACCATCGCCTTGGCTGGCTACATCGAGTCCGGAGAGTTCGATGGTATCAGTCTCGCGCGGGTGTTCCCCGCCGTCATGTTGCACGATGGCGTGCTGAATGAGTTGGAGCTGAACATCGCGAACCTGGCGCTCGGACGCGTGCAGGGCCAGGTGCTGCTGAATGGGCAGCCCTGTGCGCACGTTGCCGGCACGCTCTGGTCGATGGACTGGCCTGCGCACCGAATCAGCGTGCCCGTGGTCACGGATGCGAAGGGGCGATTCGACGTCGAGGCTCCGGCGTTTAGCGACTTTCGACTGCGCGGCCTGTGCACGTCCGCTGGCCGGTCCGTGTCCTGCAAGGAGACGATCCACGTGACGGCGGGAGCCACGACGTCCACGGTGTTGACGGCGCGCACCGTCACGGTCCGCACACGCGTCGTCTACGCGTCCGGTGCGCCGGCGGCGAATCTGGAGATCGCACTCGACCAAGCGGGTGCGGAGGACGCACCGGATACGGCCGTGACCGACGACGACGGGCGGGTCACCCTCCAGTTGGACTCAGACGCGGCATTCCGCCTGATCGTGAGCAGTCCAGACGGGCCCATGCGGCCTGGGCGCCGCACGACGAGCCGGGGTGACGCCGTGCTCGGGCCGTTCGAGATTCCTCCGACGGGTGACCGTGCGGAGTTTCATGCGGTGCTGCCCGAAGGCTGGCGCTGAGCCGGCTCGTAGCCATGGGATAGAAGTCCGCCGCCGGCCGCCGTAGCGACCGTCAAAGTGCCGACATCGTGCTCGGCCGTCACGTAGTGCAGCGACCTGATTGCGGCTCGACCGCCCTACCTGTGACGAATACAGTCCGGCTCTACCCAACGAAGGAGCCCTGACCATGCATCGACGTACGACCATCACCGTACTTGCGGCTGTCGGTGTCGTGCCCGGCACCAGCGTGGCGCAGACCTACACCGTGACGCCCGCCTACTACGCGACGAACCAGGGCAACGAGACCGAAGCTCGTCCGTTCACCGACCCAGCAGCTCGATGGCAGCAGATCCACGGCGACCTTCGCGGCACGCCGCGCACGCTCTCGGCGCTGGCCTTCCGGAAGGGATCCATCACGTTGTCCAACGCCAGTCCGAGGCGCGTGGAGCTGGTCATCATCTGCGCCGACAGCAAGCTCTCGACACTCTCGGGCACGTTTGCCTCCAACTACGTCGGTACGCCGGTGGTCGTTCTAGCCCGTTCGCCGGTGACGCTGCCGAGCTGGGCGTACTCGCAGGGGACGCCGGAGCCCTGGACTGCAGTCGTGCCCTTCACGACGCCGTTCATGTACTCGGCGCAGAACGACCTGCTGTGGGAGCTGCAGTTGTTCTCGAACACCGCGCCGAACACGGCCTTTCCATCCGACGCCTACGATCCGAACCGCGCTGACCGCAAGGACGCGCAACGCACAGAGATCTGCTGCGCATGCCGCATGAGCGGTGTGGGAAACGCGCTGGTCCAGTCCGTCGGGGCGTACACGATGCTGTCGACGAAGCAGTTCTATTTCAGCGTGGGCCTGCAGTACGGGCAGCCGCACACACCCGCGGGAATCATGGTCGGGATCACGAACCCGAGCCTCCAGATCCCCGGGCTCTGCACGAAGTTGTTCACGACAGCGGAGTGGGTTCTCCCGTGGTGGACCGACGGAACGGGCTCGTTCTGGATGCCGCCTGTCGGAACGGCGTACGATCCAGCATGGGACGGGTACAAGCTCTACGTCCAGACCGTGCTACCAGATGCGCAACAGCCGGGCTTGCCAGTCGCGCTCTCGCAGGCCCACGAGGTGGTCCTGCTTGGGTTCAACGCGGGCAACGGCCTGCCGATCAAGTCCGTGTACGCGACGGATCCGAACGCGGCTACGGGTGGGTTCCCTTCCTGGATGCACATCGTGCGGCTGACTCACTGACGCGCGCATGCGATCACCGGTGCGTCGGCCGATGAGGGGTTTGTCACGCAGAACCACGATCGCGGACAATCCGCCGAACGCAGGAGCAGATTCGGATCGTGACCACTCGACTTCAGCGTGCTTGGACCGACGCCTCGCCCGGCGAACAGATTCGTTTCCTACTCGAAGCGCAGACCATGTTCGCCGACGCGCTGAGCGTGGACGACTTCGGCAAGCTGCTGAGTTGGAAGGGACCACGGCCACGGACGCCACATCGAGCGGCGCCGAGGGAACTGGTGGCGATGGTGCGCGAGCAGGGGATGACGCTCGCTGCCGCGGCGAGGTCGCTTTGCGTCTCGACGCGTACGGTTCGTCGATGGTGGTCCGGACACAACAGCCCGCAGCGCCGACATCGCGTCCTGCTGGAGGGGTTCCGCACGGCCGAACAGGTGGGTCGGCCTGCGTCGCATGCCGTGACGAGCCACGCTCGATGTCGCTGCGGACCCAGCGAGCGCTTGAGGGAGCGGCGATGAGGTACCCCTTCACTTTGAGCCTGCGGGTTTCGATCGTCCTCGTCTGCGCGGGCCTCGTGCCCGCGCAGACGGTGACCATTCCCGGGGACAGCCGTCCGCTGCCGTCGCGGTTCGGCTTCTGGGATCGCTACTGGCAGCTCGCACCCACAGGAGGCGGTTTCATCGCCAAGGGCGACCTCGATGGCGACGGTGATCTCGATGCCGTCTGGTCGTCTACCTGGGAGATCTTCGTCGCGAGGAACCGAGGAGATGCCACGTTCGACGTGACGTCCATCAACCTCTGGGAAGGCTATCCCCACATCATCGCCGGTGTGGCGATCGCGGATATCGACGTGGACGGCGACCTCGACGTGGTGCTCGCGCGGACCGACTACGAGATCCCGGGGTGGGAAGCGAAGAACCTCATCCTGCTGAACGACGGCAGGGGAAAACTCTCGATCGTCCCGCACGGCACCAGGCTGCCGACCACGTGCACCCGCGGCTGGTCCGTTGCAGCTGCCGACTTCGACGGCGACGGCGATCTCGACTTGTTCTTCGGCAGGGGGCTGCTCAGCGGAGGCCTGCAGAACCAGCTCCTGCTGAACGACGGCAAGGGCTTCTTCACGGACGTGACCGCCACGCACCTCCCCGGGGACCAGTGGGTCGGCGCGCATCTCAAGGTCGCCGACCTCGATCGCGATGGCGACCTCGACGTCGCCTGCGCCAACGGCGGTAGCGTCGACATCGGACCGCAGACCATCTACTGGAACGATGGGAAGGCCAGATTCACATTGAGCATCGTCTCCCCGTCCCTGGAGCCAGGAACCAGCGTCGTCGCCGGCGACTTCGATCGCGATGGAGACCTCGACCTGTACTTCACGATTGCCAACCTCGCCCAGCTCCCACGCGATCGCTTGCTCCTGAACGATGGAGCCGGGCGATTCACGGACGTGAGCCACCGCCTCAAACCGCGTCCTATCCCCTTCGGCGCAGGCCAGGCCATCGCGCTTGACTTCGAAGGCGACGGGGATCTCGACATTGCGGTCGCGACTGCGATCCTCCCCCCGGGCAACTCCCTGCACCTGCTAGTGAATGACGGCGGGGGGCAGTTCACGAACGTGCTCTCGACACTGCTATCGGTCCCGTCTCCGAGGGTCGGCCGTATGACCCCCGGCGATTTCGACGGCGACGGCGACGAAGACTTGTTCGTCATCGGCAACTACGGCCTGGAACCGCGCGGGCTCAAGGTCTTCCTGAGCCTGACCACGCAGCTCTACACGCAGTTCGAGGTGAAGATCGGCTCGCAGTACTCGCTGAACTTCTACGGCGATCCAGGCACCCTGATGCTCCCGTTTGTTGCACCCAAGCCGGCGCGGATCGACCTCGGATCTCTCGGCGTGCTAGCCCTCGATCCTGCGTCCCTCATCGCGCTGCCCCCACGCACGACGAACGCGGGCCGGGAGGCGCAGTGGATGACCGGCGTGCCGAACGACCCTGGTCTCCGCGGCGTCCCGATCTACGCGCAGGCCGTCTCGGTCGACCTTCCGCGCACGGGCCGAATGCGGTTGACGAACTGGATGGTTGATGTGATCCAGTAGCCGCCCACTTCGTGCGTGCTCCTCGAACGTGGAGCTGCCCGATGTTGCTGCGGTTGTCGAACTCGCTACCCGAGAGGCGGTCAGCTTGCGTTGCAGAAGGAGCGATCTACCCGCCGTCGCCGATGAGCGCTCGGGGTCGGCGGTGACTGCCTTGTTCGCCGTCGTCCTGCACGATCTCTGCGTGGACGGGTTCGAGGCCGCACACACGATCGAGGAGCTGACGGACCTGCATGCGCTTGGCTACGGGCATCTGCTCGGCTCGCGCCCGGATCCGCTCCTGGCGCTCGCGACGAAGCCGGAGCGCAAGGTCGGCCAGCACGCGATCCCCATCCTCTTGCAGTCGCTCGGCGAGGAAGCAGGTGTCGCGCTGGATCTGCCGGCCCGCAACGTCGATCAGCCGTGCGAGTACCTCTGGGTCGCGAATGGTGCGGATCCGCGCGCCATCGAACAGGGTTTCGACGAGCGCACCTTGGGCAGCCTGTAACTTCCCGAGGATCTCCACCTTTCGCACCGCAAGAGCACGCATGGCGAGGTGGAGCCGAGCGTCACCTCCGGCGCTCATGCGTTGCAAGAGATCGAGAAGATCTCCGTCGGGATGCGTCGGATCGCGTAGGAATGCCGCCGCCCGCTCGACCGTGTGGTTCCCTGCGCTCGGCTGCGGGCCACGCTTGGGTCGGCCCCGGGTGCCCTTCCTGCGCCGTCGCACCTTCGTGTTGCTGTTCTTGCGCATCTGAGTTGGAGGTCGATGGTAGCGTTCCCGGCACGCGATGATTTCGGTGCAGGAATCCAGCGACAACGGCGACACGCCGTTTGCGCTCTACCCGCTGCTGAGCATGCTCATGCGCAGGGCGGCGACGGTGCTCGATGGCACGTGATCGACGCCGACGAACGCGGTACAGGACAGCGGCCTGCTGGCAGCACGAGGTCGAACCAACCGTCGAGGTCTACAGCCTCTCGGACGGAGTTCGTGCTGCGCTCGGCGAGCAACTGATCGAGTTCCGGCAGCGGCATCCTGGCGTGCAACCAGTCGGGCTGATCCTGGAAGCCGGAACCGATCCGTACGACCTCGTCCGTACGACACTGGAGGACGAAGGGTGCGAGGGTCTGGAAGGCGATCGACTCGTCGCCGTGTATCCGCCGGTCGTCGCGCTGCAGTTGTTGAGGGCGTACGAGCCGGCCGCTGTGCCGTACTTCCGTGCCGTGCCTCGTGGTGAGCGACACCTGCCTCTCGTAGTCGTCACCGCTGACGGGATAATCGCTGTCGGCTCGACAGTGTTGGGTTGAACGGGCAACGGCTCTTGTGTAGTCGGAGCGCGTGGACAGCCGCGGAACTCTGCGGTGCTGAGTTGCGGTGCTCCCGGGAACGCGCTGGAGGAGCCACTCGGTCGGCCGAGTTGGTCCCCTGCCGTCGCGCCGTGCCGTCTCTACCTGTTGCGGCGTTCGAGCTGTCGCAGGACCTGGTACTTCGAGCTGATGCTCTGCCAGTCCGGGACCATCCGATCGTTGAAGTAGTCGACATCGACTCGGCTGAACGCACCCGCGAGCCTCGCATGCGTCGCCATAAGCTCAGCATGGAACTCCCGGTATCGTTCCGGCGGGTGCAATGCGACGAGGCGCTCGGACTGCGCGCCGCAGATCATCCGCATGCTGACGGCAAGCGCCGCAAGGCGGGTCATGTCGTCACGGGCCGTGGCGAGCGTCTCTCCGAATCCCTTGAAGGCATTCGACATGGCCTTGAAGTAGGCATCAACCTCGTCGGTGTAGGCCCCGCTAGACGCCGGAGCAGGTTCGCGTGCCGGCGGCTTCTCGATGACGCCCGCCTGTTGCAGAATCGCCACCACCACGCCGAGTCCGAACAGCACGGCCACGGTCCACAGAACGATCCTGACGACCTTCCTGCCGGACGGCAGGTGCGTCGCAACCGTCTTCCATCCAGTGTCGATGAGCGAACTCAGCATCTTGGACGCTTCGGTGGCCTGCGCCACCAACCCCTCCTTCTCGAAGGCGCTCGCGTCAGATTCTGCCAACGCGCCCTGCTCATGCCCGTGGGCTTGCTGACCACGAGCGGTCGGCTGCATGCCAGGGACCCAGTCGTGTCCGCATCGCAGGCAGGTCCACCCGTGGTTGAGTAGCCAGAGCTTCTGCTCACGTGCCCGACGGATCACGGCCAGATGCTGTTCTCCTTGCGGGGACTTGAGCCAGAGCCAGCGCGCCAGCACGAACGGAAAAACAGGCCACAGGAACGGGATGGCGGCTGAGAGCAGGAGCCAGTCACCCGTCTTGGCGTACGGGTTCCTCGGGAGCACCGACTTCTCCCTCGCGAGCGCCGACCTTGCCGAGAAGAGCCCTCCCGAGACGGATCCGCTGCCACCCGAATCGAGCCCGACGCCACCAGCTCTGCCGACCAACGTTCCGCTCTTGACGAGCACACTCAGCTTCTGCGTATTCGTGCCCCCACACGACGGACAGTTGCCGACCGCTGGTGCCGTCACAGGTTGTGGCACCTCTTCGGGATCCGGAAGTTCCTCCAACAGCTCGGGCTCGGTCATGGGATTCCTGCTGCGTAGTGGCGAGCGGACGGCCTCGAAGCCGTCCTGGGTCACCCGGAAGCTTATGCACATTCTGCATGGCCCGTACGGCGTTCCTAGCGTCGCCGTGCCTGACGACGAGAACCGCTTCGTCGGTCGGGTCGACGGACGATGGGGCTCCACGAGCGCAGGTACCGGCTGTTCATCAAGCGCCTCCGCGCGGCTCGGGCGGCGGCCGGACTGTCGCAGGCGCAGGCGGCCCGCAAGTTGCGGTGGACCCAATCCAGGGTCTCGCGCTGTGAAACCGGTGCGCGAAGAATCGACGCGGTCGAGCTGCTCGACCTGTGCCTCGCCTACGGCGTCAGACCCGAGACGTTGATCCCGGAGTTCGCTCGGATCCGGTAGGCCAGGGCGCCGGTCGGGGGCGGTGGTCCGTACCCAACCGGTCGGATGGGTACGAAGTTTCTTGCCATCGAGGTCCCTGAAGCTACACCTTGTAGCTACATGAAGGCCGTCGGGTACTGCCGGGTTTCGTCCATGGGTCAGGCCGACCACGGTGTGGGCTTGGAAGCCCAGGCGACCAAGCTCCGAGCTTGGGCCCAACTTCACGACCACCAACTCGTGGAGGTTTACGTCGATGCCGGCATCAGCGGCGCCCGGATGGACACGCGTCCTGCACTCCAGGAGGCACTGCGGCACGCCTGCAAGGTCAAGGGTCCCCTTGTCGTCTACAGCTTGAGCCGGTTGGCCCGGAGCACGTTGGACGCCATCTCGATCAGCGACCGGCTGGCCCGTGCCGGGGCAGATCTGATCTCCCTGACCGAACGCATCGATACAACGTCGGCAAGCGGGCGGTTGTTCTTCCGGCTGCTGTCGTCCCTGGGGGAGTTCGAGCGAGACCTGGTGTCCGAACGAACGCAGGCAGCTCTTGAGCACCTGGCGCGGCAGGGGCGAAGGACCAGCAGATTCCCGCCGTTCGGGTACGACTTCACCGAGGACGGAAGTGCCCTGGCGCCCAACGCCGACGAGTTACGGGTGATCGACTGGATCCGGGAGCTGCGGAACCAGGGTGTGTCCTACTGGGCCATCGCGACTCGCCTGCGGGATGCCGGAACGCAATCGAAGCTCGGCGGGACGTGGACTGCGAAGACCGTGCGTGCGATCGTGAAGCGACTTCCCGTCGCTGCATGACCACCCGCTCCAAGTCCAAGAAGCAACGGCGACTCCGATCCGCGCTCCGCACCCTCGACGTCGACAGCCTCGGGAAGGCTGCACGGAAGTCGGAGGTCGTGCGGCTACGGGTCTCGCCTGACCAGAAGGCCTCGATGCAGGCGGCGGCGGCGGCGCTGGGGATCAGCTTGAGCCAGTACTTGCTCAGCTTGCACGAGCAGGTGGTGCGAAGGGTGTCGCGCAACCAGTAGGCTTCCTATCGGCAACTCTCAGACCCGAGCCTGCTCAACGGGCTTGGGCTCCCCAGCGACCATCTGCGGTGCGCATCAACATCGTTCCCCTCCCGCATACTGACTTTCCACCGTTCGAACCCCAGGACAACGGCTGGTTGCTCGCTCGGCGAGCCAACGGGGACGTCGAGTGGTTCCCTTGGTGGGGGGCATCGGACGTGTTGGCGTTCAAGTACGGAATGCTGCGGAAGTACGAGCCCCGACCAGGCGACTGCGTGTGGCTCGTCGTGGCGGAGAGCTTCGCAGACGTGACGCCTGAGATTGCCGAGCTACGTGCAGGGAGGCTGCCGTGTGTTCCAGCTCCGGAGACCCTTGCCCATGTGCGCCGTGGCATCATGGAGTATTTCGCCAAGCCACCCGATGAGTAAGCAGCCTGACAGCAAGTTCCGCTTCGTCGAGCTGGAGTGGCATGGCCCATTCGCGTGGCACAGGAAGAGGCTCGTGCCTCAGCTACCCGCGACTGCGCAGGATCTCGATTCGTTACGTGGGCCGGGTGTGTACGCGATTCTCGCTTGGAGCGCGGTCTACGGACCTCGTGCGCTTCTGTACATCGGAAAGTGCGCAAGCCTGCATGCGAGGTGCTTGCAGCACGAGAAGTGGCTGAAGGACGAGTGGGAGGTTGAGGTGCTCGCTGCGTCGATTCCGCGATACGCGCGGAAACACCAACACGACGTCGAACGGCTGCTGGTCTGGGCCCACAAGCCGTCGTACAACGCGAATCTCGTTGGATCGTCCGGCATCTCGGATCTGCGCATCTGGAACCGCGGCTTCTGCCCGCGCCTCCTACCGGACATCTCGGCTGCGCATCCGTGGTTCAGCCCGACTCGGCGGAGCCCACCAAGCTGAACGGTTTCACAAACCTCGGTCGCGACCGTGGACGGCACATCAGATGGAAGGCAGACCAGGACGGGTGCTGCTCGAAAGTACAAGCCTAGGCAAGTCCGCTTGCTCATCATCGCGGAGGCACCGCCTGCCGCGCCGGATCGGTACTTCTACTTCGAGCACGTACCTCGTCAGGACGGCCTCTGGGTGCAGACGATGCGCGCCCTGTACCACGACTTCGGATCAACGAAGCAGGAGAGGATTCGGAAGCCGTTCTGGCTGGCGCAGTTCCGCGACGACGGCTGCTTCCTGATCGATGCCGTGGAGGACCCGATGCCTGCAGGTGCGAAGCCCCGCGCCAAGATCCGGATCGTCGAACAACACGCCGACGAACTGGTCAGGCGAGTTCACGCGCTGAACCCTGCCAACGTGCTCCTCGTCTCCGCCTCTGTCTGGCGCGGTGCAGGCGAGGCAATGCTGAGTGCCCGGGTACCGGTTGTGCAGGATCAGCTCGTGCCCTTCCCCGGTAGCGGGCAGCAGGCGCACTTCCACGAACTGCTGTCCGGCTTCGATGTACGAGGCATCGTGGGGACCGACTGACCAGGCGGTCCACGAACTCGTTCTGGATCCAACGCGAGCCTCCGGCTCTACTCGCCGAACGCTCCTCGATCGGGAATCGGAACCCCGTCGCAGCAGGCGCATCGTCCCACCCCGATGCCCCGCCCCGGCCGCCTCCTCCGACGGAGCGCGAGCAGTGTCGATGCTACGACTCGAAGAGATCCAACAGGGCGCTCAAGTCCGCGGCGTTGTCCCATCCTCCGTCGTCACGATCGAGGCTGTCTCGTGGGTCGGGGAGCAGGCGATAAAGGCCATCTACCGCACACCCGAGGGCGTGCTCGGCGAGCGGCTGCTGTACCGGGACGAGGAGCCGTCGCTCGAACTTGCATCCTCCGCTCGTCGTTGGTCATTCGACGGTGACGGAGACCTCCTACGCCTGGTCAGCGAGGCAAATCGGATCCACCTGGCGTGGCTCTTCGATCCGTACGTCGCGGTTAGCAGCTCGCTGATCCGGCCGCTGCCGCACCAGATGAGCGCGGCGTACGAGAAGCCTCATCAGGTCCACTCACCGCGGCCACAGTGCATTCCCACTTCCGGCTGACCGATGGCAAAGCTCACACTCGCCCAGCTCGAACGACACCTCTTCGCCGCCGCTGACATCCTGCGTGGCAAGCTGGATGCCTCGGAGTTCAAGGAGTACATCTTCGGGATGCTGTTCCTGAAGCGGTGCTCTGACGAGTTTGGAGCGCAGCGCGAGCGGATCATCGGCGAGCAGCGAGGCAAGGGGCGCAGCCAAGCCGAGGCAGAGAAGCGTGCCGAGTCGGCAAACTACTACGAGAACGCTTTCTTCGTTCCGCCACTCGCCCGCTGGGACCACATCCGCGACGAGCTGCACAAGGGCATCGGCAGCGGGCTCAACAAGGCGCTCTCGGCGCTGGAAGAAGAGAACACTGGCCTCGAAGGCGTCGTCGGCCACATCGACTTCACGCGCAAGGTCGGCAAGACGACGATGCCGGACAAGAAGCTCCGGCAGCTCATCGACCACTTCAACAGGGTCCGGCTCCGCAACGAGGACTTCGAGTTCCCTGACCTCCTTGGCGCGGCGTACGAGTACCTCATCGGCGAGTTCGCCGACTCGGCGGGCAAGAAGGGCGGCGAGTTCTACACGCCGCGCTCGGTCGTGCGGATGATGGTCCGCCTCGCCAAGCCCGAGGAGGGGATGCGCGTCTACGACCCCTGCTCGGGCTCGGGCGGCATGTTGATCCTCTCGAAGGAGCACGTTGCCGAGCACGGCGGCGACCCGAGGAACCTGCGCCTCTACGGCCAGGAGCAGAACGGCGGCGTGTGGTCCATCTCCAAGATGAACATGCTGCTGCACGGCATCCCCGACGCCGAGCTGGAGAACAACGACGACGGCACGCTCGAAGACCCGGGCCACCGCGAGGGCGGCGAGCTGATGCGCTTCGACCGCGTCATCACGAATCCGCCCTTCTCCCAGAACTACTCCGCCGACGGCCTTCCTTTCCCCGAGCGCTTTTCGTACGGCTTCTGCCCCGAGACCGGCAAGAAGGCCGATCTGATGTTCGTGCAGCACATGCTCGCCGTGCTGCGCCCCGGCGGCACCGTCTGCACGGTCATGCCGCACGGCGTCCTGTTCAGGGGCGGGGCCGAGCGCCAGATCCGCTCCGGCATCATCCGGGACGACCTGCTCGACGCCGTGATCGGCCTCGCGCCGAACCTCTTCTACGGCACCGGCATCCCCGCCTGCATCCTCGTGCTGCGCGCCAAGGGCGCGAAGCCGAAGGAGCGCCAGGGCAAGGTGCTCTTCATCAACGCCGACGCCGAGTTCCGCGCGGGGCGTGCACAGAACTACCTCGACCCCGAGCACGTCGAGAAGGTCGTCAGCGCGTACGACCAGTACGCGGACATCCCGGGCTTCGCGACGATCGTCCCGGTCGATGAGCTGGCGAAGAGCGAGTTCAACCTCAACATCCGCCGCTACGCCGACAACGCGCCGCCGCCCGAGCCGCACGATGT
>CAZNBS010000113.1:0-15356 GCA_964570955.1 uncultured Burkholderiales bacterium | reverse complement strand
CAGCGGCGCTTCACCGCATCGTGGATTTCGCGCGTGCGGTTCGAGGTCATCACCACGATCGGCGTGGCGTCCGCCTTGATCGTGCCGATCTCTGGGATGGTCACCTGGAAGTCGGACAGCATCTCCAGCAGGTAGGCCTCAAACGGCTCGTCGGTGCGATCGAGTTCGTCGATCAGCAGCACGGGTGCGGCGCCGGCGCCACCCTGCAGTGCCTGCAGCAGCGGCCGGCGGATGAGGAAACGCTCCGAGAACAGATCCTGCGCCAGCGCTTCGCGCGAGGCGGTGCCCGCGGCTTCTGCCAGTCGGATCTCGATCATCTGGCGCGGGTAGTTCCACTCGTACACTGCCGAGGCGATGTCCAGCCCCTCGTAGCACTGCAGGCGGATCAGCTCGCGGCCGAGCGTCGCGGCCAGCACCTTCGCAATCTCGGTCTTGCCCACGCCGGCCTCGCCCTCGAGGAACAGGGGACGCCCCATGCGCAGCGCGAGAAAGACCGCCGTGGCCAGCTTGCGCTCGGCGATGTAGTCGCCACCCGCGAGCAGGGCAATCGTGTCGTCGATGGAGGCTGGGATGGTGTGTTCGGGCATGGAACGTGTCAAAGCGTCAACCGCAAAGGCCACAGACACCAGAGGAGAAGTGCTTGCGTTGCATACTGAGCGCGGGCATTGCGGGAAGCGCTCGCCCGCAGCGCTCCCCTGAGTCGCGAATCCCTTTGCGCCCTTCGCGCTCCCTGCGTCGAACCGCGCTATCGTCCGAGTGCGGCAGCCACGGCACGCTTGGCCATCACCGTCACCAGATGGGCGCGGTACTCCGCGCTGCCATGCATGTCGCTGTTGAAGTCGGCGGAAGACACCTTCACGTTCGCCACCGCATCCGGGGTGAACGTCTTGGACAGTGCCTGCTCCATCTCCGGCACGCGAAACACGCTTGGTGCGGCGCCGGTGACCGCCACGCGCACGCCCGAGCCGATCTGCGCGACGAACACGCCGACCATCGCGTAGCGCGAGGCCGGGTTGGCGAACTTGGCATAGCCGCACTTCTGCGGAATCGGAAATGCGACGCGGGTGATGATTTCTCCCGGTTGCAGCGCCGTGTCGTACATGCCCTTGAAGAAGTCATCCGCGGCGATGCTGCGCCGGTCCGTGACCACCGTTGCGCCCAACGCGAGCACGCCGGCTGGATAGTCCGCCGCCGGGTCGGCGTTGGCGATCGAACCACCCAGCGTGCCCATGTTGCGCACCATGCGGTCGCCGATCCCCTCGGCCAGCGCGGCGAGCGCCGGAATCGATTGCCGCACGTCCTTCGATGCGGCCACCTCCGCGTGCGTGGTCATGGCGCCCACGACCACATTGCCACCCTCGATGCGAATGCCGCGCATCTCGCCGACGCCCCGCAGGTCGATGAGATCGGTCGGCGCGGCCAGGCGCATCTTCATCGCAGCGATCAGAGTCTGTCCCCCGGCGAGCAGTTTCGCCTCGCCGTTAGCCGCCAGCTTCGCGGCCGCATCGGCCACGCTCGAGGCCTTGTGATAGTTGAACGGGTACATCGTCGCTCCTGGATCGTGTCGTGGTCAGCCCATCGACTTGGCACCGGCCGCCACCGCCTTGACGATGCCGTGATAGCCGGTGCAGCGGCACAGGTTGCCATCGAGTTCGGCGCGGATGGTTGCCTCGTCGGGATCGGGATGGCGCTTCACCAGATCGATCGCGCTCAGCACCATTCCCGGCGTGCAGTAGCCGCACTGAAGGCCGTGATGATCGCGGAACGCCGCCTGCATCGGATGCAGTGAACCGTCCGGCGCGGTGATGCCCTCGATGGTGGTGATCGCCGCGCCCTCCGCCTGCAGGGCGAGCATGTTGCAGCTCTTCACCGCGTTGCCGTTCACGTGGATGGTACAGGCGCCGCACTGCGCCGTGTCGCAGCCGATGTGCGTACCGGTCAATTGCAGCTGGTCGCGGATGAAGTCCACCAACAGCGTACGCGGCTCGACCGCGGCGCTGATCGGCTTGCCGTTGACGGTCATCGAAAGCTTCACGGGCATGGTCGGGTCTCTCGGCGAGGATTCGCGCCTAGTTTACCGTTCCCGGCTGAGGTGCACCAATCCACTCGACCAGCGCGCGCGCCTGACGCACTGCGGGGGCTGCGGCGTGATCGGCGTCGAATGCCTGACCGATCTGCGCCGCGCTCAGTGTCAGCCCGGAACGTTCGGCGAGGCGCTGCACGACGACCTCACGCAGATGGCGGCCGCTCGAGGCGGCTTCCGCGCACCACTCGCCGACGAGTGCCTGCGCCGCCGCCCGTCCCAGCGCAGGTGCAAGAAGCGCGGCGAGCGGCTCGGAGAAGATCAGGCCGTGCGTCGCCTCGATGTTCTCCCGGCACTGCCGGGGGTCGAAACGCACGCCCTCGAGGAGTTCGGCGAGCGCCGCCGCGGCCGCGTGGACGTTCTCGACCAGGTCCCGGCACAGGCCCAGCTCCGACTGCCAGGTGCCGAGTCCACGTTCGTGCTCCTGTGCCATGCCGTCCATCAAGGCGGCCACGATGCCCGACACCGGCTGCAGGCAGGCGAGCACGCGCAGGCACAGCACGGGATTGCGCTTGTGTGGCATCGCGGTGGAGCCGCCGCGCCCCGCCGCGGCCGGTTCCTGGGCTTCGCCGGTGTCGGCCTGCATCATCAGCGCAAGGTCGCGGGCGATCTTGCGCATTGCGCCACCCGCGAGCCCTGCATCGGCGGCGCAGCCCACCAGGCCCTCCCGCCGCGTGTGCCAGGAGGCCATGGGATCGCGCAGCCCCAGCTCCGATGCGAGTGCCGCGCGCAGTCGCTCGCCTGCGTCTGCGTACGCGGCCAGCGCGCCGGTGGCGCCGCCCAGGCTCACGCACAGTCCCTGGTCGGTTGAGCGTGCCAGCCGCTGGCGCACGTGCGAGAGCGCGCACGCCCAGTGGGCGGTCTTGAAGCCGATGGTGACGACACCGGCCGGCTGCATCAGCGTGCGCGCCAGTACGGGAACCGCCGCGTGGCGGGCGCTCAATGCGACGGCGGCTGCCTCGGCGCGTGCGAGCGCCTGATCGATCGCGGCCATCGCGGGCCGCAAACACAGGGCCAGCGCCGTATCGACGACATCCTGGCTGGTGGCGCCCTGATGCACCCAGCCCGCGGCCGACGCATCACGTGTCGCCACGTGCGCGGTCAGTGCCTCGACGAACGGGATCGCTGGCGAGCCGGCGTGCGCGGCGTCGCGCGCGAATCGACCGAGCTCCGGCGCGAAATCCGCCGCTGCGAGCGCGATCGCTTCCGCGGCATCGAGTGGAATCAGGCCGAGCCTCGCCTGTACACGGGCCAGCGTCACCTCGACGCGCAGCATGGCCGCCACGAATCCCGCATCGGAGAGCAACGGCGCGACACCCGCCGCCGGCCAATGCCAGAGATCCCCGCTCACCGCCGTTCCTCCGCTTTCTGCGCCGGCGCATGGCCGTGTCGCGGTTGCCGGTGCATGCCCCAGCGCACGCCCGCGCCGCCCCCAAGCGCTGCAATGGCCGCCATCGACCAGAACATGGCCGAGGCGCCGAGCACCGCGCCGAACGCGCCGAAGACCAGCGGCAGGACAACCTGATTGCTGTTGATGATGGTCGATCGCAGTCCCAGCGCCTCGCCTATGCGGCCGGGCGGAGATCGCGAGTGCACCAGCGACATGATGTTCGGCTGTGCTGCGCCGAGGCCGAGCCCGAGCAGAAAGGCCATGATCATCAGCGGTGCGAGCGCGGCGAAGAACGGGAATAGCGCGAACGCGAACGCCGCACTGAACAAGGTGTAGATCAGCACCTGCCACTCCGAGAAGCGGCGCGTGAGCTGTGGCATGGCCAGCCGGATTGCGAAGGTGGCGAGCGCGAAGCTGCCCATCACCAGGCCGATCTGCGAGGCCGAGAGCCCGACCTTGGAACCGTGTACCGGGATCACGAAGCTCTGCAGGTCCCACGACATCGATACCAGCGCGGTGGCGATCATCACACGCCGCAGCTCGGTGTGGCGTAGCAGTTCGAGCGGATGCATCGGCTCGGCCGGATGCTCCTTGCCGCGATGCACGCTGAGCAGATCACGGTTGGCGCGCAGCAGCCACAGTGCACTGAGCATCACCGCGATCAGCACGCCGTAGGTACCGCGGTGGCCGACGACGTCGATCAGTGCCCCGCTCGCAACGGGCCCGATGAACCCGGACACCGATGCGCCGAGCGCGAGCCACGAGAAGGCCGCGGCGCGATTGTTCGGGTCGGCGCGCTCTCCCACGACCTTTTGCACCGCCAGCAGCGCGATGGTGGAGCCGGTCCCGACCAGACAGGAGCACACGAGCAGCGGCGCCAGGTCCGCGGTCGCATAAGGAAACAGCGCAGGCAGCAGCAGGCCGCCGAGCATCATCGACACGCCCGCCAGTAGCGGACGCCACGCCCCCACGGCGTCCAGCCAGCGGCCGGCGTGTACCGCGATCAGCATCGGGATGAGCGAGAACAGGGCGACGATCACGCCGACGGTAAACGTCGAGGCGTCGTTGGCGAGCGCGTATAGCATGCCGGTCAACCGCGCGCCGACGAAGGCGATGTGCGCCAGGACGAAGATGCCGATGATGCGCAGCAGGGCTAGCGACGGCATGGCAACCCTGCCCTGCCGACCGGCACGCGCGCGCATCGGGCAGCCGGCATCGTCACAGCTCGAAGAAGACGGTCTCGTTCTCGCCCCGCAGGCGGATGTCCCAGGCGTAGGCATTTGCGACGCGTCGTGGCAGGAGCGTCGCGCGGCGGCTCGTGGGAATGCCGGCGGGAAGCTCGATTGCGGATTCATCGTCGCGCGCGTGCAGGTAGGCGCGCGTGAACAGTCCTCGCAGCAGCCCGCGCGCGAACACGGTCACGTTCGCATGGCCCTGGCCGTGCTCTGGCAACGGCATGAGGAACGCGAAGCGGCCTGCGTCGTCGCTCATGGCACGCTGCAGGCGCGGACCGATCTCCCACGCCGGCTGCCACACCTCGATCAGCGCGTCGTTGACCGGCAGCGCGTCGCGGTCCAGCACCCGTCCGCCGACGCGCACTGCGCCGCGGATGCCGGTGACGGGCTCGATTGCCCACTTCAGTCCTTCGTGGAAGAACGGACCGATGGTCTGCGAGGGGGTCAGTCTGCTCATCGTGCGTGCCTCACACGCCGAACGGCGTGGCCTTGCCGCCGCGCAGGACGATGTCGAAGCGATAGCCGAGCGCGACGCCTTCGATCGTGATATCCGTCGAGAACGCCGACAGCAGTCGCTCGCGCGCCGGCTCCGGCACGCTGTTGTAGATCGGATCGAACGGGATGAGCGGGTCGCCCGGGAAGTACATCTGCGTGATCAGGCGCTGCGCATAGGCGTTGCCGAACAGGGAGAAGTGGATGTGGGCGGGACGCCAGGCATTGCTGTGATTGCCCCACGGATACGGCGCCGGCTTGATGCTCAGGAAACGGTAGTGCCCGTCGTCGTCAGTGAGCATCTTGCCGAAACCGTGGAAGTGCGGGTCGAGCGGTGCGTCGTGCCGATCCCGCCAATGGTGGTAGCGGCCGGCGGCGTTGCACTGCCAGACCTCCACGAGCGCGTTGCGCACGGGCCGTCCGTCCTCGTCCGTGACGCGACCGGCCACGACGATGCGCTCGCCGATGGGTTCGCCGTTCGACTGGCGGGTCAGGTCGGCGTCATTGGGGCGTAATAGCGATTGCGGGAACACGGCGACGCGCCGTTCCTCGTCGCCGATTGCGAGGGGAACCAGCGGCTGCTGGGGGGCGCGCTGCGGGGAGCTACGATAAGGCTCGTACACCAAACCCGTTGTCCCGGATGTCGATTCGATCGGACTCTTCATGTCGCTTCGATGCCTCCCCATTCCCAGCGCCTATTTCTCGTACTGGCTGATCAGCGCACGCGCATCGTCTAGCAGCTTACGCCCGTCGCCACCCTTCTTGGCGACGTCCAGGATCCAGTCGTCGTCCACCTTCACCGTCGCCTGCACCCAGCGCTCGTACTCGGACTTGCCGAGCGTGACGATGGAGTTGCCGCGATCGCGCGCGAGCTTGCGGTGCGGCTCGGCAGCGGCGTCGAAGCCTTTCTCGCCTGCCCAGGCCGAGGCATGCAGCCCGCTGTTGGCATCGATGACCTTACGCAGATCGGCCGGCAGGTTGCCGTACTTGGCCTGGTTCATTACGAAGGCGAAGATGGTGTTGGAGAAGTGCGAGGCACCGGCAGGGACGTCCACCGAATACTTCGTGATCTCCTGCAGCTTGATGGCCGGCACGCCTTCCCACGGCACCATCGCCCCGTCGATCACGTTCTTCGACAGGGACTCGGGTACCTGCGGCAGCGGCATCTGGACCGGGGTGGCGCCCAGTGCGCCGAGCATGCGGGCGTTGATCCGGGTGGCAGCCCGCACTTTCAGGCCCCTCAGATCCTCGAGCGTCTTCACCGGCTTGCGCGCCAGGTGCAGGGCAGAGCCATCGTGCACATGCAGGAAGATCGGGTGCGTGCCCTTGAACTCGTCCAACGCGTGCTTCTGCACGTAGGTCCACAGGGCCTGGCTTCCGCCCTTTGCACTGTGCACCATGAACGGCAGCTCGAACACCTCTGATTTGGTGAAGCGGCCGGCGGCGTAGGTGGGAACGGTCCAGACGATGTCGGCGACGCCGTCGCGTGCCTGATCGATCAGCTGGCCGGGCGTGCCGCCCAGCTGCATCGCCGGATAGATCTGGCATTTGAGGCGCCCGCCCGATTCCGCGGCCACCTTGGCGCACCAGGGCGCGATGACGTTGCGGTGCGCGTTCGACGTGGCCGGCAGGAAGTGGTGCACCTTGAGCGTGACGGTCTGGGCGTGCGCCGTCGTGGCCATGGGCGCCACGAGCGCGACCAGCGCGGCGATCAGCTTGCGTTTCACTGCGGCTCCTCCGTATGTCCGATCATCCTCCGGTCACCCGGACCAGCCACAGCGCGATGCCGGGAAAGAACAGCAGCAGCACGATGCGCAGCAGGTCAGCGGCCAGGAAGGGCACCACGCCCTTGAACGTCTCGACCAGCGGGACATCCTTGGCCAGTCGGTTGATGATGTAGACGTTCATGCCCACGGGCGGGTGGATGAGTCCGATTTCTACCACCATCAGCGCCAGGATGCCGAACCAGATGGATTTCTCGGTATCCGTCAACCCCCAGAACTCCAGGCCCATCACCAGCGGATAGAAGATGGGGATGGTGAGCAGGATCATCGCCAGCGCGTCCATGACGCAGCCGAGAAAGATGTAGATGAGCAGGATGGCCGCCATCACCAGCAGCGGCGACAGCGCGCTCCCCTGCACCCACGCAGCCAGCTCGGCAGGCATCTGCGAGAGCGCGAGCGCCGTGTTCAGCATGTCCGCGCCGAGCAGGACGAGATAAATCATGGCCGTGGCCTGCGCCGTGCCGAGCATACTGTCGAGCAGGCCTCGCCCGCGCATCCCGCCGAGCGTGACCGCCAGCAGGCCGCAGGCCGCGGCACCGATGGCCGCCGCTTCGGTCGGATTGGCCCAGCCGCCGTAGATCCCGACGATCACCACCAAGAACACCAGCAGTACGGGTAGCACGGCCAGCAGCGCGCGCAGTCGCTCGGACCAGGCAGTCCGTGCCCCCGCAGGGCCACTCTCGGGCTTCCAGCGCACGATGACCTGCACCACGATCATGTAGCCGATCATCGCCAGCAGGCCGGGAATGACGGCAGCGACGAACAGCTTGCCGATCGACTCCTGCGTGAGGATGGCATAGATCACCAGCGGCACCGATGGCGGGATCAGGATACCGAGCGTGCCACCGGCTGCCAGCGTGCCGGTCGCCAGGCTTCCCGAGTAGCGCAGGCGGCGCAGTTCGGGAAGCGCGACTTGCCCCATGGTCGCTGCGGTGGCAAGCGAGGAGCCGCAGATGGCACCGAAGCCCGCACAGGCGCCGATCGACGCCATCGCGATACCGCCGCGCAGATGGCCGAGGAAATCGCTCACGAAGCGGAACAACGCGCGGCTCAGCCCGCCGTGCGTCGCGAACTGCCCCATGAGCAGGAACAAAGGGATGACCACCAGATCGTAGTTCGACAACCGGGCATAGGCGAGCGTCTTGAGCGAGCTCAGCAGCGGCAGCGTCTCGAAGTCCGTCAGGTAGAAATAGCCGCCCGCGCCGACGCAGAACATCGCGATGCCGATCGGTACTCTGATCACCAGCAGCGCCATCAGAATGGCGAACATCGTGAAGCCGGTCTGCATGGTTCAGAGGTGGCCCCGCGCGGGATGCAGGCTGCCGCGCAGGTGGTGGA
This sequence comes from uncultured Burkholderiales bacterium, assembly GCA_964570955.1. GTDB lineage: Bacteria > Pseudomonadota > Gammaproteobacteria > Burkholderiales > SHXO01 > SHXO01. The sequence continues at coordinate 7,034 of CAZNBS010000113.1, read as the reverse complement.
CCGCCATGTAGAAACCCGTCAGCGCCAGCAGCACGAATCCGGGGATCATGAGCATCTGGCCGATCCAGACCGGCCAGCCCAGGATCGCGGTAATCTCGCCCGCTTCCTTGACCGAGAGTGCGCCCACCAAGGATCGCCAGGCGATCAACGCACCGAACAGGCCCACGAGCAGCGAGCCCAGGGCGTCGAGGGTGGCGATCGCGCGTGGTCCGAGACGATTGGTGAAGAAGTCGACCTTGACGTCGCCATGATTCAGATGGCACCAGGCGAAGAAAGAGGCCGAGGCGAAGGCTGCGCACAGCTGCAGCAGTTCGACGTCCCCGGGAACAGGGGCCGATGCCACCTTCCGGCCGACGATCGAGACGATCGACATCGCGACCAGCCCGACGAACACGACGCCCCCGAACACCGCCGAGAGCTGGCTGAGCAGGCGCAGGAGACGTCCGAACGTGCCGAGGGCGCCCGCCTCGGCGCCGCTGGCGGCAGTCCCTGGTAGTTCACTCACTTGCGTCTCCTCGCGTCTCGGGTCGGGATCGCATTTCGACCTCGGTCGTACATGGTACAGGGGGATGCGAACGTCGCGGCACGCCGGTACTGCGCAGGATGGGTTGCAGCGTCCGCGCGACGGCGTAGATCGCCTGCCGTAGAATCCTCACCTTCGAATACCCTCGACCGACAGACAGAGGACGCATCATGACCAAGTTCGGCATCGGCCAGGCCATCACCCGCCGCGAAGACCAACGTCTGCTGACCGGCACGGGACAGTACGTGGACGACATGAGCCTGCCGAACCAGGCGCACGTCGCCTTCGTGCGCTCGCCGCACGCCCACGCGCGCATCGTCGCCATCGACACGTCTGGCGCCAGTACCGCACCCGGCGTCCTGGGCGTGTTCACCGGCGAGCTGATGAAGGCCGAGGGCATCGGCCATTTTCCGATCAACCCTGGACTGGTCAATGCGGCGGGCAAGCCGATGGCCGCGCCGCCGTACTATGCGCTGGCAGTGGATGAGGTGCGTTTCGTCGGCGAGGCGGTGGCCGCGGTGGTGGCCAACACGCGCCAGGAGGCGCTCGACGCGGTCGAGCAGGTGATGGTCGACTACGAGGAATTGCCAGTGGTGGTGACCATCGAGCAGGCGATGGCGGCGGACGCGCCGCAGCTTTGGGCCGATGCGCCGGGGAACGTTGCCGCGCAGACCGAGTTCGGCAAGAAGGACGAGACCGACGCGGGCTTCGCCAGGGCGAAGCACGTCAGCAGGATCCGCTTCCACAACCAGCGTCTGGTGCCGGTGAGCATGGAGCCACGTGGAAGCATCGGCGACTACGATCAGAAGAGCGGCCGCCTGCTGCTCATCACCAGCTGCCAGAACCCGGCCGGGCTGCAGAAGACCCTTGCGGACGCGATCTTCAAGGTGCCCGCCGAGCAGGTGCGCGTGCGCGTGGGGGACGTCGGCGGCGGTTTCGGCATGAAGACGATGCTCTACGCCGAGGACGCAGTGTGTGTGTATGCCGCGCGCAAGCTCGGCCGTCCCGTGCACTGGCGTGCCACGCGCAGCGAGGAGTTCCTGGCCAGCTCGCACGGACGCGACCAGACCAACGAGGCCGAGATGGCCTTCGACGCCGACGGCAAGATCCTCGGCTTCCGCGTCGACATCATGGGCAACATCGGTGCGTACGGGTACGGGCCCGGCGCGGTGATCGTGGTGGCCGTCGGGCCGAAGGTCATCACCGGCGTCTATCACATTCCCGCGCTGCACCTGAAGGCGCGCGCCTACCTGAGCAACACCAACATCGTCTCCGCGTATCGCGGTGCGGGACGTCCGGAGGCGATCTACCTGCTCGAACGGCTGATGGATCAGGCCGCCGCCGAGATGAAGATGGACCCCGCCGAACTGCGCCGGCGCAACCTGATCCAGCCGCGGCAGATGCCGTACACGACGCCGATGGGCGAGAAATTCGACAGCGGCAACTTTCCACTCGTGCTGGATCGCATTCTCGAGGCGGCGGACTGGAAGGGCTACGACAAACGCAAGCAGGACTCCGCCGCACGCGGCAAGCGGCGCGGACGTGCGCTCTCTACCTTCCTGGAGTGGACCGGCGTGGTGCACGAGGAGACCATCGACCTGCACGTCGAGGCCGACGGCAAGGTGAAGGTGTACACGGCCATGCAGGCGATGGGGCAGGGTATCGAGACCAGCTACATCCAGATCCTCTCGGAGACGCTGGATATCGATCCCGACCGCATCGAGATCGTGCAGGGCGACAGCGACGTGGCGCAGGGCATCGGCAGCATGGGCAGCCGCTCGCTCTACATCGGCGGCTCGGCGATGCTGACTGCTTCGAAGGAGACGATCGAGAAGGGTCGCGAGTTGGCCAGCGATGCGCTGGAAGCCGCGGCCGGCGACATCGAGTACGCGGACGGCCGCTTCAAGGTGGCGGGCACGGATCTCAGCGTTGGCCTGTTCGACCTCGCCGCGAAGCAGCCGGAGAAGCGCATCGCCATCAAGACGGTGCAGAAGGTCGACGGGCCGTCCTGGCCGAATAGTGCGCACGTCTGCGAGGTCGAGGTCGATCCGCAGACCGGTGTGACGCAGATCGTGAAGTACACCACCATGGACGACGTCGGCCGCGTAATCAACCCGATGATCGTGGCGGGCCAGGTGCACGGCGGCATCGCCCAGGCGGTGGGTCAGGCGCTACTGGAGAACACCGCGTACGACCCCGAGAGCGGCCAACTGCTCAGCGGCTCGCTGATGGACTACTGCCTGCCGCGCGCGGACGACTTGCCGAGCATTGACACCTTCACCGACGAAACCACGCCGTGCAAGATCAATCCGCTCGGTGCAAAGGGCGTTGGCGAGCTGGGCACGGTGGGCGGGACGCCGACGGTGATCAATGCGCTGATGGACGCGTTGCGCCCGCTGGGCGTGCAGAACATCGAGATGCCGGCCACGCCGGAGAAGGTGTGGCGCGCGATGCAGCAGGCGAAGGCTGCGTAGCGCTCCGTCATCGAGGGCGCAGCAGGCGGCTGGGCGCAGCGGTCAGTGCTTCCGCCGCGCATGGGCAGCGCCATCGATCCAGATGGCGCTATGGGGCAGAGCGGGATCGGTCACGAGGAATCTGCGCTCCTCCCGGCCATCATCGTAGACGATGCGCAGCGCCAGGCCCTCGATCTGATAGCGACCGCGGCGCTCCGGCGTCACGCTGACGGAGGCGGCCGGCGCATCCTGCGCCTCTGACGAGGCGCCGGCGTCTTGTGCGCGGATGACGCGACCGTCAGCGAAGAATCGGTACTCCGACCACGCGGATTCCGAGTCCGCGCTGCCGGCGCTGGCGCGGCCAGCGACAGGGCGGTAGCGTCCATCGAGCCGCATGCCTGGAGGCAGCGTCGAGTAGGTCTTCTGAAAGGCGAGCGCTTCCCACCCTTCCTTGCCCTCGATTTCGAGCTTGCCGTTGCTGCGCCGCCAGCGTGTCCAAGCCGTGCCACGGCGACTCGATGGATCTACGTGAACGGGATCGAGCCGAGCGATGTCTTGCAGCGCATCCCCATTGCGAAACAGCACGATCGGATAGACGATCACCGACACCATGCCTCCGCCCGGGTCATTGCGCAGATGGAATCCGAAGGCGTCGATCTGGCCGAGCAGGAGCTCGAGGGTGGCGGGGTCCATCTTCGGCGCGGGCGGCGCGGCGTTCGGCGCACGCTGTGCGAGCTGAAACGCCTTCTCGGAGACGTCGAGCGGCTGCGCGTGCACGGTGGCGAACACGGCTGCCAGCAGCCACCCGCAGCCCGTCACATAGCCGCGAGCTGCCTTCGCACGTAAAGTCAGGTGGCGCAGCATTCTCTTCTCCTGAACGTTGCCCGGCATCGCATTCTCCTCCATGGAGGCGTTTGCTCACACGATAGCAAGGGCGGAAGGAGGCATGCCGGCCGCGACAGAATCTGCCGCACCTCTCGCCTCAGCTTATGAACACAAGCAGTGGCGATAGCCAGGAAAAGCGCGACATGAGGCTTCATGATGGCTCATTTTCATGACCTGCGGTCGAGGTCTGGGTCGGGCACGGTCCAGGTTTCCGCTCTCGCAGTTGCCAAGGCCTGCCAGCGGAATAAACGCAAGGCATGCGTCAGAACATCACGGTCCCGGCGATGTACAGCGACCTGCCCATCCCCGGCACCGCGATGCCGTAGGGGGTGCCCGCCCCGTTCAGCGACATCGTCGCGCCCTGGCCGATGTAGGCGCCGCCCAGCGGGTGCGCGTAGAACTTGTCGAACACGTTGTCGATGCCAAGGTCGATGCGGAAGTGCTTCGCGGTATAGCGGGTCCGCAGATGCAGCAGTCCGTATCCGCCGGTCTCGATCTCGTTGCGCACGTCGGAGCCCTCGTCCTTGGCGCTGACGAGCACGAGCTCCGCACTGGTGGTCCACGCGGCGAGGCGGTGCTCGACGATCAGCCGCGCATTGAGGGGCATGATGTTGTACAAGCCATCGTCCGTGTCCAGGTTCTCGCCGTGCACGTAGGCCACGATGGCGCGCCCGGTGAATTCGCCGATCCTTTCGATGCGCCCGAGCGGGGCGAAACCTGACAGGTCGATGCCGAACAGACGCGCATCCGCGTTTTCCAGCTTCAAGGCGTTGAATTGTCCGGGCAGGCAGGTCGCCAGGCAGCGCGCGTCGATGTAGTCGTGTACACGCGTGGTGTAGACCATCGCCTTGAACTGCCATGCCCTGCGGTCCGCATCGTGGAAGTCGGCGGCAACGCTGACGGTGTGTGCGACCTCCGGCTCGAGTTCGATATCTCCGACGTAGCCGTTGCCGTCGTTGACCCAGTTGTTCATGGTCATCGCCATGCCGTTCGTGGACCAGGTGTAGCGTTCGTACAGACTCGGCGATCGGGTCTTGCGCGAATAGCCTGCCTCGTAAGACTGCGTGGGAGAAGGTGCGAAGCGGGCGATGAGCGACAGGTCGATGTTGTGGTCGGTCACATCGCGGTCGGCGGCATTGAATGCGGCGGCATCGTTGCCGTACATCATCGGGTTGGCGTTGTAGCCCTGCACCGCGCCGGCATCCATGCGCACCGTGCTGCTGCGAAGGCCAGCGAGCGTGGACCATTCGGGGCGCCAGCGCGCTTCCCACTCCGCATAGACGTCGACGCGGTCGCGCTCGCCATCCTTGATGTTCTGGAAGGTGTCCGGCGACATCATCGCCGAGTTGGCCACTGGCGGCCAGTAGTCGTCGAGCCGGTAGCGCTGGTATTCCGCGCCGAGGCGCAGGATGTCGCGTTCGCGGAGGGTGACCTCGGCATCCAGCTTCGCGCCCAGGGTACGCCCGTGCGTGATCATCGGCATGCCCGCCACGTTGTGCGCCATTCCGTACCAGTAGAGCTTGTCCTCGCCGAAGTCCATCTCGTGGTCGGTCTCCTCGTGGTAGACGCGGCCCGACACCTTCCCCCACCGCTGGGTCCTCGTGTAGGCGACGTTGAACCGCGTGGTCTCGTTGTCCACCATGTCCATGTGCTGATTGGGGAAGCCCTGGAACGGGACGTTCTGGATGGCGGCGTCGAGGGAGAACAGCTGGTTCTCGTCGCGGGTGGCGATGCCCAGTGCGTGGTTTTGCACACGGTAGGCGCTGGAACCGACCTCGTCTCCATCGATCAGGTGATCACCGCTGACGGTCCACTGCGCGAGCGCATCGGGCTTGAAGTCCCTGGCGGCCCTGTAGTTGTCCGACTCGGACGCCGACCCGCGGTAGTTGAGGCTCACGCTCCGTGTGGCGAGCGTGGCGGCCGCGGACACTCCACGCGCTTTGCCGTTCGAGCCGTAGAAGGCGCCCAGTTCGCCGCTCACCAGGGGTCTGTCTGCCTCCTCTGCGAAGCGCGGCGGCGCCGAGCGCAGGAGCACCGAGCTCCCGATGCTGTCGCCGCCGACACTCACCGGAATGGCGCCTGTATACGCCTCGATGGTCCCGACGCTGTCGGGGTCCAGATACGAGAGCGGCGGGTTCATGTGGTTGCCGCATGACGAGATGAGGTCCATGCCGTCGATGCGGATGCGGTTGCGGTCGTCCGACAATCCGTGGATGACCGGGAGGCTGGAGATGCCGCCGGCGCCGGACAGCGAAACGCCGGGGATGTCCTGCAGGAGCTTGGCGGTGTCGCGCGTCACCAGCGGCGGCGCGGTCAGCGATTCGGCCTCCAGGTGGATGGTGGGGGCATTTGCCGAGTCGATCCTCGTCGAGGAGACCACGACTTCCGGCGTGACTGCGGCGGGTTCCGCCGCGTCGACAGCGGTGCCGACCAGCTGCGATAGGGCGATTGCGCTGCTGCAGATGCGGGTTTTCAGTGTGCTGATGCCGATTCGTTCGTTCATGAGCCGTACGTCCGAGAGCATTTCGGGGCGGCATCCTGCCTGCACGCGGTGCGGACGCATACGCGCGCGCACGACACCGCACCGGTCGCATCGCGACCGGGTGGCGGACAGTTGCCAGTGGGGAACCGCGCGGGCGGTTCGACAGGGGCGCCGGCGGCCTCGGCCGTCAGGACGAGGTCAGCGGGCGATCAGACGGCGGTGGGCGGTCCGCGCGGCCCGGAAAACACCCGGGCGAGGACCGCGATGAACGGCTGCTGGAGGCGCGCGCAGGGCGCAGGATGGAATGCAGGCGTCGCGCTGTAGTCTTGTGCGACGAGGGGCACGCAGGGCGACTGGCTCGCGAGGCAGAACTCGCACGCGATATCGGTGGAAGCGGGCGCGGGTTCGCCCGAAGATGAGCGGGAATCGACACGCTTGATGCCGAACGCGGTGCAGATCTCGACGATCTGATCGCCCCGGGCGACGGCAGCCATGCGCAGCAGGTCCGGCGCCACCGCATTGCAGATCGCCAGGAACAGGGCGACCCACACCACCAAGTGCCGGTTCGACCGGCCGAAGCCAACGCGCATGAAGCAAACCCGGGTGGCAGCGACCGCGTGCAGGATGCGTGCGGCTGCCTATGTCAATTCACCTCGGATGATACATGATTGGCATTGCATGCCCGACAATA